>JBBQNW010000118.1:0-9015 GCA_038330335.1 Burkholderiales bacterium | reverse complement strand
GGCACCATTGGTTTTATCTCACCGATCAGCCAGCATTTTTGCGCAACGTGTAACCGGGTACGGCTTTCCGTCGATGGCACGCTGTACATGTGCCTCGGACAAGAAGAAAAATGTGAATTACGCCCCCTGTTACGCGCGGGTATTAGCGATGCCGATTTGGAAGTGGTCATACGTCATGCGATTGAACTCAAGCCAGAACGCCATGAGTTCAACGAAAATAAGCATAAAATCATTCGCTTTATGTCGCAAACCGGAGGCTGATATGACGATTCAAAATATTTCGCATTTTATTGAAGGGTTTCAACGTTTTCAAAGTAAGTATTTTTCCGGCGAGGCGACCCTTTACGATAAATTAAATAATGGCCAAAAACCAACGACCCTGTTAATCGGTTGCTGCGATTCCCGGGTCGATCCTGCTTTATTACTCGATTGCGACCCCGGTGATATTTTTGTGATCAGAAACGTTGCCAATCTGGTTCCTCCATGCAACGAACTGGGCTATCAGCAAGGTGTCAGTGCGGCGATACAGTTTGCCGTTGAGGCGCTGAATGTGAAGCGTGTCATCGTGATGGGGCATGAAAAATGCGGTGGTATACGCGCGTTAATGCAAGGTTACCAACCGACGCGCACATTGGACTTTATCGGTCGCTGGATGAAAATTGTTGAGCCGGTAAAGCAGCAAGTATTGCAACAATTGGGTAATTGTTCGGTCGAAGAGCAAAATCGCGCCTGCGAACTTGGTGCGATCATCATGTCGCTCAATAATTTACGCGGTTTCCCGTGGATAGCCGAGCGCGAACAACGTGGGGAAATTGCATTGCATGGCTGGTATTTTGATATGAGCAACGGCGCATTACTGGCTTATTCTGAACGCTCGGATACGTTTTTGCCGATGGTCTGCCCGCTGGGAATACCGCATGAGCTCAGGTAGTATTAGATGTCGCTCTTGATACTATCGCTAAGTTAGTGTTGAAGCGGACGGAAAACGTCTACACTACCGTTAACCTCTCACTAGTGACGCTCTTCTCATGAATCCCGACCATAGTTTGCCGATCGGCAAACGTCTTACTTTTCGAATTTTACTCACCACCCTGATCGGTTTGGCACTGACTCTGCTGGCGATTGGCTATACGCTGCTGTTGTCATGGCAACTAGAAGGCGGTGCCGCCGCGATCAATGAAGCGGGTAGCTTAAGGGTGCGGTCATATCGTCTGGCAGTAGTGCTGGAGCATGTCAGTCGCACTAGCGCGTTGCAAGAGCTTGCCCAATTCAACAGCACGCTGGCCGAATTACAAGCCGGTGATGCGAAACGCCCCTTGTTTTTGCCCTCTACCTCGCCGATTCTTAAGCAGATGCGCATAGTCCAGAGTGACTGGCAGCAACGTATGCAAATCTTTGCGATCCATGCCATGAAAGAAACGACCGATCAGGGGAGGCAACAGGCAATAACACAATATGTCAATGCGTTACCGTCTTTCGTCGAAAGTATTAACCAACTTGTTTCACTGGTGGAAGTCGAATTATCAGAAAAAACAACGTGGCTCAGGTTATGCCAGACCACTTTGATTTTCCTGTCTCTGGCGGCCAGCGTCACCTTGCTTTATCTATTGTATTTGTGGATCGTTGGACCGGTCACGCGCATGCAAGCGGGGATTGCACGCATGTCAAAAGACGATCTTAGTGTGCGTTTGCCGATAGAGACTGAAGATGAATTCGGGGTATTGGCACAGGCATTTAATCAAATGGCGGATCGTGTGCAAACGGTGCACCGGACGCTAGAAGACCGGGTGCAAGAAAAAACAGCAAAGTTGCAATCGCAAAATCATGAGATGAGTACGCTCTACGAAGTTGCCGGTTTTCTGGCAGGGCCACATGCGATCGAAGCGCTATGCCGGGGGTTTTTGCACCGCATCATGCAACGCATTAATGCCGACGGCGGTACCGTGCGTATTTTGGATAATCAGCTCGATAACATGCACATTACCGTGCATGAGGGAATCTCTGAAAAAATGGTCGAGGAGGAGCATTGTATTAAAACCGATGATTGTCTGTGTGGCGCTGCCGTCAATCAAGGCGTTATTTTAGTGCGGGACTTCCGCAAGATGAACCAGGTCAAACGTTTTCGTTGCCAGGAAGAAGGCTTTTTTTCGATAGCGGTTTTTCAAATTCTGGCGCGCGAACAAGCCATAGGCAGTTTTTCGCTGCACTTTAAAACCGAACGTGCGATCAGTAGTGAAGAGTGTCGTCTATTAGAAACCTTAGGAAAAAATCTTGGCGTAGCGATAGAAAACCAGCGTCTTATCGCAAAAGAAAAAGAATTTGCGGTATCCCAGGAGCGTAATTTATTAGCGCAGGGCTTGCATGACAGTATTGCACAGGGGCTGAACTTTCTTAATTTGCAGGTGCAGATGCTGGAAGATTCACTCAAGCGCAAGGATCTGCAAGAGATAGAAGATATTGCCCCTTTGTTACGTGCCGGGGTAGAAGAAAGTTATGAAGACGTCAGAGAATTATTACTCAATTTTCGTACCCGACTGCAAGACAATGATCTGGAATCGGAGATGCGCAATGTCCTGAGCAAGTTCCAACGTCAGACCGGTGTGCACAGCGAGATAGTATTTATCGGTAGCGGCGCACCAGTTGCGCCTGAGCAGCAATTGCAGGTGTTGTTTATTTTGCAGGAGGCATTGTCTAATGTGCGCAAACATGCCGATGCCAGCGAGGTCAGGGTCAAGGTTGAAAATGAAAGAGATTTCAGACTGACGATTACCGACGACGGACGTGGTTTTTCCGAAGAAAATGTACAAGAAAAAGGCGATGGACACGTAGGTTTGCATATCATGCGGGAACGCGCTGAACGGCTTTCTGCACAATTTACGATACAGAGCGCAGTTGGCGCCGGTACCACGATATCCTTGCAACTATTGCGCCAGGAACGGCTGGTCGCCTGATCCGGAGCGCTTATCAAACGATATGCCATTCAGATGCCGGCATCGGGATGGCATCACATCGATAAAATTATTTTGGAAAACAGGCATGACAATAAAAATATTACTGGTCGACGACCATACGCTTTTTCGCAGTGGCATGAAGCTGCTGTTGCAAAGAAACCCCGAGTTTGAGATTGTTGGTGAAGCCTCGGACGGTTTGGAAGGCGTCAAAAGAGCCAAACAGCTACGCCCGGATGTTGTGTTAATGGATTTAAATATGACAGGTTTGTCCGGTCTTGAGGCCATGCAACTCATCGTGGAAGACATGCCCGAGGTGGCGGTGCTGATGCTGACAGTATCAGAAGAAGCAGAGGACCTGAGCACTGCGCTAAAAAATGGTGCCAGAGGGTACTTGTTAAAAAATATCGAAGCCGATTACCTGACGCAGGCTATTCAACGCGCCGCCGCTGGCGAACCTGTTATCGCTGACGCCATGACTGCGAAACTGGTGATGCAATTTCGCAGCGGAATGAATATGCCACAACCTGCGGAAAAAGAAAAATTAACTCCGCGCGAACGCGAGACGATGGTCTGTGTGGCGCGTGGCGAGAGCAACAAAGAAATCGCCCGCAATTTGAATGTGGCTGAAAGCACGGTCAAGATTCACGTGCAAAATATTTTAAAAAAACTTAGTCTGAGTAGCCGCGTACAAATAGCGGTCTACGCAGTGGAACGCGGGCTGGATAAATAAACCGAAATCGAGCCGAAAGTGAGCCAAAATACGGGCACAATCCCGGCACAATCCAAACAACACCCAAGCAAGGTTTCTGCATGAATGATCGTGTGGATAGCCACTTCACCGGTAGCCGTTTTGACGCTTTTTTCGGTACGGAATGAATCTGTCGGTCCGAAACCGCAATGCATTTTCTGCCTGCTAATTTTTATTCATTTTTATGTCAACATCTATTGCAAACGCCGGTTCCTGGTCCATACGGCAAGCTCTTCTGATCTTAATGCTGTCTCTGGGAATTCCCATGGCGGCTTTGCTGGCGTATTCGTTATATGAGCGTCAGCAACATGAACTGGCCGAGGGTGTCAACAACGCAAGACATTTTGCCGAGATTGCCGCCGCCGATAGTTATCGCATTATTAATGATGCACGCGAAATGTTGCAGGCGCTGGCGTTTCGCAGCACTGGCCAAAACGCCGACCAACATAAATGCGATCCGGTTTTCAACGGTATGAGTAAAGTATTGCCGCGTCTGGCAAATATTGTCACGCTAGACAAAAACGGCATGTTGCTATGCTCGGTGCTGGATCTGCCGGCGCCGGCGCAACAAGCGATCTCGTTCGCCAACTTAGATGCCTTTGTCGAGCTTAAGAAATCTAATCAACTGTATTTGTCGGGTCCGCAACGCGGCGCACTGAGCCGGAAAATGGTTGCGGTTCTGGCCGCACCGCTCAAAAATGCCGCTGCTCAATTTAATGGTGCTATCGCCTTATCTTTGGATCTGGCGAGGTTTCCTCTGTTGCCTGACGGTGCTTCACTTCCTGCCGGGATGACATTGGCGATGATTGCCCGAAATGGCGTCGTGGTGGCGCACAGTCAGCATAGCCAGGAGCAGATAGGAATGCCCTTTTCTGATCTCAATGCCGTGGTAATGCCTGATCAAGGCATGCAGGGTGCCCGCTCGCTCGGTGCCGCTGGTGAGGCGAGTGCCGCTACCCGAGTCGTCTCAGTCGTGGCTGTCGGTGACACGGGCTGGCGTGTTGTCGCGACGCAATCAGCATCTGGCTGGCTGGCTGAACAAAGACAGCAGGTCATGTTGCAAGGTTTTTTAAGCTTATTCATCGCCATGAGTGGCGTGTTGTTAGCAATTTTTTTCGCACGCCGTATTACTGGCCCCTTACAACTGGCATCGCAAACCGCAAACCGGATAGCTGCCGGTGATCTGACCTGTCGCATTGCTGTTGCCGGGCCGAAAGAATTAGTGGAAACGATACAACAATTTAACCGGATGCTCGATGCGCGTGAGCAGGACGAGCTGGCATTGCAGCACAGTGAAGAGCGTTTCAGAACTTTGGTTGAATGGTCGCCCGAGGCGATTGTAGTGCATAAGGCCGGGATTATTATTTATGCGAATCCGGCGGCGGCGCTGATGTTTGGTGCGGCATCCGCTCAGGAGCTTGTCGGACGCAGCATCATCAGCCTGGTTCACCCGGATTTTCATCCTATCGTGACCGAACGGCTGAAGTTGCTTACCGAGTATGATCTGAACACTTCTTTGCTCGAGCAGAAGTTGCTCAGGCTTGATGGCGTGAGCATCGATGCAGAGGTGCAGAGCACTTCTATTTTGTATGATAACGAGCAGGCGATTCATACTTCGTTTAGAAATATCACTGAGCGGAAACGGGCCGAGGCAGCGTTAACCGACAGCGAGCAGCGTTGGAAGTTTGCCGTAGAAGGGTCTGGCGACGGACTTTGGGATTGTGATATCGCGGCCAACAGCCTGTTTTTCAGTCAACGCTCAAAAGAGATCCTTGGTTTTACCGAAGACGAAATCGGCAATACGCTGGCCGAATGGAAAGAGCGTGTACATCCCGATGACAGGGCGCAGGCGATCGGTGCGGTACAGCAATATCTGAACGGAACCGCAGCCTACTACAAGAATGAGCACCGAGTGTTGGATAAAGATGGTCATTTGAAGTGGATATTGACGCGTGGCCGGGTCGTCACGCGCGATGCAGCAGGAAATGCCTCCCGCATGATCGGTACGTATTCAGACGTCACCGAGCGGGTGCAGGAAGATTTGCGCCTGAGAGCCGCTTTTACCAAAATACGTAATCTGGAACTGGCTCTGGATGAACATGCGATCGTCGACATTACCGATGCACTGGGGATGATTACGTACGTGAATGATAAATTTTGTGCGGTATCGCAATATCATCGCGATGAGCTGATTGGTCAGAACCATAGACTCATCAACTCCGTTCATCATTCAAAAGCCTTTATCCGTGAGTTGTGGCGCACGATTTCGCAAGGGCAGGTGTGGAAGGGTGAAATTAAGAACCTTGCGAAAGATGGCTCCTATTACTGGGTCGACACCACCCTGGTGCCGTTTCTGGATGCCGGTGGTAAGGCGCGGCAGTATTTTGCCATTCGCCGGGATATTACCGAACAAAAGAAACTGGAATTGACGCTGCGCCATGCTGCGGAACAACTGCGTGAATTGTCTGCGCATCAGATGAGCCTGAAAGAGAACGAAAGAAAGCGTATCGCCAGAGAAATTCACGATGATCTGGGCGGTTTGCTGCACGGGATTAAATCCTATTTATCGGTCGTGATAGGGCGGGCAAGCCGTGCCGGGGCACCTGAGGATCAGGTGTTGTCAGAGGCATCGGCGATGGCCGACCAGGCGATTGATACCGTGCGTAGGATGATTACCGAGTTACGTCCCAGCGTACTCGATCAGTTGGGACTGTGGGCGGGGTTGGAGTGGTATACCGGGCAAATCGCGCAACGCACAGAGCTACTTTGCAGCTGTGTGATTGACGAAAATCTGGTGGATCTTGAGTTGGACGGCATGGTAAGTACCGGCGCTTTCCGGATTGTTCAAGAATTGACCACGAATGTGATACGCCACGCTGAAGCCTCGAAGGTAGAGATTCGTGCCAGCCGCGAACCGGCATGGATTCGTATCGAGGTCGAAGATGACGGTAAAGGAATCGATTCGAGCCAGATACTCGGCGAAAAATCATGGGGAATTATCGGTATGTATGAACGGGCTCAGCAATGCCACGGTGAATTAAAAATTATTAATGCCAGCGTGCATGGCACCCTTGCTGTATTACGCTTGCCGCTGGAGCCATTAGAAATATCTGAAGTGTTTGAAGAACCGGAGACACCAAATGCATGAAGAAAAGATCAGGGTGTTGTTGGTCGATGATCACGCCATGGTGCGTAACGGCGTGCGCATGATGTTAAGTGCCGCAGAAAATATCTGTGTCGTTGCAGAAGCCGAAAACGCCCAGGAGGCGCTGCGGTTAGTCCAGTTACATGAGATCGATGTTGCCCTGGTCGATATTTCTATGCCAGGAAAAAATGGTCTTGAGCTGCTGAAAATACTCAAAGTGCAACAGCCAAAACTGGCTGTCTTGATGTTGAGCATGTATTCCGAAGACGTCTATGCAGTCCGCGCGCTCAAACTTGGCGCAGCAGGTTATCTGACAAAAAACAGCCCTGAGGCGACCTTGATCGAAGCGGTGCGCAAGGCGGCGGCAGGGGGAAAGTACGTCAGCCCCAGCTTGGGGGAGCAATTTGCCGACATGCTTGGAGGTGGACGCATTGCCGCGCATGAGGCCTTATCTGATCGCGAACTGGAAGTATTGAAACTGATTGCCTGTGGCGAGAGTTTGGTCAAGATTGCTAGCTTATTGCACCTCAGTCCAAGTACCGTTACCACTTACCGTGCCCGTATCCTGGAAAAAATGGGGCTGAAAACGAATACCGATCTGACCCGTTATGCCAGCCAAAACGGCCTGGTGATGTAGGCCTTGCTGCAAATCAGCGCTCAATTAGAGGGTGTTCATTCTCTTCTTGGTGGCAGTCATTTTTTTTCATTTCCCGTAATTCTATTGTCGTCACAGTATTTCTCTGATCTTGCATCCACTGTGCATCGATATGGCTGGCTTGACAGTCGGCCGCGCAGATCAGGCTATCACGTGGCTGTTACGTAACTGTTACGTGTTTCCTATAGGAATTTTCCTACAGGAAACTGTCTGGCAATCCCCTACACAAGTATCCACCTTCCCCGCTGTTCTATGTTGCCAGGGAGGACTATTCTAGGCAATAGCAGATAGTCTCAGATAGTCTCAGATAGTGTCGTCTGGTGCCGGCATATCGAGGTAAACGAGAGTCGTTGCCCTGTCTGATATCAGTCAATGGCGCCGCTGCCAATGATTGTTGTGTGGTGATAAATAATGTACTCAGGATGAATGAAATGGCATTGGCAAATATGAAGATCGGTGTGCGTCTGGGCCTTGGTTTCGGGGTCATACAAATACTCACGATACTCACGACACCCATGCTGCTCTTGCTGGCAGTTGCTGTCGGCCGTATGGACCATATTGGTAGCCTGAATAAAAAATACTGGTCAGCCAGACAGGCGACGCGATGAATGACATCGTCGCTAGTATTGCCAAAGTAACGCACATCATCGGCGATATAACTAACGCCAGTATCGAACAAAGCGATGGCATTGAACAAATACATCAAGCCATTATGCAAATGGATGACGTTACCCAACAAAACGCGGCTTTGGTGGAAGAGGCGGCAGCAGCCGCGCAGTCCTTGCAGGATCAGGCGGCAACCCTGGTCGATGTAGTCAGTATTTTTACATTGCAGCAGGGTGTCAGTCCGGCCTTGGTGGATTCCGGTGCTACCGGCAACGATCATCCCAGCGGTAATGTAAAGCTTGTCAGCGTGACTAGACTCGGAAAGCAAGCCGCCGTCGCCATGCAAATGAGTGCCACCAAACCTGTCGCAAGGCGTCATGTGCTCAAGGCATCAGGTTTATCAGACAAATCCGTAGAAAAATGGCGCAGTCCTTAAGCCTGCTGTCTTCCCCTATAACAAGACCATGGACAATCAGCAATCAAGCAAAAAGTCTCATTGGAAAAATCAGTTGGTAATGGCAATGCAAATGAACATACCTGGCACCGCTCGCCGTCTATCCTCATGCTTAATGCGGTGTTTTAATCCGCAGGCAAGCGGGCCGTGCCGATACATCGATCGCTGGCTGGCCTTGTTTGTCCTGATTCTGGGATTGGGATTCACCGCCCAGCTGTATGTTCACGAACGTGAAAGAGCGGCACATCAGGTCATTGGAAAATTTGAAGACTTAGCCAGCCAGAGCAATGCCTCGATCGTGCATCGCATGCAAATCTACGAGCAAGTATTACTTGGTGCGCAAAGCTTGTTTGCTGCTTCCGGCCGAGTGGGGCGAAACGAATTTCGTGATTATGTGGCAGGCTTGAATCTGGATCAGCATTATCCGGGTATTCAGGGTGTCGGGTACGCAAAAAT
>JBBQNW010000117.1:0-9018 GCA_038330335.1 Burkholderiales bacterium | reverse complement strand
ATTCTGCGGGGCGTTCACCGGTGGTGGCGGGCGCCGTGCCGCCGCCGGCATTAACCATTTGCCGGCAGCCGCGCTGGCAAAATTCACCAATGCTTTTTTTACTTTTTTCTGATCGCCGCCATTGACCTCGGGAGCAAGTGCTATCTGCCATAAGCATATAATCTAGCGTAAGTTTGACCAGAAATTTATCCATGGATTTGCCCGAAATTTAGCATTCAGCCCGGGTTGGCAGCGGTACAACAAGATGCCCTGCATACCGCTGCTGCTGGCAGTGTTTCAGCCCTGTGGCTTATTTTTCAAAGACATAGGTACCTGGCGCATTACCTAACTCTAATTTCTCAGAGGGGTGCAAGGCTTTGATTTTGTCGGCACTTGATTGTTGGGCCAGCCATTGATGCCAATGCGTCCACCATGACCCTTGTTCCGTGCTGGCGGCGCGTAACCATGAATCAGGGTCATTGTAGGTCTTGCTGCGTTGGTCGCTTGGCAGATGCTGGTAACTGCGGCGGGCATGGCCAGGTTCAGAGACGACACCGGCGTTATGCCCACCCGAGGCAAGTACAAAGTCGATAGGGGCATCGGTCAGCAGATGAATCTTGTACACCGAGCGCCATGGCGACACGTGATCGCGTGCCGTGCCCACGACAAACATCGGGACATGAATATCGTTAAGTGCGATGGCGTGACCGTTGACTTCGTACCGGCCCTCGGCCAGATCATTGTGCAAAAACAGATGTTTCAGGTATTCACTGTGCATACGGTAAGGCATGCGGGTCGTGTCGGCGTTCCAAGACATCAGATCGTTTGGCGCCGTGCGCGTGCCAAGCTGATATTCACGCATGATCTTGGACCAGATTAAATCACGTGAATTGAGAATCTGAAATGAACCGGCCATTTGCTCGCCCGCCAGATAGCCTTGTTCCCACATTTGGGCATCTAACATCGCGAGCTGACTTTCGTCGATAAACAGGCCAAGTTCGCCCGGTTCGCTAAAGTCGGTTTGTGCCGCCAGTAAGCTGACGGTTTTAATCGGCGGGACGTTCTCTGTTGTCCCTAATGCCGCGTCTCTGGCGATGGCAGCGATGCCCATCGACAACAGGGTACCACCAAGACAATAACCGACCGCATGCACCGGTTTTTTATGCGTGATGTGAGCAACTTCCGCCAGCGCTGCAAACAAGCCGCTATCGAGGTAGTCATGCATACCCAGATCACGCGCTTCCTTACCCGGATTTTTCCAGGAAATCATGAACACGGTATGACCTTGCTCGACCAGAAAACGCACCATCGAATTATGCGGGGACAGATCAAGGATGTAATACTTCATGATCCAGGAAGGCACGATCAGAATCGGTTCGGCGAAGACTTTGCTGGTCTGCGGCGCATACTGTATCAGCTCGATTAAATGGTTGCGAAACACCACTTTGCCCGGTGTCACCGCCACATCGCGGCCAGGCTCGTAAGCCAGTTGTTTGGTCGCATGCGCTTTACCGGCATTGCCCGCATTTGCGCCATTGACATCGAGTCCCACGTCCTGCATCCAGTGAGCCGCACCTGAAAGCAGATTTTTGCCACCGCTGTCCTTGGTCGCCTCAATCACTTCTGGGTTCAGCCAGGGATAATTCGAGGGGGACGCGATATCGAGCAGTTGCCGGGAAATGAAATTGACCACGTATTCGTGATGGGCCGACATGCCGCGCACCTTGGTGGTGGCCGCTTGCCAGAACTGTTCGTTGTGCAAAAACGATCTGCTCATGGCGTTAAACGGCCAGTTATTCCAGCCAGGATGAAGAAAACGTGTGTCTTTTAACTGATCTTCACTCACTTTGCTGGCGCTGCTGACTTCGGCTTCTTTGCTGGTATTAATGACCGGCAAGCTTTTGCGCATGAACTCTGGCCATTCCAGCGATTGCTTTTTGAGCAAGGCCAGTAACTCCATTTGTTTACCCGGTGAGGACGCCAGATGCATGGCCCAGTCCAGCCATGCCAGGGTTACACTGGTAGGCGAGACGCCGGCGGTGAATTTGGCGATCTGGTTTTGTAATGCCATATCCAAGGGGTTGAGCTGGGCTTCTTCCCCGGTCAGATAGCAGATGTGATGAGGCTCATCTGCGTTTGCAGCCGCGGCCGCAACCGGTGTAGCAAGGCTAGTTTGTTTCGTCTTCATCTGCGTATCCTTAATTGTTTGCTCTTTATTGTGACAAAGAACAACTTGGGTGGAATTGATCCGGATCAATTCAAATGTGCGAATGCAGCAATATACTAATGATAATCTTTTTTTGTGGTGACCTCATGGCGTATTTTTACAGATATCTGTCTGCATCTCTGACGCAAGACGAGCGGGCGCTTAGGCCCGCAAGGCAACTCACCCGCAAACTCAACAGCAAACTCAATGCGCAGCTTGGCACCCAGGTACTCCGGAACGTTGCCGGTCTGATGTGCGCTGCATTATTGAATCTGGCCACATGCTCGCCAAGCGCGGTGGCGGCCGAGACTTTGGCGCAGGCCTGGGAGGTTGCCTTGGCGCGTGATCATGTTTTTGCTGCTGCGCACAATAGAGAGCTGGCGGGCGGCTATCAGGTGGCTGCAGCACAAGCCAGCTATTTACCGAAAATAACCCTGGAATCAGGCTATTTACGCACCGAAACCGAACCCGCTGCCAAAATCAATCTTCCCGCTCTGGCGTTTTTAAAAGGGGCAAGCCTGCCGTTTGCCCAAGATTCAGCCTACTTTGGCGGTGTCTCGATAGCTGCCCCTTTGTACACCGGCGGAAAAATTTCTTCCGGTATCGCTGCCGCCCAGGCGCAAGCAGAGGCGCTGCAGGCAAAGACTGAACAGACCCGCAGTGATCTGAAACTGGCGATTGCACAATCGTACCTGGCGGTGCTGCGTGCCACGCATGCCACCAGTGTTGCCGCCAGCCATATTGCCGCCGTCAGCAAACATGTGAGTGATGTGCAGGCGTTGTTTGATCAGGGTTATGTGGCGCGCCATGATTTACTCGCTTCCCAGGTCGCGCTGGCGAGCGCGCAGCAACTCGGCTTACAGGCCGATAACGCGCTGGCGCTGGCCAGGGCCGGGTATAACCGCTGGCTGGGCAGGGCGTATGACAGCCGGGTCGAGATTGTCGATGTTGTCGATATTGTCGACACTGGAACGCCGACGCAGCAACCCGCCGCCGGTTTAGCGTATTTACTCAATACCGCTACGGTTCAGCGCAAAGAGTTGCAAGAGCTCGACCGACAGGGTCTGGCTTATCAACAGCAGGCGGCCAGCGTTGCTGCCGGCCACTTGCCCCAGCTCGGTATCAGCGCTGGCTGGAGCAAGCTGGAAAACCGCTATCTGGCTGAAGATAAAGGCTGGTGGGTCGGCATTGTGATGAAGTGGGAACTGTTTGACGGTGGCTTGATCCGTCATCAGGCATCGCAATTAACGGCGACGGCCGAGGCTATTCACGAAATGGCGTTGGATACCAGAGAAAAAATTGCGCTGCAGGTGCGCCAGGCGTGGCTAACCCAGCAAGAGGCCAATGCGCGGTTGCAGTTGGTACGTAAAGCGACCGAACAGGCAGAGGAAACCCTGGCATTGGCGCGGGAACGGTATCGCTCCGGTCTGGCACCCAATAGCGAGGTGCTGGATGCCGAAACCCGCCGTTTGCAAGCGTTCTCTAATCGCGACAATGCCATCTATGACAGAGAATGGGCGCGTTTGCAGTTGCAGTATGCCAGCGGCCAACTATAATTTTTCCGGGAAGAATGATGCAAAATAAACGTCAATTGATAGGCCCGGGTTTACTGGGCGTGGCCGCGATCGTGATCGTGGCGGGTTTTTTTTATTACCTGGCGCAAAGCCGGAAACTGCCTGACGGCTTGATCGCTGCCAGCGGCCGCATTGAGGGCGAGCGCATCGTGGCGGCCGCCAAATATCCTGGCAGGGTGGTGAAAATATTCGCCAAAGAAGGTGATACGGTCAGCGCTGGCAGCGTGGTGGCGCAGCTGGAAGATGCTACCTTCCAGTCCCGTGTCGAGCAAGCCAGACAAGTGCTCAATGCCACCGATGCGCAATTGCGCGGGGCCAGAGAATCGCTCGACGTCACGCAAAAAGAAGTGCCGATGGCCGTCAGCGTGGCCGCTGCCGGAGTTAGCCAGGCGCAGGCCATGTGGGCCAAGGCCAGCGCGGTCGAGCAGCAAACCCGGCGCGATGCGTTAAGGCATAAAGACTTGTTTGAGCGCGGCGTGATAGAGCGCCATCGGGCCGAGCAAGCCGATCTGGCCTGGCAAGTAGCGCAAGCCGATATGCAAGCGGCACAAGAAGCCGTCAGCCGCGCCAGGCAAGGTGTGTCACAGGCGACGCTGGGCAATGATAAAGTTAAGGCCCGGCAACAAGATATCAGTGCCCTGCAAGCCCAGCGTGACCGGGCTGCCGCGGCAGTGGCCGAGGCCAATTCAGTCTTGGGTGATCTGGTCATCAAGGCACCTGCCAGCGGAGTGGTGCTGGCACGTTTGCGCGAACCGGGTGAAGTGGTCATGCCAGGCAGTTCTATCCTCGATATGGTGAATCTGGATACTCTGCATCTGAAGGTCTATGTACCGGAATCGAAAATTGGCCAGTTGCGTCTGGGCTTGCCGGTCAGAATTTATACCGATGCGCAGCCGGATCAGTTTTATAGCGCCAAGGTCAGTTTCATTGCGTCAAGGGCTGAATTTACGCCTAAGGAAGTGCAAACCACAGACGAGCGCGTGAAGCTGGTGTATGCGGTGAAACTGGCCATCGACAACAACCCCGAACATCGCCTGACCCCGGGCTTGCCGGCAGATGCCGTCATCCGCTGGAAAGACGCCGTGGCGTGGCAAAAGCCTAGCTGGAAATGAGCTTTATCTCAAAGATGGCGGCCATGCTGTCGCCAGTAAAAGTGGCTGAAGGCACAGCGGCAAACACAGCGGCAAACGCATCTGTGAGCATCTCTGCGGATGTTCCCGCCAACGCTGCCAATGCTGTCAATGCTGTCAATGCTGTCAATGCTGTCAATGCTGCCAACGGCGGCTTGGTGGTGGATGCCCGAGCACTGGTCAAACGCTATGGCGATAGTCTGGCGCTGGACGGTATTGATCTGCAGGTGCAGCCGGGTGAAATTTATGGACTGATCGGCCCCGACGGTGCTGGCAAGAGTAGCCTGCTGAAAGCGGTCGCCGGCGTGCTGGCGCACGATGGCGGCGATTTGAGGGTGTTTGGCTGCTTGCTCGATTCTGAAAAAGCCTGCGAGCAGGTCAAAGGCAGAATCGGTCTGATGCCGCAAGGCTTGGGGCAAAATCTGTATGGTGATTTGTCGGTCGAGGAAAATATCGATTACTTCTGCGGCTTGCGCCTGCTTTCCAGGCAAGAGCTGACGACGCGCAAAGAAGCGCTGTTGCGCAGCACCAGGCTGGAACGTTTTCGCGACCGGCCCATGAAAAACCTGTCGGGCGGCATGAAGCAAAAACTCGGGCTGGTCTGCACCCTGATTCATGAGCCAAAACTAGTGATACTGGATGAACCCACCACCGGCGTTGACCCGGTATCGCGGCGTGAGTTCTGGAGCATTCTGGCGCGCCTGCTGAAAGAAAAAGGGATCACAGCGCTGGTCTCGACCGCGTATATGGATGAGGCCAGCCGCTTTCACCGTGTATCGTTGATGCACGCCGGCAAGATACTCGCCTCCGGCGACCCGGAACAGATTAAAACCATGGCCAGTGGCTGTATTATCAGCACCAGCTGCGTGCAAGCTAACCAGCAGGTAGAGGCCGTGCGCCGTCTGGGCTTGCAGTTTCCGCAAATGGAAGTGCTGGGGCAAGACATGCGTGTTTTTGTTGATCATGCCGATGCCGCAGAGGCTAGCAGCAAAGTATCGGCGTGCCTGGATGGCTTGCCGCAAAGCGCAAGCCAGGTACTGGAGCCGGAACTGGAAGACGTGTTTATCGCGCTATTGCGTCAGCGTCATCTGTCAGACGGTGCTGATCAGCAAAGTGTGAAAGACGAGGCACCGGTACAGCGCCATGCCGATAACGGCCCGGCCATCGAAGCCGAGCAATTAAATCGCAGCTTCGGCGAATTTAAGGCCGTCGATCAGGTCAGTTTTACGGTGCCGCAAGGCGAGATTTTTGGTTTGCTCGGCGCCAATGGTGCAGGTAAAAGTACCGTGATCAAAATGCTGACCGGCATCTTGAGCCAGACCGACGGCAAAGGGAGGGTGGCAGGGGAAGATATGCGCACCGCCGGGCGCCAGATTCGTGAGCGTATCGGTTATATGTCGCAGGCATTTTCCCTGTATCTGGATCTGACGGTGCTGGAAAATATCCGCTTGTATGCTGGTATTTACGGGCTCACCCGCCAGCAGACCGCAGACCGTATGGACTGGATACTCGATATGGCAGGGCTGCGTCCGTTTGGCAGCGCCCTGGCGGCCAGCCTGCCTATGGGCTTGCGCCAGCGTCTGGCGCTGGGCTGCGCCCTGATACACCGGCCGCAAGTCTTGTTTCTCGATGAGCCGACTTCGGGCGTCGATCCGCTGGGGCGGCGGGCGTTTTGGGAAGTTCTGTTCCGTTTGTCGCGGGAAGACAACGTCACCATTCTGGTCACCACCCATTACATGTCCGAGGCCGAGCATTGCGACCATATTGCCCTGATGTATGCCGGCCGTGTGGTGGCCGATGCCTCACCCGATCAGCTCAAGCTCGATGTCGAGCAGCAGGCCGGCAAACTTTATGAAATCCATACAAAACAGGCGCACCAGGCACCCGTGGTGATGGAGCGTTTGCAAGACGCCGGCTTCAGCACTGCGTCCTTGTTCGGCGCGCGGGTACATGTCTTGCTGGCGAATCCGGCGCAAGATGTGGCCAGTGTGGAAAGCGTCTTGCACGATATTGCGATTCTGAAAATCGTGCCGAAACGCCTGTCGATGGAAGACGTTTTTGTTCATATCGTCACGCGCCTGGAAGCGGCTGACGCCAAAGCCCGTGGAGAATCAGTATGAACTTACGCCGTATCCGGGTAGTTGCTTACAAAGAATGGCGCGAAATTGTCCGCGACCGGCTGTTTTTTGCACTGGCCTTTGTGGTGCCGTCGCTGTTGATGCTGTTGTTTGGTTACGGCCTGTCGCTGGACGTAGAAAATATTCCGCTGGCAATTATTGACTACGACCAATCGGTCATGTCGCGCGATTACGCGCATCGTTTCACCGATTCTCGTTATTTTGCTTTTCAGACGTATGCCCAGCGTGCGCAGCAGGCGGAACAACTGGTGATCGACAACACCTTGCGCGCAGTCATTATCATTCCACCGCGGTTCGGGGAAGATCTGCTGGCCGGGCATTCGGCCTCGGTACAAACCTGGATCGACGGCACCTTTCCGTTCCGCGCCCTGACCGCCAAAGGCTATGTGACGGCGATCAATGCAGCCATCAATCTCGATGCCCTGTCCAGGCATTTTTCTGCATTAAGCGGTGTCAGTCCGGAGCGAATACGGGCCGCGTTGCAACCGATACGTATGGAAACCCGTTACCTGTATAACCAGGAAGTGAAAAGTATCTGGTCGCTGGCGCCCAAGTTGATCATGGTGATATTAATGTTGTCGCCGCCATTTTTAACCACGCTGGGTGTAGTGCGCGAGAAAGAATCCGGCGCGATTTATAACGTGTATTCATCCACCCTGTCGCGGGGCGAATACCTGATTGGCAAGCTGCTGCCCTATGTGGCGATCTCTGTCGTCAATGCTTGCGCGCTGACGGCGTTTGCGTTGCTGCTGTTTGGCGCGCCGTTTAAGGGCGACCCCTTGTTCTTTTTGCTGTCGACGATTTTGTATGTGATCTGCACCACCGGTATCGGCTTGCTGGTGTCGGTGATGGTCAACACCCAGGTGGCGGCGATGGTCGGGACGGCGATCGTGACGGTGGTGCCGGCGGTGTTGTATTCCGGCATGATTATTCCTATCCCTTCACTCTCAGCGGTGGCCGCCGTCATCGCACATCTGCTGCCAGGCATGTATTACGCCGAGATTGCCATGGGCAGTTTTTTGAAAGGGGTAGGTTTCGCCTCCTTGTGGTTAGATATGCTGATCCTTGCATTGTATGCAGCGGCATTATTTACGGCAGGTTTCCTGGGGTTTCATAAGCGACCCAAAAATTAACACAGGGTATAAGGAAAATATGGGATTTTTATTCGATCGCGTCTGGTGGAGTCGCTTGCAGGCCATGACCTGGAAAGAGTTATTGCAACTGCTGCGCGACCCGATACTACTGGTGTTTGTCTTGTATGCGTTTTCTGCCGATATCTACAATGCTGCGTCGGGCGTCTCGTTTCAGCTCAATAACGCCGCCCTGGTCTTGCTCGACATGGACAGAAGCGCGGCGTCGCGTGAGTTAGCAGGGCGCTTCATGCCACCGGAGTTTCGCTGGGCCGGCGCGATACAGCGTGCTGCCCAGGGACAAAAACTGCTTGATGATGGCAAGGCCATGGCGGTGCTGGATATTCCGCCTGGTTTTGGCGCGGCCTTGGCGCGCGGTGAAAGTACGGCGGTACAGTTACAGATTGACGCCTCCAATTCAGTGCAGGGGTTTTTAGCCTCGGTCGATGCCACGCAAATTGTGGCGCGTTTTGGGCTAGAACAGGCGGCCGCACGCATCGGGCTTGGCTCGGGCCAGGCGGCGACCGGCCAGCTTGATGCCCCCATTGTGAATAATCAGACGCGGGTCTGGTTTAACCCTAACCAGAATGATGCCTGGTTTATGGGTATCTCGGAATTACTTAATGTCATCACCTTGTTCGCCATGTTGCTGCCCGCCGCCGCCATGGTCAGGGAAATAGAACTTGGCTCGATAGAGGAGTTGCTTGTGTCTCCGCTGTCGCCCTTGCTTATCATGGTGCCCAAGATTATCGCCATGGTCAGCGTGATTTTAGGCGGCACCGCGCTGGGCTTGTTTGGCATTCTGGTGCCGCTGTTCTCGATTCCGGTGCAGGGCAGTCTGCTGCTGTTTTTTGCCCTCAC
>JBBQNW010000116.1:0-9074 GCA_038330335.1 Burkholderiales bacterium | reverse complement strand
AGGCGGTCACCGTCACCGTCAAAGGCCAGGCCAATTTCGGCGTCGCCATGTTGCAGGCAGCGGATCAGGTCTTGCAGGTTTTCCGGATGCGCCGGATCCGGATGGTGATTCGGGAAATTACCGTCGACCTCGCAGAATAATTCGGTCACTTCGCAACCCATAGCGCGGTACATTTCACCGGCAAATGCGCCTGCAACACCGTTGCCGCAATCGATCGCAATCTTTAAAGGCCGCGCCAGCTTGACGTCGCCAACGATGCGCTCCAGGTAGGCTGCTTTAATATCATGGGTGCGGTAGCTGCCAGCGCCGAGGGTAAAACTGCGCTCGACGATGCATTGGTACAGCGCCAAAATCGCCGCGCCATAAATGGCTTCGCCAGCCAGAACCATTTTAAAACCATTGTAGTCGGGCGGATTGTGGCTGCCGGTGACCATAATGCCAGAGGCAGCGCCTAAAGTATGGGTGCCGAAATACACCATCGGTGTGGCAACGATGCCCAGATCGATGACGTTGACGCCGGTAGATTGCAAACCTTTTGCCAGCGCTGCCGTCAGCGATGGGCCGGACAGACGGCCATCACGGCCGATGACAACGGTCGACTCGCCTTTCGCCAGTGCGGCAGTGCCAAAGGCCTGACCGATCAGCTGGGTAATGTCTTCATCTAAAGTTTTTCCGATAATGCCGCGAATATCGTAAGCTTTAAAAATACTGGGGGAGAGCAGGGACATATTATTTGCCTGAAAGTGGATACGAAATGGTAAGTAATGGTAAATGCTTATCTGTGCACAAGCTTGAAACGGTTTTAATCGATCTTGGCCATGGTGGGCTGCATGGTGGGCTGTATTGCGGGCTGCATAGCGCTAGCTGTAGTATTGCCGGCATTCTGTCCGGCCTGCCAGATAAAGTCTTCGATGCCGCATTGCGGTTCATATTCTGTTACCAGTTGTTGCAATAAGCTGCGTATTTCCTGGTAATCAAATGCATTACAGGCAGCATCTAACTGTTGCAGCGAACCTTGTAAGCTGTCCCAGGCAATGTCAGATTCTTGCGCACGCATAATCAACGGGTGGCTAGTGCCTTCTACATTGTCACCGATTAATAGTTCTTCATACAGCTTTTCGCCAGGGCGCAAGCCTACATGATGGATTTCTATGGTGCCTTCAGGGCTGCTGTCGGATTTTACTTCCAGGCCGCATAAATGCACCATGCGACGCGCCAGATCGATAATACGCACCGGTTCGCCCATGTCTAGCACAAACACATCGCCGCCTTCACCCATGGCACCGGCTTGCAGCACTAATTGCGCCGCTTCCGGTATGGTCATGAAGTAGCGTGTGATTTCAGGATGGGTCAGGGTAATCGGCCCGCCTTGCATGATTTGTTTGCGAAACAAAGGCACTACCGAGCCGGATGAACCCAGGACGTTGCCGAAGCGCACCATGCAAAAGCGGGTGGCAGTCTGGCGCCGGGCACAGGCTTGTAAAATCAATTCGGCCAGTCGCTTGGTGGCACCCATGACATTGGTTGGCCGGACGGCTTTATCGGTAGAAATAAGCACAAAATGATTCACTTTTGCGGCCATTGCCGCCTGGGCTAATTGCAGGGTACCAAAGACGTTATTGCGTATGCCTTCAATCGGGTTATGCTCGACTAGCGGCACATGTTTATATGCAGCGGCGTGGTAGACCGTGTTGATCTGATAGGTAAGAAATATTTTTTCCAGCTTGCTGGCATCATGAATACTGCCCAGAAAAGGGAAAATGTCGCATTGAAGGTGTAATGACTGGCGTAATGCCGTGAGTTCTTGTTCTATCGCATACAGAGCAAATTCTGACATTTCCAGCAAGATCAGCTGTGTTGGCCTTTGCGCGAGAATCTGCCGGCATAATTCAGAACCGATAGAGCCGCCGGCGCCGGTCACCATGACCTTCTTGTCTGTGATACACACCGTAAGCAAGCGCGCGTCCGGCTCGACCGCGTCTCTGCCCAATAAATCCTCAATCTCGACATCGCGAATATCTTGTACGCGTAACTCGCCGTTGACTAAGCTTTTAATCGACGGCGTCACTTTGATCCGGAGTTTATACGGTTCCAGTTGTGCCAGCACCTGCTTTTGGCGTAGCTTGGAAATAGAAGGCATGGCGAGCAGGATTTCTTTGATCTGGTATTGCGCGATCAGGCCAGGCAGTTTGTCAGGTGCCGCCACGGTGATGCCTGCCATCGACGATCCCTGCAGGCTTTTGTTATCGTCGATGAACGCGACACAGACGTACTCATTGCCGGCACGTAAAGCGGTAGCCAGCTGCACACCGGCTTTACCGGCGCCGTAAATGGCGATTTTGATGGCATCTTCATTGCGGTCGACACCCAGCAAGTATGCCCGCGCCAGAAAACGGCTGGCACCGACATACAGCATTGCACCCGCCCAGTAGATACCAAAAACCGCACGCGATGGCGCCAGTACATGCGTCATGATGCCGATAAAAGCCAGCGAGAGCACCGATAAGCTCACGCCAATTAACACCACACCGATAATTTTCTGATCGATATACCGGATCACCGCATGGTACAGACCGATACGGATAAAAATGGGTATCGCAATCAAGGGTACGGCGATAATCAACCAGAAATATTGTGAAAACAGGGCCAGATTAAAACCGTCATAACGCAACCAAATCGCCAGAATAAATGTCAGCGGCAAGCAGATAGCATCGACCAGCGCAGTGATGATTTGCTTTTTTATGCGAGGTAGTACGAGAAGAAATTGCATGTCAACGGGTTCCTGTTTTTACTGCGTGGGTGCTCAATGACTATTCTAGTATTGCAAAATGGTTAGCAAGTTAATGGGTGACGCCATCACGCTGAATAACTTTAAAAAAAGTCAGCAACAAGATGCGCATATCCAGCCAAAACGAGCGATGTTCCAGATAATAGGCATCCAGCAAGACTTTGTCAGGAATCGGCAATTCATCACGTCCGTTGATTTGGGCCCAGCCGGTCAGACCCGGAACGATCAGGTGAACTTGTTTTTCTGTGCGCAATGCAATTAAATCATGCTGATTGTATAACGCAGGTCGGGGGCCGACCAGACTCATGTCACCTTTGAGTATGCTCCATAACTGTGGCAGCTCATCCAGACTGGATTTTCTGAGGAAGGAACCGATCGGCGTTAAATATTGATCCGGGTTGCCAAGTAAATGTGTTGCCACCGCTGGCGTGTCGGTCCGCATAGTGCGAAATTTAGGCATACGAAAAATCGCATTGTAGCGGCCGACCCGATCCGACCAATACACGATAGGGCCGCGTGAGGTCAAGCTTACACATAAGGCCACGATGAGTATAGGTAGCAGCAAGACAGCGCTGGCGGTGAGCGTAATAAAAAGGTCAATAGTCCGTTTGAGCATGATGTTGTTATTATTAATATGTTTGTTAATTTATTTGTTGTACCGGCTTTATCATCTGCTGCGCCGTCGCTAGCAAACCTTGCTCAACCGTGTAGGGCGGTGTCCAGCCGAGTAGCTGTCTTGCCTTTGTGATATCAAGCTGTAGCGATTGACAGAGGCGATCGGCAACCGCTTTTTTTCCTGCTAATCTGGCCAGAAATGCTAATAGCCCGGCCGGAAAAGGCCACAGCCGCGAGTGAACACCGAATGCCCGGGCGCAGGCGCGTAGCAGCTCTGTGGTCGATAAATCGTTGCCGTCCGACACCAAAAACAGCTGCTGATATGCCTTAGGGTTGCCCACGCAGCACAGCACAAGGCTCACCAGATTGTCCAGAAACACAAAACTGCGTTTGTTATGGATGCTGCCTAAGGGGAGTGGAACGCCACGTCGCACCCATTGCAACATACTTAAAAAATTCGCCCGTACCCCGGGGCCGTACACTAACGGCGGACGGATGATGGTGATCGCCATGCCGGTATTTTCCCCTAATGCTCGCAGTGCCAGTTCTGCTTCATGTTTTGACACGCCATAGGCGTCTTGCGGCATAGACGGGCTTTCTTCGGTATATGCCCGACCAGCGCGGGTCTGCTCACCGTTGACTTTGACTGAGCTGATGAAAATAAACTGTCGGACACCTTGCGCGGCAGCCTGGCGAGCCAGATTCAACGTCGTGTCAACATTCATACGCCGAAATAGTACGATGGGGTTATCCGTGGTTTCTTGCATCACATGCACTCGTGCCGCGCAGTGAATCACGCAATCGACACCGGTCAGATGCTCGGACCAGTCGGTGTCCGGCGTCAGTTCCGGTATCAGGCTGTTACGCACAGTCGCGATGGCGCCGGAGCGGTCGATGCCGCGGATTTTTTGACGGCTGATGCAATTGATCGTAAGGGGTTGTCGCAAAGCTTGTTTCAGTATGCCCTGACCGACGAATCCGGTAGCGCCGGTTAACAGTATCGATGCCCTTGGTAGAGGTGAGTTCATGCAGGCTTAATGTGTTTTTTGAGAGACAGGCAACTGGGGCTGTCTGTCGTAGATAAAATATCGCCGCGACAAAAACGTCAGGAAGCTACTGATAAACCAGAGCGCATGGCGGGAGATCAAATTTCTGTTTTGGCGTGCCGCCAGGTGGATTGCTTGTAATTGCGGATAATATCTGACGCCTGCACCACATAATTTTTTGGAGCGATAGCAAAGATCGACATCTTCAAAATACATGAAGTAATGCTGATCAAAACCGCGTAAAGCGGCATAGTGATTGGCATTAAACGCAAGTAAGGCGCCTGAGGCCCAGTCGATCTCGCAAGCAGTAAAAATTTTCGTCTTGTCATAGGTCTGCGTCAGCGAACGTGTTCGCAACATACGAAAAACCGAGAAAATATCCGGAAACCGGCGGATATTGAGATCAGTCAGCTGGTAAGCGCTGTCACGATATAAATTGAGCGTGGCGAGAGGTGCATGATCGCGCTGCATTTGTTCTATCAGTTGAATGAGTGTCTCCGGCTCGATGGTAAGATCAGGATTCATTACAATAAAGCTGTCATTGTGCGTAATACCAATTTTTTGTTTAATCAGATCAAACAAGAAATTATTGTTTTCACCAAAGCCCATGCCGGGTTTTTCATCCGTATAAGTCACGCCATTTTGCTGGCAATAAGCTTTGAGCTTAGCGGACGGTTTATTGTCCTTAAGCCAGACTTGTAATGGCCCGACAACGCCTTGTAAGCCACCGATTTTGCTCGAAATGAGTAAATCTTCATGACCGTGACTAACGATAGCAACGTGAATCATACAAAATCTCTATGGATATAGTTAATGATGAGTGGGAGCACAATAAAATGGATATTTGATTTAAAAAATGATCAACTGACTACATTGAAACATGCTTGCGTAGAAGCAAAAAAGAGCCCGGCGTAGTAATGTTCGGATCACTTAAATAGCATCAGTCAAAGGTCAATGTGATGTAGTCTTTCTGCTGTTACACCAGTAAGGAATGAAATGGCGGAGTATTTGAATACTCGGTAGCGTATGAAGCGGAAAGGAAAAAGTTTTCTTTTCCTGCCAGATTTTCTCATAAAAAGCAGAGTCTATGGCAGCAGGATTGTCCCATAGTGGCGCTAAGCAAGCTGCCTGTACATCGTTTGCTGTAGTAATGCGCTTCGCTACTTGTTCCGTATCATGTACTTCATAAATTTGATTGATTACCTGTGCTGAATTGATGTCGGGCCTTTGTCTTTGCTTCAGATAGGTCACGACATCGTTGGTTAATTGTTCGACACTGACAGACTTAAGCTGATCGGCGGGGGTGTAACCATGCGCTCCGGTTAGTACGCCAAAACAGGGGACCCCCATACTCAGTATCTCCGGGAACGCAGTGCCCCCCGTCATTGGAAAACTATCGATAAAAGCTGTCGTATGACGCAAATAATGCAGATACTGCTCATGCGGCATCTGAGGGTGAAATTGTATTTTTCGCCTGGTGTTTAACTTTTTTGGGAGTAGTGCTGGCCACCACCACCAGTTGATCCATGGTTTTGGTCCTATGAGGATGAACGGGAGGTCAATTTTTTTTGTCAGAGCAGATAAAAAGTCGGGAAATGAATAGCCTTGCGCAGGTTTAAATTTATATGCAGAGCCCGCTGCAGTCAGGTAAGCGTTATCAGTACGTGCTACGGCCGTGGCAGCCTGCTCAGGCAGTTTGATCGGTATCCCGACAAAGACGGATTTTTTGTCAGATTGCCGCTGTTCGCGTAGCGACCAGCCAAAATGGCTGATTTCGAGAACCCTGTCGGCGACTCCGTAACCATAAGAAAATACGTGATCGGCATGGTTATACATCAGCACATCGATAGAGAAATATTTTTTGGCTATACCGACAGCAATAATTGTTTCTATGTCGTGGGGGTGTATGTATAAGATAGCAGTTTGACAGTGTGCCAAAACAGCAAGTATGGCCTGAATTTTTGTATGACTGTCGCCTTGCTCGTCGATCTGTGTGTAGCCATTTTTTGCTAGTGATAATTTTTTAAAACTATGAGGGCCTGCGTTTTGGGTAACAAGCACAGCGGAATCTTGTAGCGAGTCCGAGTTGATGAAGCGCTCCACGATGCGGGTATGGCCACCGGTATCGTAAGCTTTGGTGAGTACATGCAAAAAGTTGGTGTGTTTTTCAGAATTAATATCAATATTAAATTGTGCTGCGTATTTCTCAATGAGCGCATTTTCCAGCGCAATCAGTTCATATTGGCCAATACTGTTTTTCCAGAGAAGTTCACCCAGAAAACGTGACATATGAACAGCCCGGTTCAGGTCTTTGGCCAGTGCGATGGCGGCAAGCGATTGTTGAATAAAAAGTGTTGGCATGCAGAATCTAGCGATAAGCTGTTTTGTTCAGTATCAAAGCGATACATAGCCAATAGAGCAAGTAGTTGATGAGGAATGCGATGACCGCAGCTTTCAGGCCAAACAGCGGTGTTAAAGCATAAGTAAGCGCCACTAAAGAAAAACTAAACACCAGTTCAGTAATAATATAAGACTTAGTCATAGCACGCGCCAGCATTACAAAACCCAACACCCAGCTACCAATTTTAACGATATCACCGAGCAACTGCCAGCCAAGTAAATCTGACATCGGCGCAAAATCCGGGGTGAACAGCGTGCGGATCAGCCAGTGCCGTAACAGGTATACTGCGGCCGCTCCGGCAATCGTAACCGGGAGGATGAAGCGATAGACCTTGTTAATCTCTTTCCGCAATTGCTGCGCATCATTGATTTCTGACAGTCGCGGCAAATAGTAAACGGTCAGTGTGGTGGTGATCAGCATCAGATACATGTCACTTATTTTCGTTACGGCCTGCCATAAGCCGGCATTGGTCCAGCCAAATTCGTTGACCAAGTGATCGCGTATCAATAATTGGCTCATAGGTACGGCAAGCGCTGTGACCATCGCCATTAACGCGTAACCAGCGAGTTTGCGTGCAATGAGCTTATCTATGCGGCCAAACAGCAGATGCAGCTGAAACCATTTAGTCCGCAAACACAAACCTAACGTAACAAAAAAAACGATAGACTGATTGATTGCCAGTGCCACCATGGCGCCATATAAACCCCACACTCGTGCCAGAACCCAGGTAGCCAGTAGCGTGACTATGCTGGTGGCGATGTTGGCGCTGACGTACAACGGAACCTCTTTTTTCCCGTTCAGGATCGCCATGAGCAAGGCGTTTAATACAAACAAAATCAAGGTTGCTGACAGCCATAAAAAAACACTGCCTTGACGTTCATCCTTCAGAACTAAAGCAGCCAACTCGTGATTAAACAGCGCGATCAGAATTGAGGCAAGTGCAGCGCAAGACACAGAGATTGTCCCCGCAGTGCGCCAGACAGTCTGCTGAGCCCTGACATCGTTGTGGTATTGCGCGGTGTATTTGGTGACGCCGGTGTTGATCGCTCCGCTGGCAAAGGAAGTGATCATCGTCACCGCATTTTGAAACTGGCCGATTGCCGCATACCCAGCCGGACCCACGTAGACCGCCAATAATTTATTGAGACCAAGCATCGCCAGCATGCGGACAGCAACCGCGATGGCGTTTAATAAGCTGGTGCGTAGTAAAGACATTGATCAGGAGTGAAATTGTCTTACCGTGACACGGATACGACGTACGTTTTTCATCGATAAATATGGAATCAGAGGCAAGGCATTCCGGCTACCGCCTAGGCTTGTTCCAAATTTTTTATGGTAATAACGGCCATTGTCTGGCGTAAACTGGGATCGCTGATCACCTTGGACTAAATAATCGTTGTCAAAAAATTCATTTAGTGCCAGTCCGATTTTTGTACACAGTTCTTGACCTCGGGTTTTAAAACGAAAAAAATGGAATTGATCACCATCTATTTCATTTTCCCATGCTTCGATGAGGTCCGGTCGATTGCCTCCAGCGACACATCTGATCCATGGGCGGGCGCAGAGACCATTGCCGTCACGCAATTTAATCTTAGAGGCCGACCTTAAAGTTTTTTGGAGTAACTTAGTTGCACTCATGCTGTCAGCAACATCTTTGACTACGCTTCTCGACCTTGAATGCATGCAAATTATCTGACGTCGCGGTAATTGCACTATGGATGCTAATTCTGCCTCCAGTGTTGATTCGCATGGTGCTTGACCTACGTACTACCACTTTTTGCAAGTTTTTATGTGCATGAAAACCACGCTCTACGCCATCTTTGGTGCCGAAGATGTAGTACACGCGCTTGAGTTCGAACGGGATGTCCTGTTGAGCTTCAACCGCGACAAGGCTACCGCGGTCGTCTCCCATCATGCGTAAAGGAATAATTCTCGGTTTCAATTGGTATGATTTCCAGCTTGTTGATTTTTTGAAATTGCACGCAGGCAATCTAACACAGGTTCCTGCCAGACGGGCGCCTGGATTCCGAAACGAGAGAAGAGCAAATTGGTCGATAATAAAGAGTTGACCGGTCGCGCCGCTTGCACTGGATATTCCTTGGCAGAAATTCCCGTTACCTTTGGCGTCGGCTTATCAAACAATGCTAAGGCCTTGGCCACATGTACTATTTCCTCGGTAAAACCACACCAACTGGTAATACCGGCTGGTGTCATGTTATATAGA
>JBBQNW010000115.1:0-9091 GCA_038330335.1 Burkholderiales bacterium | reverse complement strand
CCTTGCTGGCGCAATGTAAATAATGCATTGACACAATACTATCGCTCAAGGATACTTTTTGGCCTTGCTTGAACTTTAGCTATTTCATCGGTTCAAAAAGAAAATTTAATTTCCGGAGACTTCCCCATGTTGCGACCCAGTTTGATAATCCTTGCCCTGATGTTGAGCCTGGCAGCCTGTAATAGAACTGAGACCGCTAAAAACGCTGAGAAGGCAGGGCAGAGTGGAACATCTGGTGCTGATACCGAGGCTGTGTTGCAAATTACGCAGGAAGATATCGTCACGATACAAAGTAATGCGCTCGCTTCCGGCCCGGTGATTACCGGCTCGATACAGCCGGAGCGCCGCGCCGATTTACGTGCCGAAGTCTCTAGCGTAGTCTTGCAAGTCTTGAAAGAAAACGGCGAGGCCGTCAAAAAAGGGGATTTGCTGGTCAGGCTGGACGACACCTCGATCCGTGATCTGATGACCTCGGCTGAACAGGCCGCACGCGCATCGGCACAATCGCTGGATCAGGCTGAGCGCCAGCTGCAGCGGTTGAAAACCTTACGTGCCTCTGGTATGACATCGATGCAGTTGCTGGAAGACGCAGAAATCCGCCGTAACAATGCACAAAGCGATCTGGTGGCGGCCAGAGCACGCACAGTTCAGGCACGTCAGCAATTACAGCGCACAGAAGTGCGTGCGCCGTTCGACGGCATCGTCAGTGAACGGAAAGTATCGGCTGGCGACACCGCACAAACCGGCAAAGAGCTAGTCAAAGTCATCGACCCGACCAGTATGCGGTTCCAGGGTCTGGTGTCGGCAGACAAGATCAACCAGGTCAACCTCGGCCAGCCGGTGTCTTTTCGGATCAATGGTTACGAGCAGGATTTTACCGGCAAGGTCAAGCGCGTGGATCCGGCGGCCAATCCCACTACGCGCCAGGTCGAGGTGATGGTGGAATTTGTGGATGCCAAGCAGCCGCGGGTGTCGGGCTTGTATGCAGAAGGCCGGATAGAAGCGGCCAGTACACAAAATCTGATGATTAAAAACAGTTGCCTGACCCGGGAAGGCGATAAATCTTATGCCTGGCGTGTTAAAGATGGTGTGCTGAAAAAAGTGGCTCTGGTGATTGGCGAGCGTGATGCACGGCGCGGTGATTATGCGGTCAAATCTGGCTTGGTGGAAGGCGATAAGCTGATCCGGAATCCGGTCTCGACACTCAAGGATGGGCAGCGAGTGACCCTGGTCGCGTCTGCCGGCAGTAAGCCTGCTGCGCTGGAAAAAACGGCCGCCTCTGCTGCAATGTCCGCTGCGGCCAACGGGAAATAAGCCATGTTTTTATCTGACTTCAGTATCAAGCGGCCGATTGCGACCATCGTCATTATTATTTCTTTGATGTGCCTGGGTTTACTGGCGCTCAAAAAACTGCGTGTCAACCAGATTCCGGACGTCGAGCAACCGGTGCTGGTGGTGAATATTCCTTACCCGGGAGCCTCGCCAGAAACCGCCGAGCGCGAAATTATCAACCGGGTTGAAAAATCCTTACAGAGTATTTCGGGCGTCTACCAGATTCGTTCTACCGCTAGCGAAGGCAATGCCAGCATCGTCATCATCTTCAATTTTAAAAAGAATATGGTGGAGGCCTCGGACGAGGTGCGCAATGCGATTGCCTCGGTCAGATATAAGTTGCCAGCCGAAATGCGCGAGCCGATTTTGCAGCGGGTTGACCCGGCCGCACAACCGATTATGCAGCTGGCGCTGTCTTCCAAAACCCTGAGTCACGCCGAAATTTCTCGTCTGGCAGAAGACGATTTGTCAGATAAATTCCGGGCCGTGGACGGCGTAGCGGTGGTCAGTGTCAATGGCTCGTTGAAGCGCGAATTGAGTGTCTTGCTGCGCGCGCAAAAGCTGCGTGAATATAACGTCTCGGTGGCCGAAGTGGTCAATGCTTTGCGCAACCAGAACACCAGTTCGCCCGTCGGCAAAGTGCGCGGCAAACTAGATGAGCAAAGCATACGACTGGTCGGGCGGATAGAATCACCGGCAGAGTTTGAACAGATCGTCATCAAACGACGCGGCGATGAAATCGTGCGGCTGGCACAGGTCGCCACCATCGCCGACGGTTTTGCTGAAATCAATAGTTTTAGCCTGCGTAACGGCAACCCCAACGTCGGCCTTTCGGTGACGCGCTCACGCGATGCCAGTACCGTCTCGGTGGCAAACAAAATTCGCGCCCAGGTCGATGACATCAATAAAACCCTGCCGGAAGGTACCAAGCTGGAAGTGACGCAAGACGGCGGCAAGGACGCCGAAAACAGCTTGAACAATGTCATCGATTCCCTGATGTTCGGCGCGGTGCTGACGATCTTTGTGGTGTATGTGTTTCTCAATTCCTGGCGCTCGACCTTAATTACTGCATTGAGCCTGCCAACCTCGGTGATCGCTGCGTTTATTGCGGTCTGGCTGTGCGGTTTTACGCTTAATTTCATGACCTTGCTGGGCTTGTCGCTGGCCATCGGTGTGCTCATTGATGACGCCATTGTGGTGCGGGAAAATATTGTGCGGCACATGGAAATGGGTTCCGACCGGCGCACGGCGGCCAGCAACGGTACCCGCGAGATTGGCATGGCAGTGGCGTCCACCACCTTTTCTATCATTGCCGTGTTTATCCCGGTGGCCTTTATGCCGGGCGGTGCGGGTGAATGGTTCCGTCCGTTTGCCCTGACGGTGGCCAGTTCGGTGCTGGTCAGTTTGTTTATTTCGTTCACCCTGGACCCGATGTTGTCAGCGTATTGGGGCGACCCGGTCGGGCATCATTTGCAACCCAAGCACGGGATCAGTTTGTGGCTGGCCAAATTTAACACTTGGTTCGATCATCAAGCCGATCGCTATGGCAATGTGATAGCCTGGGCTTTGCACCATCGTATCTGGATGGCCATCATTGCGGCCGCCAGTCTGGTCGGCGCGCTGGCGATCCATGCTGTGTATGGCGGCTCGAGCTTTTTGCCGGCATCGGATAACGGCACCATCATTATCGAAGTACGTACGCCGTCTAGTTCCAGCCTTGAATATTCACGCCTGAAGGTAGAGAAAGCGGCAGAGCTGGCGCGCACTTTGCCGGAAACTAAAGCCACCAACAGCAATGTCAATGCCGGCGGCGGCCGGGTGTATGTCGATTTGGGTAAGAGCACAGAACGCCGGCGCTCTGCGGCGGATATCGCGGTGGCCTTACGCAAGCAGGTGGCGAGCATTATCGGGGGCGAATACGTAGTGCTCGATGACCTGAATAATGGCGCTCGCAAGCCAGTGCAGATACAATTTTCCGGCCCTGATTCACGCAAGCTGATGGAAATTACCAGCGCCTTTATGGAAAAACTTAAGACCGTCAACGGCGCGGTGGATGTGGGCTTGTCAGAGCAAGACCCGAAAGATGAATTACAAATTGATCTCAATCGTGGTCTGGCCAATTCGCTCGGCATCTCGGCCAGCGATGCGGCGCAATCCTTGCGGGTCGCGTTTGCCGGGGTCGAGGTGGGTGACTGGGTTGATCCTACCGGCGAGGCGCGCGATGTGGCGGTGCGCCTGCATCCGGACGACAGGATCAGCGCCGAAAACATCGAGCGCTTGCCGATTGCCGTCAGTGGCAGCGATAAGATGGTGCCGTTAGACCAGATTGCTAAAATCACCATGGGCAAAGGCCCGGCGCAAATCCAGCATTCTGACGGCAAACGCATGATCGCGGTCTCGGCTAACGCGCAAGGCCGTTCGCCCGGTGAAGTCACTGCCGACGCCATGAAGATTGCCAATGCGATTGATTTTCCAAAAGGCTATGGCATAGAACTGGGCGGCGCCGCGCGTGATCAGAAGGAGTTGTTTACCGAAATGGCGCTGGCGCTGGTGATGGGTATCGGCCTGATGTACCTGATTTTAGTCATGCAATTTGGCTCATTTACCGCGCCGCTGGCAGTCATGCTGTCGCTGCCACTGAGCCTGATCGGTGTGGTGCTGGCGCTACGGATGACCAATGGGACGTTAAACCTGATGAGTTTTATCGGCGTCATCATGCTGATGGGGCTGGTGGCCAAAAATGCGATTTTGCTGCTCGATTGCGCCCGTAAACGGGAAGCCGAAGGCTTTGGGCGTGAAGAGGCATTGATGTATGCTGGGCGTATGCGTTTGCGGCCTATCTTGATGACAACTTTTGCGTTAATCGCAGGCATGTTGCCGGTGGCGATAGGCTTGGGCGAGGGCGGGGAGTTTTATCGTCCGCTGGCGATCGCGATTATCGGCGGTACGATTACCTCTACCGTGCTGACTTTGCTGGTGGTGCCGACGTTTTACGACAGTATAGAAATTACTTTTGACAAGATGCTGGCGAAATTTCGCGCTCGTGATGCGCGCTGGAATACGCTGCTGGCCTTTGTCGTCACGTTCATCGAAGCCTTGCTGACGCTGATATTCGTGCGTTTGCTGTATCGTCAGACGAGACGATTATGGCAGTTCGCGCTAGGGGCAAAATCTAAGGCCTAGCGCCGGATCGTTAGCCAGGAGCATAGCTTTGTGAGACAGCCGGGCCCAAGTGAAGCCCGGTTGTTGTTTTTTTTCCAGAATATTCCAGTGAAATTTTTCACCTTCAGAGGCTGAAGTTGACTGATATTGGGCTGACTTTTGGCTGACTTTTGGCTGACTTTTGGCTGATGTTAGGCTGGTCCTGGGCGGATTCTTCTCCATGTAAAGCATCCGGATGCCTGCTCCTGGCGCGCTGGAAATTTGCTGCCGACACTGGCCCGCCTGGCGTGATTAAAAGCAATCAAGAGATTCCAGCGCTAGCGTGATCAGGTAGAATCAAACGGACTGGCAGGTTACCATGATATTACTGCTGGCTTCACCCTGGTCGGTATCGAAAAATGAGGTTCTCATGCTGCAAGACGCTTTCTACAAGTCATTGTTTGACCTCATGCCGGTTGCGGTTACCATCGTCGTTGACGGCAAGATCGTCGCTGCCAACATGGCGGCAATGCAGTTGCTGGAAGCAGAGCAGAGAGAGCAAATTATCGGCCACCCGGTGAGCGATTTTGTTCATCCGTTAGACCATACCCGTTCCAACAGTCGTTTGGGTAAAGCCGGCCAGGACTGGTCGAACGCGCCGGCACAGTTTCGCCTGCGCTCGCTGACGGGCAGTCTGAAAATGATACTGGTCGCCAGCGTCCCCATCAAGTATGAGGGCCGCGCGGCGATTTTGTTGTCGGGCATGAATATGACGGAGCACAGCGAAATCGCCGAACAGTTACGCCTCAGTGAACAAAATTTCCGGCGCTTGTTTGAGAATATGCAGGACGTCTACTACCGTACCGACGCCGCAGGCATCGTGCAGATGATCGGACCGGGCGTGCGCGGTGTGCTCGGTTATGAGCCGCATGAAATCGAGGGAAAGACGGCCGAATCGTATTATCCACAGAGCAGCGACCGCGACGCCATGAAGCAGGCGATTATGGAGCATGGCAAAGTGGCAGATTTTCCCGGACAGGTGGTGCGCAAAGATGGCCGGCTGATCGATATCTCGATCAGCAGCCGGGTACTGTACGATGACGCCGGCAATTTTGCCGGTATCGAGGGGGTTTACCGCGACGTCACGCAGCGCAAAATGCTGGAGCGGGAATTACAGCGCCTGGCCACCACCGATCCTTTGACCGAGATCGCCAACCGGCGGGCATTTTTAGAGCAGGCAGACAAGATTTTTAAAAGCAGCCAGCGGTATCTGACCAGCATCACCATGCTAATGCTCGATCTGGATTTATTTAAGGCAATTAATGACCAGTGCGGGCACCTCGGTGGCGACAAGGTGCTGGCGAGTTTTGCCCAGGCGGTGAGCCTGGAGTTGCGTGAATCCGATTTGTTCGGGCGTATTGGCGGTGAGGAATTTTGTATTTTGCTACAACAATCCAGCCAGGAAGAAGCCATGAACGTTGCCGAACGCATTCGTCAGCGGGTGCATGCGCTGGCGTTCACCGACCCTGCCGGCGCGGCATTCTCGGTTACCGTGAGCGTCGGCATCAGCACTAATCTTGCCAGCGATGAGCGTCTGGGGCGCTTGCTTGAGCGTGCCGACAAAGCCTTGTACGAAGCCAAGCGTCTGGGGCGTAACCGGGTGGTCTGGTCGGGCCTGCCTGAGCCGTTGCCACCGCAGTGATCAGGCCGATGCTTTGACTTGTATCAAAGCCCGTTGTGGCAATTGGCGTTAACTTATGTCTTGCTCAGCTGCTCAGCTGATCTCTGCCGACCTGAAGCGTGGTTTGTGGTTTTTGTTGCAAACGCACGTGTTCATGGCTTGCTCACCAAGGAAAATGCATGAGTCTTACTTTGAACGAAAAAAACAGTTTGCGTCTGGCACTCGATGCCTTGCAAGACCGTCTGCAAATACAGCATCAGACACATCATGTCAGCGATGCGCAGATTGATTCCAGCGCGGGTGATGAGGTGATTGCTGACGTGCTGGAAGGCCATGCCATGGCGCAGTCGCTGCATCAGGAAACCGAGTGGCAAGCGTTGCAACGTGCCCGTTTGCGTTTTGAAGATCAGCTGTCAGATGTTTGCATTGACTGTGCCGGCCCGATTCCGTTTGCACGACTGGAAGCGGAGCCGACAGCACAACGCTGCATTGCCTGCCAGAGCGCGCTGGAAACCACGGATCAGCGTTTGCATTTGCACCCTCACTCCACTTTGTAATAAGGCTTTGCAATAACACTCTGGAATCGCACTTTGGAATAAAAAAGCCGGGACATAGTTGAGTCCCGGCTTTTTTGCGAATGACGCTGTATTCCTTATGCTCTGCGCTGCATGCCTTGCGGTATTACTTTTTAACGCCCAGCTCTATCAGGCGTTCATTGAGGTAACTGCCGGCGGTATGGCGTTCTGACAGCACCACCTCTGGCCGTGGATGTAGAAACAGGGGGAGCGAAATTCTGGATTTTTTCGCATCCTCGCCGGACGGGTTCAATACCCGGTGTATCGTGGATGGATAATAGCCTTGCGACGCCTCGTCCAGCATGTCGCCGATATTCACGATCAGCATGCCAAAGTCGCAGGGGACATCATGCCATTGCTCATCTTTGCCTAACACCTGCAAACCGGCCTGGGTGGCGGCCGGCAACAAGGTCAGTAAATTGATATCGCCGTGCGCTGCCGCGCGGACCGCATCGGGTTCTTCGTCACCGCGTAAAGGCGGGTAGTGTAGCACCCGCAACAAGGTCAGATCGCTACCGCTAATCATGTCGGACAAAGGCATGGAATACTTGGCCTTGATATCGGGCGGCGTATGCTGTTCCACCCATTGCAGCAGTTCTGCCGCCAGCGTGGCACCGTCCTGGTAGTAGCGCAGTGCGGCATCGGAGACTTCCTGCGGGTAACGACCGCTAGGGTAAATGTGGTAAAACTCTTTCAGATCCCGTTTGCTGTAACCCTTGGCGGTTTCAGAAATTTGTGGCGAAAAATAGCCATCCATTTTGACGGGATCAAAGTGGTAGCTATTTTTTGCCCCGGTCTGATAAAAATCGTACCATTCCTTGTAAATGGTTTCCAGCAAGGGCTGCGACAGCGGATGATGCGTGAGGACGCCAAAGCCGGTGTTGTGCAGGCTTTCGGTGAACTTTTTGGCCGCATCCGGGCTGCGATAATCAACGGGTTGGATCAACATGTGCGCTCCTAGAGCTTATTTGGCCAGGGTCGATGATTGTGCCGCTACCAGTGGGGCTAACAGCCAGTCACTGGCCAGAATCTGGTCGATGAGTTTTTCGCAGGCCAGCGCATCAACTTCCATGCAGACGCGAGTCTCCGGCTGGTCCGCTTCCCAGCCGGCTTGCGGATAAGGGATGGCCAGTTTGGCCATCATAGTCTGACCATTGGCGATACCTTGTGTCGCTACGCGCACCCGACCGTTTTGCGTCTTGAATAATTCCGGCGCCACCAGCCAGACAAACGCCAGTACATCGTGGCCATAGCAGCCATGCCCCATGTCCGGGCGGATCGCGCTATAAAAATCACTATAGAACATGACGGCATGGTGCAGAGTGTCCATGGCGATATGTTTGTGGTGTTGCGCCAGGCGTTCAAAAAATTTGGAGAGCAAGACCACGCGGTGTGTCACATCCAGACCAACCATGGTTAAGTCCCAGCCTGCTGTAAACACCAGATCGGCGGCATCCGGATCGTTCCAGACATTCGCTTCGGCAACAGGGGAAACATTGCCTGGTTCATCGACCGTACCAGCCATCAACACGACTTGCTTTAAGAGCTTAGGTAATTGCGGCTCTAGCTTGAGCGCCAGACCCAGATTACCCAGCGGGCCGACGGCCACCAGCGTGATTTCACCCGGGTGCTGACGCGCCATCTGCACGATAAATTCGGCAGCACTCAGCGCTTCGGCTGCGCCACCGACGTCGATGCGACTGGGCAAATTACCCAATCCGTCGGCACCATGGATAAAGTCCGGCGGCATGCCCGGTGCCTTGGCCAGCGGTACCGGTACCCCTTGGGCTACCGGAATCTGGCGCCCGGCGATGCGCGTCAGATACAGGGCATTCGTTGTGGCCTGCTGTACCGTGACATTGCCGAAAGTGGTCGTGATGCCGATCACATCGATATCCGGATGTGCCAGCGCGAAATACAGAGCCATGGCATCGTCGACGCCCGGGTCGGTATCAAAAATAACTTTGTGTTTGGCTTGTGATGTTTGCATTTTGATTACTCCTGATCAGCGAAGCCTGGCCTTCGCGCTATGTTGTTCCGGGCCCGGTGCAAGGAGGCCATTATTTTCTACCGGCGTAATACGTTCGTTTGAGTACTGCTTGCCCGGTAGGTGTTATGAATAGGTGGTACCAATAAGCGTCAAACGGTTAGCGCGACTTCACAAACGGCACGCCAATTGCCTTTGGTGCGACTGACTTTGCCATCAGCCCGGCCAGCACGATGACGGTCAAGATGTAAGGAATCATCTGTATCAAAGAACCGGGGATTTTTCCTATACCAGGAAAAACCACGCCTTCAATTTGTACCTGTAGGGCTGCAAAAAAGCCAAACATCAGGCAGCCTAATGCCGTATATAAGGGCC
>JBBQNW010000114.1:0-9132 GCA_038330335.1 Burkholderiales bacterium | reverse complement strand
CAGGATGTCTCAGAAGTTGTGCTTAAACAGTTTGACCAAGCTACGTAAGGAAAAAAAGCTCTTGCTGGCCAGTCTCGTTAGTGTCTGCTGCGTAGCGATGGCGCAATCAGAGCCGGCCGCAGGCGACACCGTGCAATCAATGCGCGATAAGTATTCGGCGATCACGCCGCAGCTAAAGCAGAACCAATTTTCACGGCCCTTAGTGCTTGAATCGGAAGAGGCAGAAAGCCAGTTGCGCGGCGATGTGTATGCGGTGGTTGATTATCCGTTGAGTGTGGTGAATGCCGGGTTGAATAATCCCGAGCACTGGTGTGACGTGATGCTGCTGCATATCAATACCAAATATTGCCATGCCGTGGTGGCGCCGGAAGCGACGACGTTGCGGATGTACCTCGGCAAAAAAACCCCCGAAGAACTGTCGCATACGACTAGGCTCAATTTTAATTACAAGCAAGTCGTAGCGAACGCCGAGCTGATGCAAATCTCCCTGACCGCAGCTGATGGCCCGCTTGGCACCAGTGACTACCACATTGTGCTGTCGGCGCTGGCGCTGCCGAAAGGCAAGACGTTTTTGCATCTGACGTATTCGTATGCCAGCAGTCTGGCCGGTCGTCTTGCCATGCAAACCTATCTGGCGACTCTGGCGCATAACAAAGTCGGGTTTACCAAAGTGAGCCAGCAAGCCAATGGGCAAAGCACTTATATCGGTGGTGTCCGGGGCTTGATGGAACGCAATACCATGCGCTACTACCTGGCAATTGATAGCTATCTGGCAACGGCAAATGCGCCGCCGGAACAACAGCTGGAAAAACGCCTGCAACATTGGTACACCTCGGCCGAGCGTTACCCGCGTCAGTTACATGATGTAGAGCGCAACGATTATCTGGAAATGAAGCGCGCTGAATATGCGCGCCAGCAGGAAGTGCATTAAGGAGATGTCTGCAGCTTGTGCATCCACATTGCACTTGCTGCGGCATTGCTGCGGCATTCTAACTGCGGTCTGCTGCGGGCGGACGAGTGGCTGATTTTTTTAGAGGCGAGCGACAGCGTTGCCACTGCCATGTGGCCGTATTACCTTAGTCAATGCTTCGTGCATTTGCCTGAATTTTTATAACGCAACATAAGTGCCGCTACCGTTGCCAGCACCACGCCGGTACCCAGCACCGGTTTCAGTAGGTGTTTCCGCGACAGATAAGAATAAGCGCCGAGTGCCAGCGGCAGCAGCGCCTGAAATCGTGTTTTACCCGGGGCCAGTAGTGTATCGAACTTTGCACCTAGCCTTGCGCTGACGGCAGCAAGCATATGCTGGATGGCATTTTGAATCAGGAATTCAACGCGCACACTTTGCACCACCGCGGCTTTCGCATGAACGATGCGCACCCGGTACAGTGCCGCATCTAGCCGTAACTGTGCTTTGCGTTGCTCCAGGCTGGTGTGCTGTGTGCTAATCAGTTTGTGCTCAAGCATGTGTTTTCCTTGTGTGAATGAGGGTGTAGAAAAATCCAGCGCATGGGCCGGAAACGTCATGTGCCAGCAGCGCAGCTGTGGCAGGGCACATGATGCACTGTGTCAGTTGGGCTATGGATTTATAGCGTCAAACCTTATAGCGTCAAACCTTATAGCGTCAAACCGTGTTTAACAGTAATGCACTACCTTAGCCCCGTCCGTTACGCGAGCTAGGGTAGTGCAGCAAATAAGCATCTGCTGATTTTTTCAGTAGGGTAAATACGCTGGCTACAACAACATGTCCCGATCCGCTTGCAGTTCTTGCATGGTGTTTGCCAGCGAGAGTTTGCCTTGTCGCAAAATCACACGCAAGTACAGCAACAGGCCAGCGGCGATCAGCGAAAAGCCTCCCGTCATCACCAGCAGGATTTTCCAGCCCAGGTTATCCCAGGCCAGAATAACAATCATGGCCGAAGCATACGCGACGGCAAACCAGATCGCCACAATGGCCAGCATAAAAATGACAGTAATTTTCAGCAACTGATTACGGACTTCTGATAGTTCCAACGCAGCCAGTTCTAGTCGGGTCAGTAATAGCCCTAACGTGTTTCTGGCGATGCTGGTCAGACTGGCAATCAGGCCGCCTGCCGGGCCAGAGCTTAATTTTTCCATCGCGGCGGCTTTCATGGTGACGGGGTATTCGATTATTTGCGGATTATTGCAAGACTATTTGCGGTGCAAAACAACGCCCAACAACAGGCCGACACCGGCTGCTGCGGCAATCGCACGCCATGGGTTTTCTTTGACATAATCGTCGGCCGATGCTGCCATCTCTTTACCGGCCGCAATCGCGCTGGTTTGAGCGTCTTGCGCTTTAACCAGTGCTGCATCGAGCAGGTGCATGCCACGGTTGCGTACTTCTTCGGCTTTGTCACCAGTCAATGCCGCGGCAGCGACAAACAATGCTTGTGCATCTTTGACCAATTTTTTTACGTCATTATTGACTGTGTGTAAGTTTGATTCCAGCATGATGGTATTCCTAAAATAAAGTGATTGAAAACTTCCGGAAAGCCGCACTTTGCAGTGCTTCTCTTTCAGTTTTCATGGGGGTAGAGCTAAAAATTGCGCTTAAAAATGTGTTGAAACAAGCCGGTTTATGCTAACAAATCACGCATGTCATCGGCGTGCTCTTCTTCCATAGCCATGATGCTAATGAGCATATGCTTTGTGGTCGGATCGGTCTCGCCGATCTGCTCTATCATCTGACGGTAGGATTCGATCGCGACCCGTTCTGCAATCAGATTGGCCCGTATCATGTCCTGGATATCATCGGCATCATCGTATTCCGCATGGCTGCGTTCGATGAGTGTGGCCGGATTAAAATCAGGCTTGCCATTGAGCTGGACGATGCGCTCTGCCAATAAATCGGCATGGCCTTGTTCTTCGACTGCATGCTGCAAAAACTCGGCTTTGATCGGGCCATTTTGCAATCCGCTGGCGGTGTAGTAGTGACGCTTATAGCGCAAAACGCAGACCAGTTCGGTGGCCAGCGCGCCATTGAGCATATCGATTATTTCTTTGCGGTTAGCCTGGTAGCCGGCAGTCACAGCACCGTCATCGAGGTTTTTTGCAGCTTCGCGGATGGCCGCGGTGTCCAGGCCAGTTTTCGCTGATTTTTTAACTTCATGCATGATGTTCTTCCTTTGTTGTGAATAGCGATGCCGGGTGGCGCGTGGTCAATGAGTATGAGTTCGTGAATGACTCTCCACAATGCCCGGCATCCGGTTCAGTTGATGTCTTAACGCTGCGGCACTTTGCCACTGTCGTCAGAAAGAATGATTTCTACCCGGCGGTTTAACTGACGGTCTGGCGCGGTGGCATTAGCCGCGACAGGGTAGGCTTCACCGTAACCACGTACCGCGATGCGCTCACGTGCCACTCCCGCCAGTTGCAAGGCGCTGCGTACCGAGGTGGCGCGGCGCTCGGATAATTCCTGGTTATGCGCAGTGCTGCCCGTGCTGTCGGTAAAGCCTTCTATTAATACCGTACGTTGTGGGTTTTGCTGCAAAATATCGGCCAGTTTTTGAACTGTGCGCATGCCGTCCGGAGTCAGGCGTGCCTGGTCGGTACCGAACAGGACATCACCGAGCGTAATGACCATGCCGCGTTCCGTTTTCTTCGCAGCCAGTGCGGTCAGTTGTGCTTCTAACTGGGCGGCACGGGCCTTGGCATCTTGGGTCTGGCGTTGTGCTTCGGCGGTTTCGCCTTGCGCAATTTGTGTCGCTAGCTTGGCCTGGTCAGCGCTGGTTTTGGCCTGATTGGCTTCATTGGTTCGTTGCTCTAAGCGCATCTGGTCGCGTTCTTTGCCGGCATTGGTAATTTCCATTTCGGCAGATTTTCGTTTTGCCACTTCTTGCGTCAATGCGATTTTTTGCTTGGCAATATAGGCCAGTCTGTCGATTTTTTCGGAATTATCATTGTGGCTGGCGGCGGCGTTGGCTTGTTCTAAGGCTTCGCCGGCTTGCTTCATTTCCAGCGGCGCGTAACTGGCGACTTTCGGGTTGTTTTGCGCATCCATAAAGTCAACCCGGGTCTGATCGAGTAAGCTCGTTGTCGTTGGCACTGAGCTGCAAGCAGAAACGAAGACAGCCATGGCTAACAGTACCGGCGTGAAGTGTGTTTTTTTCATGATATTTTCCTGAAACGTAGAGGATTAATTGAGTTGGAAGCATCAGCCTCGCCGCGCTTGCTGACTAACAGTGCTAGTCAGAGTGCTAGTCAGCGAGTTCGCTGGTCAGCACTGGCGCTGTGTGGCTTATTTTCTCTTAGTTGTTCTTAGTTGTTCTTAGTTGCTCTTAGCTACTCTTAGGTACGCTTATTTGCTACTACGCTCTAATTCTTCGCGCAGCACACGCACATCGTCTTGCAGGGCATCTGCCGCTGCCTGGGCTTTTGTTGAGTTGGCTTTGCCTTGCGCCAATTTGGCATCGGCCTGCGCCTGGATCGCCAATTGATTGGCCAGCTTGTAATCTTTAGCTGCCATGGCTTTATTTGCCAGAGCCATTTTTTCACGTGCAGAGGCCATTTCCACCGGTGCAAACTCGGCGGCACCGGCACCCGCTGCATTGTCGACGGCGGCGTTAGAGACGGCCACGCTAGCAGTCGCCGGGGTTTTCATGCTGCTGCAACCGGCAGCCAAAACTACCGCTGCGCCGCATAAGACTGTGAACCATTTTTTTGCATTGTTTGTCATCATTATTCTCCAGTGAACTCATTATCGAACAGGGTTTCGTTCCCCACATAGAACGTTATAGGCGTTATGTACACGGAGTTCGGTACGCTGGCGCACACAGAGTTAATTTTGTTTCGGGGCGAAGGGTAGAAGGGCAGAAGTTGCTGAGGGCAGTGCGGCTATATCACATTGCCGCCCGGGTTTTGATCGCTTGATCATTGCGGGCGGCAACCAGAGGTAATTTATATAGCCCTGCTTTTGAAGGGCGATGCTGATGTGTAGTGAGGTGAGTTGATGTGTAGTGACGTGGCGCGAAGGGGCGCGCGTTTAGCTGCGCGGGCCCATACGATGTGTCACATCCATGCCTATGCCGCGATAGCCGGTAAAGCGGCTGGCACCGTCAAACATAGGTTCGCCACTTACTTGCAGGTATTGAATAGAGCCGTCTTCGTGGCTGCGGCTGTAGACAAAATCGAGAAATGGGCGGCGACTGGCAATGTTGGCGTCTAGTTGCGCGCGTTCTGTCATGTTCCAGCCGGCCAGCGCTTTGGGTGTGGCGCCAAGCATGTCATCGGCAACGATGCCCAGCATTTCAAATACCGGGCCGGAGATGCTGGTGAAATTGCCTTCGGGGTCTTGTTCCCAATACCAGTCTGAAGACAATTCGGTAAAACTTTTGAAGCGTGCCTCGCTGGCGCGCAATTGTGCGGTGCGTTCTAATACCGTTTGTTCTAACTGGCGGTTGTAGTTACCCAATTTTTGATATAGCAGGCGCACTTCCAGCATATTGTGAATGCGGGTTTGCACTTCGACTAAATCAAACGGTTTGCTGACAAAGTCTTTGGCGCCGGCTTGCAATGCACGCAGTTTGTGGCTGGGTTGGGCGGTAATCACCAGCACCGGCAGGTAACCGCCAGACTCGACATTTTTTAAGCCTTCCATGACTTCAAAGCCGTCCATTTCCGGCATTTGCAGATCCAGCAAAATCAAGTCATAACGATGTTCGGCATACAGACCGACGACGTCGCGCGGATCCATGGTGGTGCTGATGTGCGTGTAGCCGGCATTGCGTAGCATCTGTTCCAGAAGCATGACATTAGGCTTTTGATCGTCGACGATCAAGATGCTGGCTTTGAGTATTTCACTGGCTTCTAACATGGCATGTTTCCAAAAAACGTTGAATCGCTGAATTGCTGAATCGTTGAATTATTGAGTCGTTGAATTATTGAGTCGTTGAAGATGAATGATCAGGGCTGACGTATCAAAATATGCATATTTTCAATAACTTGTACGCCTTACCGTATGTCGTCCTGCCTTGAGTTTGCAACTAGCTTGCTACTTATTCTGACTCTGTTCCCGCAGCCTGACAACCCACACTGGCGCTCAGGCGCTGTCTTTACTGCCGTAGCCCTGATCTGTTGCATGCTGCAGCGCGACATCGAGCGCATTCATAAATTCGTTAACCTTGATTGGTTTGGTCAGGTAACGGAAAAATCCTGCTTGCAGACCTTTTTCAATGTCGCGCGGAACCGCGTTGGCGGACAAGGCCATCACTGGAATATGCTTGGTTAAGGGGTCGTCGCGTAGTATGTCCAAGGCACCAAAGCCACTGAGCCCGGGTAGATTGATATCCATTAAAATAATATCCGGTTGCTCGCTGCGTGCCAGCTTAATGCCCCGATGCGCATCTACCGCGGTGAGTAAGGTCAGATCGTTGCGGCGTGCAATTAGCTGTTCTACCAGCGCCAGGTTAGCCGGATTGTCTTCGACATACAGCAAGGTGCGTGGCGCGATGATTTTGGCCGTAGTTGCTGATGCCGCCATATTTTCTGCATAACGACCGGTGTCGTCATCGCCACAAGCGAGGCCCGGCGCGGCTGACACCGTTAGTTCTATCCAAAACACGCTGCCGACGCCGACGCGGCTTTCGACCCCGATGATGCCGCCCATCAGTTCGACTAACTGCTTGGTCACGACCAGGCCTATTCCCGTTCCCTCTTCTTTTCCGGCTTCCTGCCCCAGCCGGTTAAACGGTTGAAATAATTGCGTGACTTGTTCCGGCGTCATGCCAGCATCGGCATCCTTGACGCTGATGCGCACACGGTTTTCGCCAGTCATCGCATATTCGACGCTCACTGAGCCGCCAGGGCGATTGTATTTAATCGCATTTGACAGTAAGTTGATCATGATCTGCTTGAGCCTGGTTCGGTCGGCATGGACATATAACGGCAGGTCTATGCTTGGGAAATGCATCGTCAGCGCTCTCTTATCTGCCTGCGGCTGTATCATCGCCTGACAATCTTGCAGTAGTTCGCACAGTGAAATCGCTTCTTGCGACATCGACAGTTTTCCCGATTCGATCAAGGCCAGATCCAACACTTCATTAATCAGACGCAGTAAATACCAGCCTGCTTGCAAGATCTGATCGATCGACATTTTTTGCGTTGCCGACGGCGGCGGTTGGTCAGACGCCATGAGTTGGGCAAACCCCAGTACCGCATTTAACGGGGTACGTAACTCGTGGCTCATGCTGGACAAAAATTCTGATTTGGCCAGGTTGGCTTTTTCTGCTGCAGCTTTGGCCTGTTCCAGTTCCAGATTATTTTCTTGCAGCGTCAGCTCGAATTGTTTGCGATCAGTGACGTCGCGGGCAGAAGCGAAGACCCCTTGCAACTGGCGGTCACGGTCATAGATCGTGCTGGCATTGTAAGAAACCACGGTTTCTTTGCCGTCTCTGCCGCTGACCGTCAGCTCATAATTTCTGACTTTACCGGCACTCAGAACGTGTTTGATCGCCAGTTCAGCACGTGCCTGGTCGGTGAAGTAATTTTTAAACGGCGCGCCTATCAGTTCATCGCGGGTGCAGCCGGTCAGTGCCTCCATTTGTTGGTTGACGTCACTGATGATGCCGTGCAGATCTGTGGTGATTAAGGCGTCGATATTCGATTCAATCAGCGAACGCGTATAAAACTGCTGATCACGCAAACGCTGGTCCAGCAAGGCTTGTTCGGCCTCGGCCTGTTTGCGGGTGGTGTTGTCGGTGCCGATCACGAGGTAGCCAATGATTTTTTCCTGGCTGTCACGCAAGGCAGTGACCGAGACCACGGCCGGCAGACGACTGCCATCTTTGCGCAGGTAAGTGAGTTCGTAAATATCTTCAATATTTCTGGACGCTTTAAATACCAGTGCATCAAAGCCGTTGCTGATAGGGGTATTAAATTCCAGGCTAAGGTTCGTGGCTCTGGTGATAATTTCTTGCTTGTCGGAGATGTCTGCCGGCGTCATGTTGTTGACAATGTCGGCCGCCTGGTATCCCAGCATATGTTCGGCGCCGACATTAAAAATTTGTATCATTCCTTGCGCGTCGGTGGCGATAATAGAGAAATTGGGGTTGTTAAAAATGGCATCTTGCAAGGCGCCCATTTTGAGCAGGACTTCGCGCACCACTTGCGAGGCCTGTTCGTCTGCCCGGCGCCCCAGTGTGGCGCGGCGTAAGCGCACTGACCATAGCGCCAGAAAAATCAGCAGTAATACAACGCTGGCAACGATGGTCTTGATCTGGATGGCGGCATTCAATTTACGTGATTCAAGCAGGGCTTGTTCGGCCTGGGTTGCCGCGAAAATAATGGCGCGCGCATGAGTTGACTCTTGTCGTCCTAATTTAAATAAAGGCCTGATAGCATTCAAACCCTGGGATTCAAAGATGTTTTTAGATTCATGTAACAGACTGATGCGTTTGCTGAGCACTGCCTGCAACTCTAACAGACGCGTTTGTTGCGTCTGGTTATTGTGCGTTAAGATTTTGAGTTGGGCAAAATCTTTTGCCAGTTCACTTAGGGCCGTGTCACGCTCTTTCAGAAAATCATCTTCGTTTGTCAGAAAAAAAGACCATTGGGCACGGTCAATATTGTCCAGCCTGAACTGGATATCACTCAGCTCGGCTAAGACTTTACCTGTATGGTCAACAGTCTGAAACGGCGTAAACGGCACGGCGATATTCCATGCCGTACCGCCGATCAGAATCAGCGCCGCCAGTGTTACGCCAAAGCCAATCAGTATCAGACGTTCAACGGACATTTTTTCTGTTTTTTTCATGGGTTCAGGCATTGAATGATTTTGTAAAAAAAGCAATTATCGTGTCGGCGCTGATGTGGAGAATCGCAAAAATAGCGCAAAAAAAAGTAAAAATACTGCGGAAAAAATAGCGGAAAAGTCAGCGGGGAAAACACGCTAGTGTCTGGAAACTTAGCTCGTGCAGGGCATCAGGCCTCTGCGTGGTTGTTAATGCCTGATGAAGAGGCAGGCTTTGATGTCAGGCCAGAAGAGGGTATTGGCGACATATCCTTACGATGGCGCACATAGGATAACAGCCGTGCGAACTCTTTTTTGACCACGTCATAGCATTCGCAGACCTGATCTTCTAATCCATCCCGGTCAAGTACCGTGATAGGCCC
>JBBQNW010000113.1:0-9146 GCA_038330335.1 Burkholderiales bacterium | reverse complement strand
CGGCCAGCATGGTAAGAACAAAAGCAAACGGCACAACAACTTTCATTGAATTTCCCACATCGCAAAATCGTTCAACGAGTATACCTGTTCATCATCTAAATGAATGCTTTTTGGCCAATATCAATGACTACATTTTCGTTTTTCTCACGTTTTCACCGGTCGGGCATCAATCTGCTTAACCTTACTATTCGCCACCATTGTGCTAGCGGTGAGATTTGTTACACTGGCGCCTGCTGATTTTTATGATGGATCAACGCTTTGTCTCATTCTGCATTTCTTCTTGTCATACTCGCCGGTCTGATCCACGCTCTTTGGAATATCGCAGCTAAAAAAGCCGGGGGCGATGTGCGCTTTGCCGGTTTTACCAGCCTGATTATGATGCTGGTATGGGCGCCGGTGGGTTTCTATTTTGGCTGGGATGTGGTGCCGCTCTGGGGCTGGAAAGAATGGGGGTTTATCGCGCTTAGCGGGGCTTTGCATGTCCTGTATTTTATTACGTTGCTGCGTGGCTATCGCAAAGCAGATCTGACGGTGGTGTACCCGCTGGCGCGCGGGTTTGGTCCTTTGCTATCATCGACTGCGGCAATAATTTTTTTACATGAACATATTTCTGCTTTCGGTATATTCGGCATTCTCGCTGTGGTGGGCGGTGTATTCTTAATTGCCGGGGGGCCGCAATTATTTCGGGCGCGCCATGGCCAGAGCAGCGATGCGCGCTCAAGGATGCGCAAGGGTATTATTTATGGTCTGCTGACTGGCGTGTTTATTGCCAGCTATACGGTGCTTGATGGCTTTGCCGTCAAAGTATTGTTGATGTCGCCAATACTAATCGATTATTTTGGCAATTTTGTTCGTATCTTGCTGCTGACCCCGTCACTGTTACGGGACCGCCCGGCCACCATACGGTCCTGGTATCGGGAATGGAAATACGCGCTCATGGTCGGCACGATAAGCCCCATCTCGTATGTGCTGGTGCTGTACGCAATGCAAACAGCCCCCCTAAGCCATGTGGCACCGGCAAGGGAAGTGTCGATGTTGTTTGCCGCCCTGATTGGCGGCCACCTGCTAGGTGAAGGTGACCGCATGCAAAGAATTTTCGGGGCTTTATGTATTGCTGCTGGCGTGCTTGCCTTGGGCAGTTTTTAAACTTTAAAAGCGATCGGATAGGGTATTGGCTACCCTGCCCGCTCTGCCTTTGACGCGTTTGACGCGTTTGATCTCAGTGTCAGACGCTGAACTACAAAGCAAAATATCAGGTAAACAACATAACCAGCGCGTGTAAGATAATGCCGATCAAACCGCCGACCACCGTGCCGTTGATGCGGATAAACTGCAGATCGCTGCCGACGCTAAGTTCCAATTCTCTGACCAGTTCTTTGTCTTCCCATTGCTTGACGGTGTTAGCGATGTGCAGCGCGATGGTGTCGCGTAAATCTACCGCCAAACCGCGCGCGGCGTCTGCCATGTGATCGTTAATGGAGTCGCGCAGAGCTGGATTATCAACCAGCCATTGCCCCATATTACTGGCGCCTGCGGCTATTTTTTCACGCAATGACGAGTCGTCTTTGGCCAAGTCATTCCGCAGCCAGTTTTTCAATTGGCTCCACAAGCCATCGATGTACACTGCCGCTTCCGGCGAGGCGAGTAACTGGTTTTTCCAGCCATCGATTTTTTGATGAAAAGCCGGGTCATTTTTCATGCGTTCTAAAAATTCTTCGACCACTTCGTCAAACTGCTTGCGACGCGGATGCTCAGGGTCGTCACCAATATCATGCAACCAGCGGTTAATGCTGTTGACCAGCGACTGAGATATTTTGAGGCTAAATTCATCGGTATTGGTGACCATGCCCAGCATTTGCAGCAAACTAGGATATTCACGCCCGGACACTTCCAGAATCATACTAGCCAGAGTTTGCTGGGTAGCCGGGTCATCTAAGGCACTGGCCAGTTTGCGCAGCGCTTCATTCAGTAGCATCTGATGACGCTTGTCTTCGGTCAGTATGCCCAGCAGATTACCTATGGTTTTCCCTAAATCTAACTGTTGCAAATTATTTTGCACCGCATTGCGCAGCGCCGTCTGGACACGCTGGTCGTCGATAAAATCCAGACCATTGGCCAGCATTGCCAAAATCTTGCCGGAAAAAATATCAGCGTTATGACGGATACTCAGCCAGCCGGCGATTTTTTGCGCAGGATCAAAGCTCCGGATTTTTTCAACTAAGGTATCGGTGGCCAAAAATTTATCGCGCACAAACACGGCCAGGTTGTCAGCGATGCGCACCTTGTTTTGCGGAATGATCGCGGTGTGCGGAATCGGCAAGCCTAACGGATGTTTAAATAATGCCACTACCGCAAACCAATCAGCCAAGGCGCCTATCATGGCGGCCTCGGCAAACGCTGCCACCCAGGCCCATAGCCCCATGCTCTGCTGCGATCTGGCAAAAATGAATAAGGCAGTAACAGCAACTAACAATACCGTGGCAAAACGTTTCATGTTGCTAAGTTGTTGCTGCTTCTCAATGGGTGTTACCGGCATTAAGGGCGCAGGTGATAATGGTCGTGGCATGGTGGGCTTTGCTTGTTTGATTAACTTTATGGCGTGAACCAGTAATGCGCTGGTAACTGAAACGGTCACTGAACGAGGCGTGATTTTACTTGCTAAGTTGGGCTCAGTCTAATGCTAGACTCCAGTTTGCAGGGGTATATATTGTTTATTTAGTTTTGACCAGACGCTTTTGCGCCGGACACCGCGGTGAATGCCCGGCAAATCCTGACAACACGGAACGATGCCTGGGGCGGCAAGCCCCCCTGCGAAAAGACCTTGCATTGGTCATATTTCTTATCGGGAATGAAATGCAAAGAGCCTGATGTAAGATGATAGCGCTATAATTTGCTCAATGAGCGATATGAAAATCAACATAAAGCCTTCCCGATTACTCGTTTTAGCCTGTTTATCATTCGTGATACACATCGTGCAGGCGCGTGAAATGATCATTTATGCCTCATCCTCGTTGCCACCTTTTGTGATGGAGGGCAGCAGACATGGAATCGCCAGCGAAATTATTGAGCGTGCTCTGGCGACTCAGGGGCATAGCGCTAAAATAGTGCTGTCGAATAATCGCCGCATGGAAGTCGATGTCAGGAGCGGTCTTGCCGATGCCGGCTTTGCCGGTATAGCGCCTGCAAATGCCGGTATCTTTTTTTCCGATGCGGTTGTTGAGTTCGACAATGTGGCCATTTCATTGACCAATCGCCAGCCTCAAATCAACAAACTATCGGATTTATCCACGCTACGCGTCATCGCTTTTCCTAATGCGTTGCGGGTACTGGGGCCAGAATTTGCTGATGCCGTCGGTCATAGTCCGTTTTACTACGAAGCCGGTGCCCAGCGATCTCAGTTGCCGATGTTAAATCTGGACCGGGGCGATGTTGTCGTGTTAGAACGCCGGGCTTTTTTATATTTTGTACATAGAAGCGGCGCGCCGGGTTCAAATCTGGCGCGATACACGCTGCACTCTATTTTCAAGAAGATACCGCGCTCATTAGGATTTCACCATGCCAGCGACCGCGACAGTTTTAATGCCGGTTTGCAGGCGATTCGCAAAAGCGGTGAATATGGAGCCATCGTGCGCCGCTATAGCAACGACTAAAAGCAACGCATAACATCAATGCCTAAGCGAGGGGCGCGGCGTCTTCTCTGCTGCTTATTTAGCCTCATTCAGACGCCCCGCCTTCGCCTGCATTCATGTCGGGCGCTAGTGCGACATCAGTACCGGTAAAGTCATATGGCGCAGGAGAGACCGGGTGACCCCGCCCAGCACCATTTCTGTCATGCGGTTATGGCCGTAAGCCCCCATCACCAGTAAATCGGCATCGAGTTCATTCGCACGTGACAATAACCAGTCAGCAGGGTCAATATCGACACCCTGGTTGCGCTCTATGTCGACCTTGACCTCATGTCTGGCCAGATAGCCGGCAATATTAATATCAGGCAAATCGTTGTCCAGATCTGCTTGCTCGGAAATGCTCAGCACCGTCACTTGTTTCGCTGCAGCCAAGAAAGGCAGCGCATCCGCCATAGCACGCGCGGCTTCGCGCCCACCGTCCCAGGCCACCATGATTTTATTTAACTTGGCACTAATATTACCCGCATAAGGCAAATACAGTACTGGTCTGCCAAGTTTTAATGCAAGTAAATCCGCAAGATTATTGCCAGCATCGTTGCTGACATCGTTAGGATTTCGTTGACCAATGATTGCCAGATCGGACGCACGCGCATGCGCGATCACGTGCCCGGCATCAGAACTGCGATAACCCGCCCAATCGACATTAACAGCGGCTTTTTTGGCGCTGGAATAGAACTGTTCTTTCGCTATATTTTGTTTTTCCTCGGCGGACTCTTCCCACTCCAACATCATGGGCGCCCATACGGCATACGGGTCGGACATGATGATGGGATCGTAGGTAAGATGCAAACCCGTCAGGTGGGCGCCATGCCGGGCAGCGAGTTCAAGAGCAAAATCAAGCAGCCGTGCCGATCCGGCGCTGTTATCAAGGCAAACCACCATGCTTTTATAGCTCATGTCTTTACTCCTGCTGGATGAATGGTAAATCAATGGAAAATTGGTTTCAGCAACAAGCTGGTAGCTTATTGTGCATTTTAAACAAAGCTGGCATTTGCCATAGATCAAACCTTCAGTGTTTATTTATAAATAACACTTGCTGCGCGAGAATATTCGACGACATCCCGCACATCTGCGCACTTACACAAATAGATTAAAATAGCGGCTTATTGCAACACGGCAGCGCTCTTTTGACTTTAATAAAACGCCCCTTTTTTGCCTCTCATTTACTTATTCCCTATCAAGCGAACCACATGTCATTTTCTTCACTGGGGCTGTCTGCGGCTCTCGTCAACGCAGTACAGGAACGTGCCTACCAGACGCCCAGCGCCATACAAGAGGCCGCAATACCGGTGATTTTAGCCGGGCATGATGTCCTTGCTTCAGCGCAAACCGGATCGGGTAAGACCGCCGCTTTTTGCCTGCCACTATTGCAGTTATCGCAAAATAAAGCGCGTATCAGCCCGCGTGTAGTGAAGACATTGATTATTGTGCCGACCCGGGAACTGGCCGCGCAAGTGGGCGAAACTTTGCGCACACTGGCGCAGCATTTACCACAACCGGTGAAGCTGGCCGTTATTTTTGGCGGCGTATCAGTCAACCCGCAGATGTTGCATTTACGTGGTGGTGCCGACATTGTGGTCAGCACGCCGGGCCGCTTGCTCGATTTAATTGCGCAAAATGCGCTGCAAATTTCATCGGTGCAGAGCCTGGTATTGGATGAGGCCGATCGTTTGCTGGAATTAGGCTTTGCCGATGAACTTGCCGGCATTCTGGCGTTGCTGCCGGCGCAACGGCAAAATCTCTTCTTCTCGGCGACCATTTCGCTACAGGTCGAGACATTGGCGCGCAGCTTGTTGCAAGACCCGGTCAGAATTGCCATCACCGCGACCGCCGATGCTGCGACTGCCAGCGACAACGATGAACCAGACGCTAGCAGTGATCCGGTGATTCACCAGCGCGCGATTGTGGTGGATGCGACCGATCGCACACAATTATTGCGGCACTTAATCGAAAGCGAAAAATGGTCGCGGGTTTTGGTGTTTGTCGCCACCAAATATGCCGCAGAATTAGTCGCGGCCAAGTTACGCCGGGCGCGTATCAATGCCGAGCCCTTCCATGGCGAACTTAGCCAGGGTAAGCGTACTCAGGTATTGATGGATTTTAAAGCGTCGCGCGTCAAAGTCGTGATCGCCACCGATATTGCGGCGCGCGGCATTGACATTGCCAGCCTGCCGGTGGTGGTGAATTATGATCTGCCCCGCTCCAGCGACGACTATACGCACCGCATCGGGCGTACCGGGCGTGCCGGCGCCAGCGGTGAGGCCATCAGTTTTATCTGCGCCGACAATGCCAACGAAGCACATTTCCGCCTGATTGAACAACGCCACCAGCAAAAAATAGCGCGTGAACACATTAGCGGTTTTGAACCCAGTCAAATACCGGCAACTGCGATTGACAACGTTGGGCAAGACGCGATCCTGCCAATTGATGCAAACGGCGGCATCAAAGGAAAACGTCCGAACAAAAAAGACAAGCTGCGCGCACTGACTGCCAAGCTAAATTCTCATTGATGCGAAGTACTGAATAAAACTGCTCCATAGCACGGAACAAGACAAGCCACATTATGACAAATAAAACAATGCAGACGCCAGAAACGATCAACAGGATTGTTCAGATGGCGTGGGAAGACCGGACAACGTTTGATGCGATCAAGTCGCAATTTGGCATGGCCGAGCCGGAAGTGATCAAGATCATGCGTCGGCAGTTGAAGCGCAGTAGCTTCGAGTTATGGCGCGCCCGTGTCACCGGACGCAAAACCAAGCATCTGGCTTTACGTTCCAACGATGTCACCCGTTTCAAATCAAGCGACCAAAAAGCTTAAGTGCCATACATCCAATGATGATGGCTTTCGGTCGGCGAACTTATAACTAGAGCCAGGACTACAATACCCGATATGCCAGACGATCCAGGCCGACTCGGCTGAGGCGGCTGAGTAATTTCCTCACCGGTGCCGGATAATCAGAGAGTTTTTCCAACGCCGTGTAATGCCGGACCTGTTTAGTGTGCCGGTAAATACCATCGAGCTCAGCTTGCCTTTGCTGTGCCAGCACGTGTTGCGGGTCATGGAGTAGTAAGGCGTTTTCCAGATCAAGGCGAAACGCCCTGGGGTTGATGTTATTACCCGTCATCAGCATGTAGTTCTGGTCTATCCATAGACCTTTCAGATGAAAGGTATTGTCGCCGTCACTCCAGCAATGCAACTCCAGTTGTCCGCTACTTAATTGCCCCTGATGCGTTTTGGCAAATCGGCGCAAATTGCTTTCGTACAAATAAGGGAGTGCGGCGATGACTTTAAAAGCCTGATCCGGTGGAATAAAAAAGTCATTCGCCGTTTTGTCTCCCACAATAATATCTATTTTGACGCCACGGTTAAGAGCACGGTTGATCTCACGCGTAACAGCCAGCGGGAAATTAAAATATGGCGTGCAAATTGTTATTTGCTGCCGGGCCGCAGCCAGCAACTGACAGATGGCACGATTGAGCGGATTATTTTTCCCGACACCCACCAGCGGCGTCACCGTCAGCCCCGCGGGATAGGTATCGGCGTGATCCTCTGCAGAGGATGCGGGAAGCGTGTAGCGCGCCCGCTTCAAATTTTCTCTGAAGCTGCGTATTTCGCGCCGGATACTTCGGGTTGGCACAACATCAGGCATGTCTAGCCTGTGTACGGCACTGGAACTGAGTAAATGATGCTGAATATACTGCACCATGCTATTGGCTAAGCTGCTATTTTGTATCAGCAGATAACGGTCGAAGCGGTATTTATCGTGCTTCTGCAAATACACGTTATTCAGGCTGGCGCCGCTATAAATAACGCCGTCATCGATCACAAAGCCTTTCAAGTGCAGCACGCCGAACAATTCCCTGGTTTGCACCGGCACGCCGTAAATTGGCACCACGCTGGCATGCAGGCTGGTTTGCTGCTGATACCAGGCGGCGTTACCACTCTCTTTGCCTGCCCCGATCAAGCCACGCTGAGCCCGATGCCAGTCGACCAGCACTCGGATATCCAATCCTGGCCGCGCCGCCTTAGCGGCATGCAGTGCCGTCAAGATTTCAGCACCGGCGTCGTCGTGCTGCAGATACAGACTGCAGAGGTAAATACACTGCCTGGCTTGCCCGATCTGCCTGAGCAGTTCCAGCCGGTATTCGGTGGCGGTATGCAAGATGCTGACCGCGCCGGCATCTAGAGGGATACCGGACAATTGTGCCAGCGTGCTACGAGATGGAAATAAAATCATTAAAAATCCAGACCCTATCGATGAGATATAGTGGCAGATCGTATCACCGCTAACCTTAAACAAAGGCGTTCCGGGATAAAAAGACATCAAAGGAAAAGTATAAAACGATAGTCAGGCACGAGACAAGCGGTGCGACGGGAAGCGCCCTGTCGCTTTAAAAATCTTTAAAACTGGCAGAAGAGGAATAAAAGTATCTGAGTAAGAAGAACACCTGGCCAGACTCACGCACACGTAAGCCATAGGCGTCGATATTGAGGTCGATCTTGAGGTCGATCTTGAGGTCGATCTTGAGGTCGATATTGGGGTCGATCTTGAGGTCGATATGAGGTCGATATTGAGGTCGTTGCTGGCGCTGTTCTGGCGCTGAGCAAGTACATCTGGTAAAAGGATAGCGAAGCGTCGTATCGCCTCGCCCGCTTTGATACCAGAATCAAAGGCGTGGGGGTGCTAGCAGCGCAAGGTCCATCAGACAAATACGCTTTCACCAGTGCCGGCAATCAGGTTTAAGCGGCGGCGTCGGGATTGGCGGGAGTTGATTCTGCCGTTACATCCGCATCTTGCTCGTCATCAGCATCACTGCTGTCATCTTGTCCTTCGCCGACTTTACGTTCAGCTTTATTTTTCAGCTTTTCTTCTTTTTTCTTCTTTTTCGCCAGCTCTTTTTGACGCTTATCGTAACCGTAGTTTGGTGTTGCCATCGTATGCTTTCAAGTTTTTAGGGGGGCACTGTACCACAATCACCAGCTGCCTCGGGGTGAGTATTGCTTCCAAGATTTTTTCATCCGGGTAAAGATCAGGTCTGGCGCATTCAGTTTTTCATTAAAGCACTATTCTAAACCCTCAATTGCGTGTGTGACTGTTTGATGTCAAATCAAAGCAAACTCTGCCGCAAACACGATGAACAAGGCTAGCGAAGCATGGCACAATGCTTATCAGCATTTTATTTATATTTAATTGCCTTATTTTATTCGCTCTAGTCATTTCCATTACATTAACAGGATAAACATGAAAATCGAGACCCTGGCCGTCCACGCCGGTTATTCACCGGACCCCACGACTAAATCTGCTGCCGTACCTATTTATCAAACCGTTGCTTACGCTTTCGATAATGCACAACATGGCGCCGATCTGTTTGACCTGAAGGTGCCGGGTAACATCTACACCCGCATCATGAACCCGACCCAGGACGCGGTGGAGAAGCGCATCGCGTCGCTCGAGG
>JBBQNW010000112.1:0-9153 GCA_038330335.1 Burkholderiales bacterium | reverse complement strand
TATATCGAAGGTTTAAACATGCTCGCTTCCATGCGTTTATGTTCAAATGCACCTGGGCAGTTCGCTATACAAACGGCGCTTGGTGGCTACCAAAGCATTAATGATTTAGTGGGACCTGGCGGTAGATTATTGAAACAACGTGACCTTGCGCACAAACTCTTAACGGATATTCCAGGGGTCACGTGCGTCAAGCCCAAAGCCGCGTTGTATATGTTCCCGAAACTTGATCCAAAAATGTATCCGATCAAAGACGATCAAGAGTTTATTCATGAATTGCTGACCGAGCAACGCGTTTTATTAGTGCAAGGAACAGGATTTAATTGGATCAAGCCAGATCACTTCCGTGTAGTATTCTTGCCAAACTCCGATGATTTAACGGAAGCATTTGGGCGAATTGCCAACTTCCTCGAAGCTTATCGCAAACGTCACGGTACCAATTAATTTCTATTTTTTGTATTTATTTAATCAGCTCTTAGCGAAAACATTATGAATCCCATCAAAGTAGGTCTGTTAGGCATAGGCACAGTCGGTTCCGGCACATTTAACGTCTTAAAGCGCAATCAAGAAGAGATTATGCGCCGCGCTGGCCGTGCTATTGAAATTACGATGGTGGCAGATCTGAATGTAGAACGCGCGCGTGAACTGACGAATGGTGAGTGTGAGATTGTCAATGACGCAAATTTGGTCGTGAATCATCCCGATATTGACATCGTGATTGAGTTAATCGGCGGTTATGGCATCGCCAGAGATCTGGTGCTGAAAGCCATCGCCAACGGCAAGCACGTCGTTACCGCCAATAAGGCCTTGCTGGCTACTCATGGTAATGAAATTTTTGCGGCTGCTCAGGAAAAAGGTGTCATTGTGGCGTTTGAAGCGGCCGTCGCCGGTGGCATTCCTATTATTAAAGCCTTGCGTGAAGGATTGACGGCCAACCGTATTCAATGGATAGCCGGCATCATCAACGGCACCACGAATTTTATTTTGACCGAAATGCGTGACAAGGGTCTTGATTTTGCTACCGCGTTGAAAGCAGCGCAGGCACTTGGCTATGCAGAAGCGGATCCTACTTTTGACATTGAAGGTGTTGATGCTGCGCATAAAGCCACGATCATGGCATCGATTGCGTTTGGTATTCCTATGCAATTTAATAAGGCGCACGTCGAAGGCATTACTAAGCTGGAAGCGATCGACATTCGCTATGCAGAACAACTGGGCTATCGTATCAAATTGCTAGGCATCACCAAGCGCACTGAGAACGGGATAGAGCTGCGCGTTCATCCAACCCTGATCCCTGAAAAACGTCTGATCGCCAATGTGGAAGGTGCGATGAATGCGGTATTGGTGCAGGGTGATGCGGTTGGTGCCACGCTTTACTATGGCAAGGGTGCCGGGGCAGAGCCTACCGCATCGGCTGTCATTGCCGATCTGGTCGATATTACCCGCCTGGCCACGGCTGACCCTGAACATCGCGTGCCGCATCTGGCGTTCCAGCCGAATGCCATGAGCGATTTACCGATTTTGCCAATGTCAGAAATCGTCACCAGTTATTATTTGCGTATGCATGTGGCAGATCAGGCCGGGGTCTTGGCCGATGTCACCAGAATATTGGCTGAGTCATCGATTTCGATTGACGCCATGCTGCAAAAAGAACCGGCCGAAGGCGAATCCCGCACCGATATCGTGATGTTGACGCACCAGACGCAAGAGAAAAGTATCGTTGCTGCGATTGCAAAAATCGAAGCTTTGTCTTCGGTCTTTGGCAGTGTGACAAAATTGCGCCTGGAAGAGTTAAGTTAATGCGCTAAACACACAGTACAAATAAAAAATGGCGGTATATCTTTTTGATATGCCGCCATTTTTTTACTGTCAGGTCAAAAAAATAATGGTTAGCGTTTCAGTTGTTCGTAAAATTCTGCCGGATAATTGGCATGAATCTTTACCAGACTAGATACGCGGGTACCGTAAGTCGGTGACTCTATGCAGACCGAGGACAATAAGCGTTCCAGATCAAAACTGACGCCGGTGTCTGGCAGGCGACAATCTGGTGCCGGCGTGGTGTTCGACAGCATTTCAAAATAGGCGTCTTCCGGCGCACCCTGACAAATCAGGCTGGCAAACTCTGCCTTGGTTTTCACCACTTTTGGCCACGGGGTATCAAGAGATGCATTTGAGATGCCATAAATGCCTGGCGGCAGTGGTTTGCCGTTGCGTTCATCTTCCGGCCGGCGATTGGAAAACCAGATCAGCTCCGTGTCATCCCCGATCAATAAATTAAAGCCGTTGTATTGACCGGCCTGATCCCGGATGGCGCTGATGTAGTCTTGCGCCGATAGTTGATTGGTCAGATAACTGGCGACCAGCGCACCTCTGGATGGTGCATCGGTACGTGTGGCAGATGGTTCCCGGATGTTGGTGATTGCGGCAAATTTAACGGTATGCCGGCGTTCATTTTCTTTGCTTGTGATTCCCATCCAGGTGCCGCCAGATTGCAGGTCGCGTCCACCAAAGACTGCCGGTGACTTGTCCCACCATGCTGCCGGGCTTGCTGGACGGTTATAGTATTCGTCGCGATTGCTGGCGACAATCAGCGGCGTACATGGCATGAGTTTCCAGGCAAACACAATCAGGCACATGGCATGGCATCCATAAAATACTCAGTATGACGCGCACCGGAAATCATTGAATGTATTTTGCTTTGGTCAACGATCTTGGTGAGAATGCTGTCAAAATCGAGAGGTACCTGACGGTAAATCTCCATCCATGTATGCACTCCGTTTGTGGCATCTGGCCGGCGCTGTAAATGCATTCCTACCGTCACTTGTTGGCTTAGCTTCTTCTGTATGTCGATCACCTGCTCTAACACCTGCGGCAAGCGCTCTTGTACCGTTTTGTAGTAAATATAGCAATCCATCCAGGTCTCCTGCCTATTTATTTTTTAATACTTGGGGGATTATTTCCTGTGGTCCGGCGCTTATTGGGTAACGTCAAGCATCGGGTAGGGCAATGGTAAAAAACTCAGGGGCAAACCATGGGAAGAGCCCAAATTTACTTTTCCGCCTTCCTGGTCTGCGACTTTGAGTTCGACCAGGCAAATACTGGTGGCGGCGGCACTAGGTTCCGCGTTGACGATCATTCCGCAGGGTTGGTTTTGGTCGTGTTCGGCAAACACTTCCATGCCGGCGCTCACTTCGGCGCTTGGAATGGTGGCGATCGCCATTCTGCGTTTGAGTTTGCCTAAGTACTGGCTACGTGCCACGATTTCCTGGCCGGGGTAGCATCCTTTTTTGAAGTTGATACCACCGATTAATTCAAAATTCACCATTTGCGGCACAAACTGTTCCTGGGTTTTATCGATAATGCGTGGAATTCCCGCCATGATCTCGCTGCGCCGCCAGACGCTGGTATCGACCGGCATCAGTTGTTCTTGCAACACCGGCCAGTACGTCTCCAGAATGGCGATTTTGACTATCCACTGATACCGCGCATGGCCAAAGGCATCAAAGGTCTTGATCAGCGTGCCGGCTTCATTCTCGACTTTGGCAAAATCTTTTGCCGGCAATTGTGGAAACCACTGTTGCAACACATTGCCTGCTTCTGCACCGCCCAGGCCCAGCATGACGTACTCTTCACTGACATGACTAAGCTTTGCTTTTGCACGCATGACGAACATTTGCAGACGTTTTTGTACTGAGGCTTGGATTGACGAAGATAGTTGCAGGAAAATTCCTGCGCTGGCTTTCCAGAGCATGAAACTTGCCAGCATTCTCCCTTTAGGAGTGCAATAAGCCGCCAGTCTTGCCTCATCCATCCCCAGATGCTCAATATCATTACTCAGTTGATTATGTAGGTAATTTGCCGCATCATCCCCGCTTACCTGGATCAAACTTAAATCGCTCAGCGCGGACACAAAGCCTTTTTTTACAAATGAGGTATCGATTGTGATGGAGGTGCTGGTGGATTGCGGTTCTAAAAACTGCTTCAAAGTTGTCATCGTTGTACTCGTTTCTTTGCGTTTTTTATTTTTGTGAAAAAGTGATTTCGGATCGTTCCCGGGCAGCAATAAACAATAAAATTTGCCGTTAGCCATTTACAATAGGAAGCTGTTGCATCGATTATAGTAGTCCTGAGGAAAACACGTTTACACTGCGCATATGATTTTTATAAAAAAACTATTTTCCCTGATGTTGTTATCGGCAATCGCCGTTGTTGCGATTCTCGCGTATTGGAGTTTTCAGCCACTCGATTCAAACGATCAGAATAAAAAAACACTCGATTTCAGTATTAAATCAGGTAGCGGCGTGCGCGGGGCAGCGCGTCAAATTGGCGACGCCGGGGTGCCGGTTAATCCCTATCTGTTTGAAATTCTTGCACGCGCTACCGGAAACGCGAATAAATTGAAGGCTGGGTCGTTCGAAGCAAATCTGGATGAATCGCCATGGCGCTTGCTCAATAAAATAGTCAACGGTGAGTTTTCCCAGGCTAGCGTCTCGATTATTGAAGGATGGACCTTTCAGCAAATGCGCAAGGTCATCGATGCGCATCCGGCGATTCGTCATGACACCCTGGGTATGAGTGCGCCAGAGTTGATGCAAAAGATGAATTCCGCTTATCAATTACCTGAAGGTTTGTTTTACCCAGACACCTATCTTTTTGCTAAAGGTAGTAGTGATTTACTGATTTACCAGCAGGCACATCAGGCTATGCTGAAACGCATGGAGGATGTCTGGGCAAGTAAATCGGCAGCGTTGCCTTATAAGAATATGTATGAAGCATTGATCATGGCATCAATCATTGAGAAGGAAACAGGACAGTCGTCTGAGCGCACGATGATTGCCGCTGTTTTTATCAATCGACTTAAGCTTGGAATGTTGCTTCAGACCGATCCCACTGTTATTTATGGAATGGGTGAGTTGTATAAGGGGAAAATTAGAAAAGTAGATTTGCTGACTGATACCCCTTACAACACCTATACCCGATCCGGCATGCCACCGACGCCGATTGCGCTTCCCGGCCTCGCCTCTTTATCTGCCGCAATGCGACCCGAGAAAAGTGATGCGCTGTATTTTGTATCGCGAGGGGATGGTAGTAGTCAATTTTCCAGTAATTTAGTGGAACACAACCGTGCGGTAAATAAGTATCAGCGGTAGTGGCTAGTGCAGTGGTCAGTGTAGTGGCCACTGCCTTGACCAGTTAAAGATGCTCTGGATGATCTTTGAAATACGTGGATCGACGATAATATGCCTTATTAAATGTCAAGTTAGCAGATTTATTTATGCAAAAAGCAGGAAAATTTATTACCTTTGAAGGTATCGACGGCGCTGGAAAATCGACGCATATTGCCTATATTGCCGGCTATTTAATGCAGCGTGGTGTCTCGGTTGTCAGTACCAGGGAGCCGGGTGGGACTCCGCTTGGCGAGTGCTTGCGCGACCTGTTGTTGCAGCAAAAAATGGATATTGAAACCGAGGCGCTGTTAATGTTTGCTTCGCGCAAGGAACACATCGTCCAGGTTATCGCGCCAGCCTTGAGCCGGGGCGACTGGGTCATCTCTGACCGTTTCACTGATGCCAGCTTTGCCTATCAAGGGGGCGGGCGCAAGTTGTCACTACAAAAACTCAGCGTACTGGAACAATGGGTGCATCCGCATTTGCAGCCGGATCTTACCTTGTTGTTTGATGTTCCGTTGACGGTAGCAAGAGCACGTCTGGACGCGACCCGCGTTCTTGATAAATTTGAACAAGAGCAAAACGATTTTTTTGCTGATACCAGAGCGGAGTATTTGCGTAGAGCCGCTGAATTTCCACAACGTTTTCGCATCATCGATGCCAACCGCGCGATTCCGGAGATTCGCCAGCATCTCGATTTATTGATGGCAGAACTATTCTCTCAATCTCCTCATGAGTAATCCACTTTTTCCTTGGCAGCAATCTGCCTGGCAGCAATTACAAGTGCTGCGCCAGAGGATGCCACACGCCATTTTATTGCATGGTGCAGAAGGTATAGGAAAGACGCTTTTTGCCGAACATTTCGCCCAATCACTGTTATGTGAAGCTCCGGCGGCAGATGGGCATGCATGCGGTGAGTGTGTTTCATGCGGCTGGGTCGCACAATATAGTCACCCTGACTACCGCCGGATCAGACCTGAATTGCTGGAAGAAGAAGATGCCGCGACCGGCGAACGTGATAATGCCGACAGTGATAAAAAGACAGCTAAAGCAAGTAAGGCGCCGTCAAAAGAAATCGTTATTAATCAAGTGCGCGCGTTATCGGACTTCATGAATATCTCCACGCATAGACAAGGCACCCGTGTTATCGTGCTTTATCCTGCGGAGACGTTAAATGTCCCGGCGGCCAATGCTCTGCTTAAATCATTGGAAGAGCCGAATGCCAACACGGTTTTCATTCTGGTGTCGAATAGTCTGGACAAGCTCCTGCCAACAATTTTGTCGCGCTGTTACAAATTTGCATTGGGAATGCCAGGCAAAGAGCAGTCGCTGGCATGGCTACATGCGCAAAAAGTGAGTGATGCTGAAGTCTGGCTGGCTCAGCAAGGCGGCGCTCCTTTATCGGCCTTGCAAATGTCGCAATCTGAAACGCGCGCAGATCTGGATGATTTTTTACGTCAGCTGTGTAAGCCAGGCATCGAAATTAGTTTGAAAATTGCAGAAAAAATGCAGAAAATGGAAGTCGCAACAACAGTCTCGTGGTTGCAGCGCTGGCTTTACGATATTTTTTCTTTTAAACAGAGCGGCAGAATCCGGTATTATCCGCGTTATCAAAAAGAATTGGCATTACTGGCTGGGCGAGTGCAAATGAGCGCGCTAATCGCCGTCATCAAAAATACCGGAGATCGACAGGCTATTGCCAGTCATCCTTTGTCTGCCAAGCTTTTTATTGAAGACATGTTGCTGGACTATTCTGCACTTTTTCGTTGAGAGTATCTTATGGCTGATTTACCTGCTGATCTCAGTGTTCCGCTGAACATGTCATTGAACATGCCGGCGCCAGCACGCCCTTCGGTTTTGTCGTTGGCAATCAGGGAGAAAGCGGCTTTGTATTCCGCCTACATGCCATTTTTAAAAAATGGCGGTATCTTCGTGCCAACCAATAAGTCCTATCGCCTCGGAGAGGAGATTTATTTAATTTTGACTCTTCTGGATGATCCAAGTAAATACCCGATCGCCGGCAAAGTGTCATGGATCACACCTGCTGGCGCCGGGAATAATAAATCGCAAGGCATTGGCGTGCATTTTCCCGATGACGAAAGCGGAGCCAGGGTTAAGCTGAGGGTAGAGGAATTATTGGGGGCTGCCATACGTTCCTCACGTGCAACTCACACCTTGTAATTTATGAAATCTACTATGTTCTCACACCGCATCGCTACTTTTGAAGACTTACCGGCGATCGTTGCCATCTACAACTCAACAGTAGCATCAAGGCAGGTAACTGCCGATACGGAGCCGGTTTCGGTAGAGTCGCGGCACGCCTGGTTTTATGAGCATGCACCAGAGAAAAGACCTTTATGGGTTGTTGAGGATCATGGCATTGTCATAGGCTGGCTGTCATTTTCCAATTTCTATGGGCGACCTGCGTATTCGGGCACCGCAGAACTGTCGATTTATTTACACGAAAGTGCCAGAGGTAAGGGTTTAGGGCGCTATTTTCTTCAACAATCCATTGCGTTCGCACCTCAAATTGAAGTGCATACCTTGCTAGGTTTTATTTTCGGGCACAACACGCCAAGTCTTAATTTATTTGCCTCATTTAACTTTCAAATATGGGCGAATATGCCAAGGGTGGCGACGCTTGATGGTGTCGAGCGGGATTTGATCATCTTCGGTAAGCGTGTCGCCTGATATGAAAGAGAGTAAAATTCTGCTTCTCATTTTTTGATTTTACTCATGCGTCAAGAGTAAATCAGCCATTTTCATAGGAATTCCCCCATATGCTGAGCTATCGCCACGGCTTTCACGCTGGCAATCATGCCGACGTCCTCAAACATTTCATCACTATTCAACTGCTAAATTATCTTGGGCAAAAAGAAACAGCCTACACCTACATAGATACCCACGCTGGCGCTGGCCTGTATTCACTTGATGCTGGATATGCGAGTAAAAATGCGGAGTATGAAACAGGCATTGCGCCTCTTTGGGATCGTAAAGACTTGCCACCTGCATTGGCGGAGTATGTGACACTCATTAAAGACTTGAATCCAAGTGGCAAGATGCGCTATTACCCCGGTTCCCCTTATTGCGCGGACATTGTCATGCGTGAGCAAGACCGGTTACGGTTGTTCGAATTGCATCCAAGTGAAATCAAAATACTGAGTGAAAATTTTAGAAAACTCGATGCACATGCTGCTGCGCAGGGACACAGGGCCACGACACGGGGCAAGAGAGTCATTATTTCGGCAGGCGATGGCTTTGAAGGATTGAAAGCCTTGTTGCCACCGCCATCTCGACGTGGCCTGGTATTAATTGATCCACCGTATGAAGTCAAAGATGACTATCGACGCGTGAAAGAAACTCTGCAGGATGCTTTAGTGCGTTTTCCTACTGGTGTGTTTGCGGTATGGTATCCAATCTTGCAAAGAGCAGAATCAAAGCAGTTGCCGGACCGCCTTAAGCGAATTCCTGCAAATGGTTGGCTCAATGTGAGTTTATCTATTAGCGGCGCTTCCCCTGATGGTTTTGGTTTGCATAGTAGTGGCATGTTTATATTGAATCCACCTTGGACCCTGGAAGCAACATTAAGAGAGGTGATGCCTTACCTGGTAAGTGTGCTCGGCAAGGATTCAACTGCAAATTTTGTGATCGAATCAGGTGAAACGCAAACTATCGGTAAAGGGCGAGGCAAGCCAAGCGCACCACCACGAGTGCTGGCAACCCGAACACGCTAGTTATACTGCAAAAATATTTCCGAAAGCCCTTGCCAAAGCCAGTACCGGTTTGCTATAGTTCGCCTCCCGCTGAAACGAGCGGGAAGCAGCAAAAAAAGAAACAAGGAAACAAGGAAACAAGCGGTGCGACACCACACCCGCCATCCCCCGGTAGCGAGCAAAAAGAAACAGCCCACTACGCAGCAAACAAGGGACTTGACGAGTAAGAAGAAATGCCGCATAATCTCATCTCTCTGCTGCTGACAAACACAACG
>JBBQNW010000111.1:0-9185 GCA_038330335.1 Burkholderiales bacterium | reverse complement strand
CTCTGGTTTTATTCAGCGGCGGCCAGGATTCCACCACTTGCCTGGCATGGGCACTGACACACTATCGCCGGGTCGAAACCATTGGTTTTGATTATGGCCAGCGTCACGCCATCGAGCTGACGATGCGGCCGCGCTTACTCGAGCAGATGCGCGACTTTTCAACACCATGGAATGAACGACTGGGCGAAGATCATATGATCGATCTGGGTTTGGTCGCGCAACTGTCACACACCGCGATGACGCAAGACATCGCCATCAGCATGCAGGAAAATGGCCTGCCGAACACCTTCGTACCCGGGCGCAATCTAATGTTCATGCTGACGGCGGCCACTCTGGCGTATCGTCGCGGGATCAATGTGTTGGTGGGTGGCATGTGCGAAACCGATTTTTCCGGCTACCCCGATTGCCGCGACGACAGTATGAAGGCCTTGCAGGTAGCGCTAAATCTGGGCATGGCGACACGCCTGCGCATAGAAACGCCGCTGATGTGGATCGATAAAGCCGAGTCCTGGCGTCTGGCTGAGCAGCTAGGCGGCTCCGCCCTGGTTGATCTGATCCGCACCGACACCCATACCTGTTATCTGGGTGAACGCGGCAACTTGCATGCCTGGGGGCATGGCTGCGGCACCTGCCCCGCCTGCGAACTACGTGCGCGTGGATATCAACAATATGTAAGCAGTTTGTAAGTCTGCTGTTAGTTTCAGGGACTAGACTTGATTCTCAGACCAGATTTTACTGTCATGCGGGTGCATGCGAACGGGTGCATGTGAACTGCAGCACACGCACTGACGCGCTAGCGTATTATTTTACTCATTAGCTTACTGACTTAATTACTGACTTAATTACTGACTTAATTACTGACTTATTTGCTGACTTATTCACTGACTTAATTACTGACTTAATTACTGACTTATTTGCTGACTTATTCACTGACTTATTTGCTGACTAATTCGCTGACTTATTTACGAATTCACCTACTTGCCAGACCACCATGCTCATTGCCTTGCTGACCGACCTCCATGCCAACCGCGAAGCCGTCAGCGCTTGTCTGGCGCATGCCGATGAACAAAAAGTCACGCACTATGCGTTCTTAGGTGATTTGGTCGGCTACGGCGCCGACCCGGCCTGGGTGCTTGATACCGTGATGGATTACGCCAGCAGGGGCGCCTACGTCCTGATGGGCAATCATGACATCGCCATTTTGCAAGATGATAAAAAGGGCATGAATCCGGTCGCCTATCAGGTGGTTGAATGGACCCGTAGTCAGCTCACGGGCGAGCATCTTGCCTTCATCCGCAACTTGCCTTATCGCATAGAAATTGACGATATGTTGCTAGTTCACGCCAATGCCTGGGCCCCGGAAAAATGGGAGTACGTCGATGGCCCTATGGAAGCCATGCGCAGCATGCACGCCACCAGGGCACACATGACCTTCTGCGGCCACGTGCACATGCCGACCTTGTATCACATGACGCTCACCGGCAAGACCGGCGAATTTTTACCGACCCCGGAAAACAGTATTCCCTTAAGCAAGCAGCGCCGCTGGTTAGTGATCCCCGGCTCGGTCGGCCAGCCACGCGACGGCAACCCTGCCGCCTGCTACGCCACCTTTGACACCGTCAGTCTGGAATTGACTTACTTCCGCGTACCCTACGACGCCGAAACTGCGGCAGAAAAAATCATCGCCGCCGGCTTACCTGCCAGCCTGGCGATGCGCCTGATCACCGGAGCCTGAAGCATGGCATCCTCAGAGTTGCTTGCGCCAGCTGGCCACCGTGTCTTACAGCCAGGCATGGAATTCGACGGTTACCGGCTGGAAGAAAAACTGCATACCGGCGGCATGGCGGCCTTGTGGCGCGTGACTGATCTGAGAAACCGCCATCAGAAAGCAGACGAAGCGGCGATTCCACCCCTGATCATGAAGGTGCCGCTGCTGTTTTCCACCGACGACCCGACCGCCATCGTTGCCTTTGAAGTCGAGCAGATGATCATGCCCAAACTCAAGGGCGTACACGTTCCCCGCTACTTCGGTGCCGGCGATTTTGATGCGCAAGCGTATATTGTGATGGAACAGATTGCCGGCGTCTCACTACGCAGCCGCTTCGATGCGGCACCGCTGCCGGTTGCCGAAGTGGTCAGTACCGGCATCAAGATCGCGCAAGCGCTGCAAGACCTGCATCGCCAGCATGTGATCCATCTCGACATTAAACCCAGCAATATCATGTTTCGCCCTGACGGTGCGGCAGTGCTGATTGACTACGGTTTGTCGCGCCATGACAAATTGCCCGATTTACTCGATGAAGAATTTCGCCTGCCGATGGGCACCGGCCCGTATATCTCGCCCGAACAGGTACTCGGGGTGCGCAATGAACCGCGCAGCGACCTGTTTGCGCTTGGCGTATTGCTGTACCACCTGGCCACCGGCGAGCGGCCGTTTGGCCATCCGACCTCGGTTTCCGGTCTGAAAAAACGCCTGTACCGCGACCCGATACCACCGCGCAGCCATAATCCGGCGATTCCCACCTGGCTGCAAGAAGTGATTTTGCGTTGCCTGGAAGTGGAACCGGCGGCGCGTTTTGATACCGCCGCCCAGCTCGCTTTCTTGCTACAAGACCCGGCGCAAATCCAGCTCACGGCCAGGGCAGAAAAAACCACGCAAGATGGGTATATGGCTGTGCTCAAGCGACGTTTTCAAGCCGCCGGTGCCGAACCGCTGTTGCAGCACAGCGTCTCTGAACAATTATTCCAGGCCCCCATCATCGTTGCCGCACTCGACCTGACCAATGGCAGCGTGGCGCTGGCCGACAATTTGCGCAATATCACCCGCCGCATGCTGCAAACCGAACCCGGTGCGCGCCTGGCCTGCGTCACCATCCGCAAAACCAGCCGCATCGGCATGGATGACAGCATCGTTCAGCACGGCCAGAACGTGCATGTCAAACAGCTGGTAGCGCTGAAATACTGGGCGCGTGAACTCAATCTCAGCCCCGACAAAATCACCTTCCATGTCCTGGAAGCGCACGACCCCGCCACCGCCATCATTGACTACGCGCGCAATAACGGGGTGGATCACATCATCATCGGCTCACGCGGCAGCTCCAGCATCCGGCGTTACCTGGGCAGTGTTTCGGCGCAAGTGGTGGCCGAGGCAGAATGCACGGTCACGGTGGTAAAGTCGATCAGCAAATAGCGCTACCAAGGGCGAATGACCGACTGTTGCCACCATACCGGGCTGACACTACTTAATTGCCCCAACTGGCATCAGCGCCATTCCACCAGCGAGACGCCCAAGCCGACTTTATTCTGGCGGAAGTTGTAATCAATCAAGCTTTCGCCATAACCGCTAAACAGTTGCACATAGCCATGCACTCCGTTCACCAGCGGAAACGCCCAGTCAAGCTGGACCGACCCACGCGAGTTTGCGCCGGAGCGCAGGCTGTGCCGCGCCTGCAGGGTAAATACATGCTGCGCCATCGTATTACTCAGCAGTATTTCGCCGCGGCCCAGATAGTCCTGGATATTGGCATTATCATCGGCAGCAGTTTTTTCCTGGATACGCCACCACGGGCGCAAGCTCAGGCTCCAGTCACCCCGCTCCAGGCTGACTTCCCCGATCAGACGGTTCCAACTACGTGATAAAGGCAGCGCGCGGCCATTTGACTGATGGTTAACGCTGATCGAGGATATCCTGCCTTGCCAGCCTAAAAACTCGTAAGGGGTATGAAACACCAGCATTGCTTCAGGTTCATAATTAGTCTCGCGGAAAGGGCGCGACAAGGCCGGGGTGTATACCTGCCAGCGCGAGGACTGGGTGTAGCCAGCCCATAAATTGGCATCCATTCCCAACACGTTTTCCCATAGTTTTGACTTAAAACTAAACTGGAACTTGCCTTCCATATTCCTCAGATCCTGGCCACTCCCGGTGCCATGCCCGTCCCCGGGTGACGTCGGCGCGGAATTAATCCGGCTGCTATAGGTGACCGGCAGCACATACATGGGTTTGTACGGACGCGGCAAAAAAATACCGGCCGATTTACTGGCATCTAGTTCCCAGCGCTCGCTCATGGTGGAACCCAGACGCTCACGCCGGATTTGCTCATATTGCGCATCTTTGACGATGGTCACAACCTGCTGTTCGGTTTGCACTTCAGCCAGCGCAGCTGTTTTCAGCGGCTCTGCAGGCGGTACCACCACCAGTTCGCGACGCCCATAAATCAGGTCGTAGCATGCCAGCCGCTCGGCATCATCAAGCAGCTTTCCACAACTATTTTCCTGCGCCAGAGCGGACGTAGCGATCCAAAACAAGCTGCCGCAGTAAGCTATTTTTTTCATTCTCATTCCAATTTTTCCATCTGTTATTTTTTTCACTAGCTATCCTGATCATGCAAATTTCAGGATTCAAGTCCACTATTTTCGCCATTTTACGTTAGTAACAGCAACATCTCATTGGTCGCTAGTCAATGACATAGTTTGACCCGACGGGTCATGGCAGGCGGTATCGACTCAGGCAGTGAAGCAATCATAGACAAGGGCCATAAAACTGATTAAAGTAAGTTCACTGAGGTCCGGCGCAGCACAACTTATACGCGCCTGTCTAGCGCTTCATTATTATTCATCCATGGGGAAACTGATGTCTGACAATGTAAAGAAATACCGTCTCATTACACGCAGCGATTTTGATGGTCTGGTCTGTGCCGTCTTGCTGAAACACCTAAATCTGATCGAAGAAATTCAGTTCGTCCACCCCAAAGACATGCAGGATGGAAAAATTACCGTGACCGGGAATGACATCTCCACCAACCTGCCGTATGTCGATGGGGTACACCTGGCGTTCGACCATCATCTATCAGAAACGCTACGCAATCACAGCCATGGCAGCCACAGCGCCGACCGAACAAAGCATATTATCGAACCCGACGCAGCTTCTGCCGCCCGCGTGGTGTACAACTATTACGGCGGTCTCAAGGCATTTCCCGCGGCCTGGGACGAGATGATGGCGGCGGTAGATAAAGGCGATTCGGCGCAATTTAGCCGCGATGAAGTGCTGCATCCCAAGCAGTGGGACTTGCTCAACTTTTTGATGGATGCCAGAACCGGCCTGGGTCGCTTCCGTGACTTCCGAATCTCGAACTACCAGCTGATGATGGACCTGATCGACCTCTGCAAAACCAAAAATATCGACCAGATCATGCAAACCCCGGATGTCAAAGAACGCGTCGGTCTGTATTTTGAACACGAAGAAAAATGCAAGGCACAAATCCTGCGCTGCGCCACTGTGCATCACAATCTGGTGGTACTCGATCTGCGCAAGGAAGACATCATTTACGCCGGCAACCGCTTCCTGATTTACGCGCTCTTCCCCGACACGAATATTTCTATCCATGTGCTGTCGGGCCTGAAAGGCCAAAACACGGTACTGGCCTGCGGAAAATCCATCCTGAACCGCAGTGCCAACACCAACATCGGCCCGCTGATGCTGGAATACGGCGGCGGCGGCCATGAAAATGCCGGGACCTGCCAGGTTGACAATGACAAGGCGGAAACCGTGTTAGCGGCCTTGATTATGCAAATGAATGCGGATGGCTGATTTGCCATTCGTTACCGGCAATAATGAAGCAAACTGATACCTCACCAATACTGCGCTTCAGACCGGCTCCGGTAGCAGCCGGTCTGAAGCGCTATCTTCCGCTCTTATGTCGCAAGGCACCCTTGTTTTTTATTATCAGCCGCCGCCTCCGCAGCGCAATTGGTCCGGGCATACGGATCCGGATGAGATTGGCGTATCATCCGGCATAGTAATAAATTAACAAAACAAGACATGCAGAAATATAATCACCGAGACCAAACACGTCCTATCAGGGAGAGAAGATGACACGCTACGCGCTCTACTTTGCGCCCGAAGTCGGCAGCCAATGGTGGCTGGCCGGCTGCCAATGGCTGGGGCGCGATACCGTTGCCATGCGCGCACTGACACCACCGCCGATTAAGGGGCTGGCTACGGAAGTCGTACAGAAATTAACCGGCAATGCGCGACGTTACGGCTTTCATGCGACCTTGAAAGCGCCGTTTCGCCTGGCCGGCATGAAGACACTAGCGTCGCTGGAACAAACCCTGCACGCATTTTGCCAGCAGCAGCGTGCGGTCATCGTACCGACCCCGCAAGTACAATGGATGGGTGGCTTTCTCGCCTTGCGGCCGCATACAGAATGCCCTGCCATTGATGCGCTGGCACAACGTTGCGTCAGTCATTTTGCCGAACTCAGTGCGCCTGTCAGCAGCCCGGAACTGGAGCGGCGCAACAGCCGGCGCCTGACTTTGCGTCAGCAAGTCCTACTTCAGCGCTGGGGCTGTCCCTATACCGAAGAGGAGTTCAGCTTTTACCTGACCTTAAGCGACAGCCTGAAAGCGGGCGACGAAAGCACGGCCAGCGCCCTGCGTGACGCGGCAGTGAAACATTTTCAGATCACAGAAACGATGTGTATCAAGGGCATCTCTTTATTTTTCGAACCCGCACCGGGGACGAATTTTCAGTTACTAAAGCATTATCCATTTGCCCTTGCAGAGTAACAACAAGATCCGCAGACAACAGTAGCGCTGAGCCTGTGCCAAGCTTGATTTTCCACAGGGATACCTCATATTGAATGCCGGCATGCTGAAATTAGCCGCTCAAGCGCAGGCACATTAGATAAAATAGCGGTCTTTGACCAGAGCTCCGGCCTGATCAGCGCATTGCTTAGGCTATTGCTTCGTTTATCGCCTAGCGTCTAGCGCCTGGCGCGCATTCAGCGCCAGCCGCGCGCTCTTATCTCCTACTCACACCTGCGCCTCATGACCGACATCAGCCACCAAGAACTTCCCGCCGCTACCGGCGCCCCTGACACGAAGCAGCATCAGGCCACCATGGCGGCACTGCCGCCAAGCGCCGTCAACACGGCAGAACGGCATCTGAACGATATTTTGGCGCAGGCGTTTCATCATGACGCCAGGCATGCCGCAGTGGTGGTCTTTGACCGCCGCTGCCCCCTGGCCGAAACCCTGACAGCGGCCTACCGGCGCTGCCTGCCAGAGGCCAATTTCATTGATTTTGATAGCAGCACAGCGGAAGCGGTGCTGGCAATTTTGGCACCACTGGTCGCCTCGGATCTGGTGGTGCTGATCCAGTCGACCAATTTTCGCATGGATGCCTTCAGAATCCGGGTCGAACTGTTTAAGCGCGAACTCAAAGTCATCGAGCATCCGCATCTGGCTCGTATGCCGGGGCAAGAGGCACTCTACTATATCGATGCACTTGCCTATGACCCCGCGTATTACCGGGTGGTCGGCAATGCGCTGAAAGTGCGCATTGATCAGGCCAGCGGCGGCGTGCTCGACAGCGGCGGCGAGCGCCTGGTGTTTGGCTCGGCGTTTGAATCGGCTAAACTCAATGTCGGTGATTACAGCGCAATGAAAAACATCGGCGGCCAGTTCCCTATCGGTGAAGTGTTTACCGAAGCCAAGGATCTGGAAGCGGTGAATGGACGGGTGCGTATTTTTGTCTTTGGCGACACCTCGTTTAGCGTGAATCAACCGGCGCGCCCGATCACCCTGATCATCAACAAAGGGCAAGTCACGGATACCGTTAATTCGACCCCGGAATTTGATCAGGTGCTGGCCAATATCCGCGCTGATGAGGGCGTGGTCTGGGTGCGCGAACTCGGTTTTGGCTTAAACCGGGCGTTTTCCAAAGACCGCACCGTCAGCGACATTGGCAGTTTCGAGCGCATGTGCGGCGTTCATCTGTCGCTCGGTGCCAAGCACGGCATCTACGGCAAGCCCAACTTCAAACGCGGCGACGGCAAGCACCATGTTGACGTTTTCGCCATCACCGAAACGGTACTGCTGGATGATGTAGTGGTGTTTAGCAACGGCGCCTGGCAAGCCTGATAAACATCAGAAACCGGCAGCACAGGACAAGCTGGCAGCCAGGCTGGCTAAGGCGCAATTTGTACCGGCAGGTCGATCTCGCAGACTGAAAAATCAGCGCCTCTTTTGTGCCTTTTCCAGGCCGCGTTTCATCAATTACAATTTGCAGCAAGGCGTCTGCCAGCATATTCACGGCTGCCTTGTGCCGTCGACGAAGCTGATCAGTGCTCGCAAGCGGGCATCAGCAGACCTGATCATGGCAAAAAAACAGAACTGGCAAGCGCACACCAGACATGAGCGAAAGCAAAATTGACGCTAGAAAATATGCGGTATTGCGCTCTCCAGGCTCTTGCCCCGCCGGGCAGGCGGCGAGCAAGTTGAGCCTTACCCGCCGCCTGCTTTGGCCGCGCTTGCTGCCGCGATTTTTGCCACAAGACCGATAGCAAATCCAGGTTATTTCACGCCCAGCAATTCAATCTCAAACACCAGATGAGAATTGGGCGCAATACTGCCCGAACCGCTGGTGCCATACGCCAGATAGCTGGGGATCACCAAAATGCGTTTACCGCCAACCTTCATGCCCTGTACGCCCATCTCCCAGCCTTTGATCACCTGTCTGGCGCCCAGCTGAAAACTAAATGGCTTGCCGCTGTCGCGTGAACTGTCAAATTGAGCGCCGTGTAAATTTTCGGCTTTCGGGTTATAGATCCAACCGGTGTAATGCACCTGCAGCAGCGAACCATACGTGGCTTCCGCCCCGCTACCGATTTGCGTATCGGTTTTGCTTAATGCGCTGACATGTTGCGGCGCCGCCTGCCGGATCATGCTTACCGGCGCTTCGGGGGCTGCGGCAATGCCGGCAGTACCAGCAGTACCAGCAGTATTCACCTGGGCAGACAATTGAGCCGTCATCGTGCTGCTCAGCAAGAGGGCGATAGAAATGAGACCTGACTTCATGAATTGACTTTCAAGGTAGAAAAATAGGCGGCCAATGATAATCCATTGGCCTGACAACGCTCATGACGTGCCTGGTCTGGCCGCCAATAAAAAAAAGCGCGGCCCTTATCAGGACGGCGCTTTGACACTCAACTGACTATCAGCCGGCTCCGGCAATTACTTACATGCTTTACCATGGTCAGCATGAGCGCCTTTAGCCTTGGCGTCAGCCTCGCTCATGTATTCGCCGGCTTTGGTCTTGCCGTAAAATTTTGTGCCTTGGCAGTGATAGGTATTGGACTTTGAATTGATCCAAACTTTACCGGCGCCACCACCTGCAGCCTCCG
>JBBQNW010000110.1:0-9191 GCA_038330335.1 Burkholderiales bacterium | reverse complement strand
CTTCATCAGGCCAATATCAGCCGTCAGCGAAGTGCCGGCCCGGCCGGCAAACAACAATGCCGTCACGACCGGCCCCAATTCGCGGGTCAGCGATAAAGCGACCAGCAAACCAAGCGCTTCTTCCGAGCCGTAGCGGTTCAGGGTGTAATAACCTTGATAACCCAGGACAAAACCGACGAACAAGCCAGATATCGCAATAATCACTAAAGAATAATTACCGATAAAATGAATCTGATCAGTAATCAGCCTAGGCCGGCGCCACAGCCCGCCGACATTATATAAAATCAGAAAAAAACTGCGGGTGGCGTAGCCCAAATCGGCAGCGACCTGACGCACAAATTGCCCGATACGAGAGATCATCCTGGCTGTCCTCCACCCTTCGGCGACAAACCAAAATCGTCTGCCAGCGACTTCCCCGGATAGTGAAAAGGCACCGGTCCGTCGCTCTCAGCGTGAACAAATTGCTTCACATACGGGTCGGTCGAATTTAACATTTGCTCCGGCGTTCCCTGCGCCACAATTTTTCCCTGAGATAAAAAGTAGACATAATCAGCAATGGCGAATGACTCATGTACGTCATGCGAAACAAGAATAGAGGTTGAGCCTAAAGCATCATTTAAATTTCTGATCAGGTTGGCAATCACCCCCATCGAAATCGGATCAAGCCCGGCAAACGGTTCGTCATACATTATCAGTTGCGGATCAAGCGCCACCGCTCTGGCCAGCGCCACACGGCGCGCCATACCACCGGAAACTTCGGACGGCTTGAGTGCGGCGGCATTGCGTAAGCCTACCGCTTGCAACTTCATCAACACCAGATCGTGAATCATACTTTCCGTGAGATTAGTGTGCTCACGCAAAGGAAACGCGACGTTTTCAAACACGCTTAAGTCGGTAAACAAGGCACCGTGTTGAAACAGCATGCCCATTTTTCTTCGTAAAGCGTACAGGCCTGCCGTGTCTAACTGCTCGACTGCCTGGCCATTAACGCAAGTACCACCGCTTTGCGGCAAGATCTGGCCTCCGATCAGGCGCAGGATCGTGGTTTTACCCGAGCCGGATCCGCCCATGACGGCAACCACTTTGCCACGCGGGAAATCCATGTTCAGACCGGATAAGATAGTCCGGTCACCATAGCTAAAATGTAAATCACGAATTTCGACAAGATTGGGCACGACGGGGAACTTTGTTGACAAAACCAAGATTGTAATCCAGATCAAAGAATCGAGCTTGATCAAACATGGTTTACAGAAAATGAGAGTATTTGAAAAATTTCACAATTGTATTAAATAATGAAATTAAATAATGTAATTAAGTAATATATATTCAAATAAAATGTTTTATTAATTCATTTATTGCTTTTATAAACCGTAAAAATAAATGAACTTTGAGTCAGATAAAGTTATATCGATATATTTCACCCATTCATTTCACCCATTCATTTCACCCATTCAATACAGGCCCCAACAAGTTGTTTTCATCAATAAAAAACCCCTCAGTTGCCAAGAGGGGTTTTTATAATGACAATACAATCAGTTTATCGTGGTAAGACTGAAGCCCCCATCAACGCAGCATCGACTTCGTGCGCGCACTGGCGCCCTTCACGTATCGCCCACACCACCAGCGACTGACCACGGCGCATGTCACCAGCGGCGTAGACTTTGGCGACATTAGTCTGATAACAGCCAACACCGTCGGTAGTCGCCTTCGCATTGCCACGAGCATCCATATCCACGCCGAAAGCCTCCAGAACTTGCTGTACTGGCGAAACAAAGCCCATCGCCAACAAGACCAGATCAGCTTTCATTTCAAATTCGGAATCCGGTACTTCTTGCATCTTGCCGTCTTTCCACTCGACGCGACAGGCGATCAGCTTATCCACTTTACCGCCCTTACCTTCGAGACGCTTGGTGGCCACCGCCCAATCCCGTTCGCATCCTTCTTCATGGGAGGACGAGGTGCGCAGCTTGGTCGGCCAGTAAGGCCAGACCATCGGTTTGTTTTCTTGCTCAGGCGGTTGCGGCATCAGTTCAAATTGCGCCACAGATTTGGCGCCATGACGATTCGAAGTGCCGACGCAATCGGAGCCGGTATCACCACCACCGATCACAATCACATGCTTACCGCTAGCGAGTAATTGGTCTTTCAATTTATCGCCGGCATTGACTTTATTTTGCCAAGGCAGGAAATCCATCGCAAAATGCACGCCTTTAAGTTCACGTCCCGGCACCGGCAAATCACGCGGCTGCTCAGCGCCACCGGCAATGATGACGGCATCGAAATCTGTTTGCAGCTGTTCCGGAGAAATGGTTTCCTTGGACCAGTTAGTGATGCTTGCCGGAAAATCTTTCCCGACAAAAACGCTGGTTCTAAAAGTCACGCCTTCTGCACGCATCTGCTCGACACGGCGGTCAATATGCGATTTTTCCATTTTAAAATCAGGAATACCGTAACGTAACAAACCACCGACGCGGTCATTTTTTTCAAACACCGTGACATCATGACCAACCCGTGCCAGCTGCTGGGCGGCGGCCAATCCGGCAGGACCAGAACCGACGATGGCGACCTTTTTACCGGTTTTAAGCGCGGCAATTTGCGGTACGACCCAGCCGTTTTCCCAGCCTTTATCGATAATAAAATGCTCTATCGATTTAATCCCGACCGCGTCATCATTGATACCCAGGGTACAGGCAGATTCGCAAGGTGCAGGACAGATACGCCCGGTAAATTCCGGGAAATTATTAGTCGAATGCAAAGTGTCCAGCGCTTGCTGGTAATTGCCGTGATAGACCAGGTCATTCCAGTCCGGAATGATGTTATTGACCGGGCAGCCGCTGCTGCAAAAGGGAATGCCGCAATCCATGCAACGTGCGCCTTGAACTTTAGCCTGGCCATCATTCAGATGCAGCGTAAATTCCTTGAAATGTTTTTTGCGCAACTGCGGCGCTTCGCTTGCTTCCTGCAGGCGTTGATATTCCATGAAGCCGGTGATTTTACCCATTTTTTACCTCAATTGTGTGACGGACAAATGCCCGCTCATTCCTGAAATGCACAGGAGCAAACATCCGGCAAGCATGCCGGATGTTCCTGCTCATAACTATGCAGCGACTTTTTCGTTTTTTGCAGCAAGTAACTTGGCGGCGTACATTTCGCCCAGCGCGCGTTTGTATTCGGTCGGGAAGACCTTGACAAATTTGGCACGGCTACGGGCCCAGTCGTCGAGCAGATTGCGGGCGCGGGTGCTGCCGGTGTGCTTAAAATGACGCTCCAGCAGGCTACGTAAAATGGCTTCGTCGGTCTCGCCTTCGCCGCCGCGCAGGCAGCTGTGCCAAATCGACTTATCAACACTGACCGCTTGCACATCGCCCGCCAATACCGGCTCCAGAGTCACCATCGCCAGATTACATTTAGCCTCGAATTCTCCATCCGGGTCATACACATAGGCAATACCACCCGACATACCGGCAGCAAAGTTACGTCCGGTATCACCCAGGACGATGACCGTACCACCTGTCATGTATTCGCAACCATGGTCACCCGTGCCCTCAACCACGGTCACGGCACCAGAGTTACGCACCGCAAAGCGCTCGCCTGCGACACCATTGATAAAGGCTTCGCCTGAGATGGCACCGTACAACACGGTATTGCCGCAAATGATGTTATCGACTGCCCAGCCACGGAACTCGGTATTCGGGCGAATAATGATACGACCGCCCGACAGCCCCTTGCCGACGTAATCATTGCCTTCACCCACCAGATCAAGCGTCACGCCATGCGCCAAAAACGCACCGGCAGACTGCCCGGCCGTGCCTTGCAACTGAATATGGATGGTGTCGTCTGGCAGACCCTGATGACCGTAGCGTTTTGCCACTTCCCCCGACAACATGGCGCCGACGGTACGGTTCCGGTTTTTGATCGGAGAAATAAACGATACTTTTTCTCCGCTCTCGAGCGCCGCTTTGGCTTGTACGATCAGCCTGTTATCCAGCGCTTTTTCAAGACAATGGTCTTGCACATCGACGTGACGAACGGCGGTACCTTCAGGCATTTCAGGTTGATAGAAAATCTTGCTGAAATCCAGACCTTTTGCCTTCCAATGCGTGATCGCTTTGGATTTATCCAGCAGATCAACCCGGCCGATCAATTCATCGTAAGTGCGGATACCGAGTTGCGCCATGATCTGGCGGGTTTCTTCGGCAACGAAGAAGAAATAGTTCACGACGTATTCCGGCTTACCCGAGAATTTCTTGCGCAATTCCGGGTCTTGCGTCGCGACACCGACCGGGCAGGTATTCAAATGACACTTACGCATCATGATGCAACCTTCGACCACCAGTGGGGCTGTAGCGAAGCCGATTTCATCGGCACCGAGCATGGCGGCAATTGCTACGTCGCGACCGGTTTTCATCTGGCCATCGGCCTGTACCCGCACGCGGCTACGCAAACCATTTAAGACCAGAGTTTGCTGGGTTTCTGACAGCCCCAGCTCCCACGGTGAACCGGCATGTTTGACGGATGACAAAGGCGAGGCACCGGTACCGCCATCATGCCCGGCAATCACCAGATGATCGGCCTTCGCCTTGGAGACACCAGCGGCCACGGTCCCGACACCAACCTCAGAGACCAGCTTGACCGAGATCGAGGCCTTAGGATTGACGTTTTTCAAATCATGGATCAGCTGTGCCAAATCTTCGATCGAATAAATATCATGATGCGGCGGCGGCGAAATCAAGCCAACGCCAGGCACCGAGAAACGCAGCTTAGCGATGTAATCAGAAACCTTATGGCCAGGTAACTGACCACCTTCGCCCGGCTTGGCCCCTTGCGCCATTTTGATCTGAATCTGATCGGCAGAAATCAGATATTCTGCCGTCACACCGAAACGGCCGGAGGCAACTTGCTTGATACGTGAACGCAAGGAATCGCCGGCAATCAGAGGAATGTCGACCTGCACCACATCGTTACCTAACACCGAAGCCAGACTGGCACCCTGCTTAATCGGGATGCCTTTCAGCTCTTGCTGATAACGCGCAGGATCTTCGCCACCTTCGCCGGTATTCGATTTACCACCGATACGGTTCATCGCCACCGCCAGGGTCGCGTGTGCCTCGGTACTAATAGAACCGAGCGACATGGCGCCGGTAGCGAAGCGTTTGACGATTTCTTTGGCAGGCTCGACCTGATCCAGAGGAATCGCTTTCGCCGGATCAATTTTAAATTCGAACAGGCCGCGCAGAGTCATATGCCGCTTGGACTGATCGTTGATGATCTGCGCATACTCTTTGTACGAATTAAAGTTATTCGAACGGGTAGAATGCTGCAGTTTTGCAATCGCGTCCGGCGTCCACATGTGGTCTTCACCGCGGATACGGAAGGCATATTCACCGCCGGCATCAAGCGCATTCGCCAGCACCGGGTCTTTACCGAACGCCAGCTGATGCAAGCGCAGCGCTTCTTCGGCGACTTCAAACACGCCGATACCTTCGACATTCGAGGCGGTGCCTTTAAAGTATTTGTCGACCAGAGATTTATTGAGGCCGATGATCTCAAAAATCTGCGCGCCGCAATACGACATATATGTCGAGATACCCATTTTGGACATGACTTTCATCAGGCCCTTACCGACTGCTTTGGTGTAGTTGTAGATCGCTTTTTCTGGTGACAAATCGCCGGACAAGTCTTTAGCCATGTCGGCCAGGGTCTGCATGGCCAGGTAAGGATGAACCGCTTCTGCGCCATAGCCAGCGAGCAGGGCAAAGTGATGCGTCTCGCGTGCCGAACCGGTTTCCACTACCAGGCCAGTGGTGGTGCGTAAACCCATACTGACTAAATGCTGGTGCACGGCCGAAGTGGCCAGCAATGCCGGAATCGCGACATATTCAGCGTCCATCTTGCGGTCGGTGATGATGACGATGTTGTGGCCGGATTTCACGGCATCGACAACCTCGGCACAAATCGATGCCAGGCGCGCTTCGATACCGTCTTTACCCCAGGCCACCGGGTAGCAAATATCGAGTTCATACGACTTAAACTTGCCACCGGTGTTGGCACTGATATTGCGCAGTTTGGCGATATCGGCAAAGTCCAGCACTGGCTGCGACACTTCCAGACGCATAGGCGGATTAATGTTGTTGGTGTCTAATAAGTTCGGCTTAGGGCCGATAAAAGAAACCAGCGACATGACCATCGCTTCACGAATCGGATCAATCGGCGGATTGGTTACCTGCGCGAACAATTGCTTGAAGTAATGATACAAAGGCTTGAGCTTATTCGACATGACGGCCAGCGACGAGTCATTGCCCATAGAGCCGATCGCCTCTTCACCGGTGCTTGCCATCGGCGCCATCAAAAATTTCAGGTCTTCCTGGGTATAGCCGAATGCCTGCTGGCGGTCTAGCAGTGTGGCGCTTTCCGGGGTGTTGTCTTGCTCGCCCTTAAGCTCGTTGAGCTTGATGCGCACCGAGTTAATCCACTGTTTATAGGGCTTGGCGTTAGCATAAGTGTCTTTGATTTCTTTGTCGTCGATGATACGACCGGCTTCCAGATCAATCAGGAACATTTTTCCCGGTTGCAGACGCCATTTTTTGATAATTTTTGATTCCGGAATCGGCAATACGCCAGATTCTGACGCCATCACCACCAGGTCATCATCGGTCACGATATACCGCGCCGGACGCAAGCCATTACGGTCTAGCGTGCCGCCGATCTGACGACCGTCGGTAAACGCCATGGCAGCCGGGCCATCCCATGGCTCCATCATGGCAGCATGATATTCGTAGAAAGCACGGCGGTTGTCGTCCATCATGGTGTGGTTTTCCCAGGCTTCCGGGATCATCATCATCATCGCCTGGGCGATCGGGTAACCCGCCATAACCAGTAATTCGAGCGCATTGTCAAAGCTGGCGGTATCCGACTGCCCTTCAAAAATCAATGGGTACAGCTTTTGCAAATCTTCGCCCAACACGGCCGATTTCATCACGCCTTCACGCGCGCGCATCCAGTTAAAGTTACCCTTAACGGTATTGATCTCGCCATTATGCGCAATCATGCGATACGGATGGGCCAGTGGCCATTCCGGGAAAGTATTCGTGGAAAAACGTTGATGTACCAAAGCCAGCGCCGAGACGCAACGCTGATCCTGCAAGTCTTTGTAATACACGCCAACCTGATCGGCCAGCAGCAAGCCCTTGTACACGATAGTGCGCGCCGACATCGACGGCACGAAGTATTCTTTACCATGCAGCAATTTCAATGCTTCAATCGCATGGACGGCTGACTTACGGATCACATACAGTTTGCGTTCTAACGCGTCGGTCACCATGATGTCAGGGCCGCGGCCGATGAAAATCTGACGAATCACCGGTTCTTTTTCACGCACCGTCGGCGACATCGGCATCTCGCTGTCGACCGGCACATCGCGCCAGCCCAGTACGACCTGGCCTTCAACCCGCACCGCGCGCTCGATTTCCTGCTCGCAAGCCAGACGCGAGGCATGTTCTTTCGGCAGAAAAATCATGCCAACGCCGTATTCGCCTGGTGGCGGCAGGCTGATACCTTGCCTGGCCATCTCTTCACGGTAGTACAGATCAGGGATCTGAATCAGCACACCGGCACCGTCACCCATCAAGGCATCCGCCCCGACCGCGCCCCGGTGATCGAGGTTTTTCAGGATCAGCAAACCTTGCTCAACGATAGTGTGAGATTTTTTGCCTTTAATATGCGCCACAAAACCTACACCGCAGGCGTCGTGTTCGTTAGCTGGGTCGTATAAGCCTTGCGATTGCATCATGATTCTCCGATTTAATAAACGTAGCTCGTAGAATAGTGCAGTGCAACAGATAATTCAACACAAATAATTAGGGTCAGTGTCAAATTAAAGAATCATAGAATTTTGAATATCTTAATTAGGGACACAGTAAAAGTGTGCACCCATGCAACTTTTATTGCTATTTAAATACTATGGCACTAGCTTACTTGGCCTGCCGCGCTTGACTGGTTCCACCCGTCTATCGGTCAGCTTAGCCATTTCGGCCTTGAATCTATCGCTGCCCAGCAACCAGCCCTTAAGCGTAGCGGCGGTCATTGCCGCGATCTCGCTATTTGGCAGCGCTTGCTGCATCCTCTCTTTATACGCAGCCTCACGTTGAAATGGCGTATTCCCTAAATTCCAATATAGGGGATGATCGGTCACCAGGGGGTCGGTTTTCATGCCCATATGATGCTGGCAACTGGACCACGGGTATTCCACCGCCTCGGTCGTGATCGCTGCGCGTGCAGGATTACTTTCAATATATAAACTGCAGCGTAAAAAATAGCTCGCCGCCTCAATCACCGTCGCTTTGTAACGCCCTTGCCACAAAGAGCCGGAGCGATGGTATTTGGCGTTGAAATAAGGTACATAGTGACGCCCCAGCCATTGCATCATCTTGCCAAGCCCGTTTTCATCGGCCGGCGTCGCCAGCAAATGCAGGTGATCCGGCATCAATACATAGGCATGAATGGCGACCCCGAATTGGGTCGAGGCCTGACGCAACCAGCCAAGAAAAATTGTGTAGTCGGCGGCATCGGCAAAAATCACTTTGCCGTCATTGCCACGTTGGATGATATGGTGAAGCTGATGCGAAATGACCAGGCGCGGTAGTCTTGCCATGAATATGCAATCAAGAGATAAACTGAGGGCATTGTAAAACAAGAACCGGCCGCGCCCTCACTCTGTGCGTGAATCGGCGGACGAAAACAGGATTTGCCTGCCTACGTGGTGCTCAGGCCACTGAAAAAAACAAATATATGGAACAAACTCTGAATGAAAAGACTAAGACAAGAACTGACGGCGACCGCCAGCCCTTGTCTCACTGCACTACCAATCACAGCCTAGAACTCTTCCCAATCATCAGTAGCAGGGCTCACTTTCTTGGACCCAGATGCAGGTGCGGCTTTGCCGACCCGGGCGGATAGGGCTGGCTTGGTAGCGCCCGGTTTGAAAACAGCGGCAGAGCGTGGCGCTGCCTTGGCAATTGCCCTAACCGGCCTTGCTGCGCTTCTGAGCATACTCTCCGCGGCGGGTGTCACGAGCGTCGACGCCGCCGGCACTGTAAACAGACTTTCGACTTCGTGCAGATGAGCGTCCTGCTCCTGCATCGCAGCCGACGCCGCCGCGGCCTGCTCAACCAGAGCGGCATTTTGATGTGTTA
>JBBQNW010000109.1:0-9304 GCA_038330335.1 Burkholderiales bacterium | reverse complement strand
ATGACGATGCCCGCGTCGCTGATACCCTGGCGCAGCAGCCAGGCGCGCACGCGGGCATCGGCCGCCTGCAGATGCGTAGCGTAATTTTTGGCGCTGGCCGATTCTGCTCCCAGACTGAGGTAAAGCAGACGCGCCATGCTGTTATCCGAATATTTGTTAATGATGCGAATGGTGTCGGCCAGCGAATCAGACTGGCGCTCTGTGAGCACAGTGGCGGTGGCGGGGGTGGCCCCATCGACCACTTCACCCTGCCAGCTGCCGCCCATTTCCTGCCACAATAACCTGACCATGTGGCCGATATACAGATTGCGCTCTAGCAGATTGAGGTAAGTGGTTTTCTGGCAGCGCCGTGGAAAACTACCATTTAGCGTGATGGTGATTTGATGATAGCCGCTGGTGTCTATCGTCGGTGCCAGCCAGCCTTTTTCCCATTCGCTGCAGGGTCTGTCGTTGAGCTGCAAACGGTTGCTGATGCTGACTTTATCCAGCGGCGTCATTAAGCGCGCCACCATTTTATCAGCGCCGGATTCCAGCACAAACGACGTGATATTGCTATGAATGAGCAGCGCATCCGGTACCACGTTGTAATACGCATCGGGTCTGTCATCAAACGATAGGCTGCCGAGGTCAGGTCGCACCGGTTGAAAATAACTGCGGTCCAGCACCAGGTCGCCGTCGATTTTGCGTAAGCCTTGCTGGCGCAGGGTACGCAGCATGATACCGAGTTTGTCCCAGGTCAGATTTGGGTCGCCGCCACCGCGCAAGTACAGATTGCCGTGCAACACGTCTTTTTTGAGCGGACTATCGCTAAGTATCTGGGTTTTCCAGCGAAAGCCCGGGCCTAATTCATCCAATGCAACCAGGGTCGTCAGCAATTTTATGGTCGACGCCGGGTTCATGGGACGGTCGGCGTACCGTGCATATGGTCCTGTTCCGCTGCTACCCGAATTCCCTGCACTAGCAGCACTAGCAGCGCTGACTGGCAGGACGATCAGGCTGAGCTCAGACTCTGGCAGGTTGGCGGTTTTTAAGGCGCTATCAAGCACCGGGGGTAAGTTCTGGGAGTACGCTGGCAGTGTCAGCGCTAAGTTCAGTATCAGCGCCGGCATCAGCGTCAGCATCAGCATCCGGGTAAACACGGGGGCGCGCAGAGTAGAGAAAAAGAGCAGCATGAGACGGGTTTTCTTTAAGGTCATAGTTAGATTGTTAGCGCGATTGGCGATGCTGCCGTTCGCTTGCTGAGCGCCGCTGAGTCACTGAAATCAGGGCAGAACAAAGCCGCTATTGTAGGGTAAGCGCGGGGGCAGATCACCACGGCAATTGTGCACCGTTGTACGAAAAAAAAGCGCCGCTGTCTTCTGGCGTCAGTTGATCCAGTACCTTGAGCATATCGGCAGCGGCATCTAGCGCCGGGCGACCGATTTCTCCACCTTTAAACGGTTGCGATAGCGCCGAATTGACGGTGCCCGGGTGTAGTGCAATCAGCACGCTATTGGGCTGCTTGCGTTTGATTTCGATCGCGGCAGTTTTGATCAGCATATTGAGCGCCGCCTTAGAGGCGCGATAACTGTACCAGCCACCGAGGCGGTTATCTTCAATGCTACCGACCTTGGCCGATAAGATCGCCATGACGCTACGTTGTTTATCGAGCAGTGTTGAAAAGTGCCGTAACAATAGCGCCGGCCCGAAAGTATTGGTTAAAAACGTCGCTTGCATCTGGGCGTAATGCAGATCGTCCAGTTTTTTTTCTGGCATGAAATCATCGCTATGCAGCATGCCGGCCGCATTGACAATAAGATGAAAGCGCCGGTCGCTACCGAAACTGGCCGCCGCGGCGGCAATGCTGTCTTCGCGCGAAAAATCGATGGATGGTTGTGACTGACGGTGCAGACCTTGAACCGAAGCACACCTAGGGTCGGCCTGCAACAATTCGACCATGGCGGCACCGATGGCACCAGAGGCGCCGATGATCAGGGCGTGATATTGCTCAGGGAGTGAATTCATCATCATGATGCTTGCCTTGCGCTGTTATGTCGTTGATATCAGTGGGTGTTTGTTTTGCTTTTTTGCTTGGCGTTGCTGGGTTTGGCTTGGTGTTGCTGGGTTTGGCTTGGTGTTGCTTATAGCCAGCCTTGTAACCATAAGCGCTGGTCCTGTAGATCGCGCCAGGCGATGCGTTGCTTTTCTTTTGAGTAAATTGCCTCAAGTTCTACCCAGACGATCGCTGCGGCCGGATCTTCGGGCACGATCACGGCGCTGACCAGAAAATGTTTTTGTCTGGCGACAACATTGACGGCGGTCCATTTGGTGAGGTGTAATTTTTTCGGGTGTAAGGTATTTTTATTCATTGTTTTCTAAAGAGGTCAATAGTGCGCTGGCTTGCTGTGCCTATAAGTCATCAAGCCGGGCGCGCAGTCCGGCCGCTTGTGCTTGCAGCGCCTGCAGCGCGGCTGCTTCCATTTTTCTGAGTTGCGGATAGACCATGCCTATTCGCGGATTGCTGGATAAAGTCGCGGCGTTGCGGGCAAAAAAATCCCAGTACAAGGCGTTGAACGGGCAGGCATTTTCACCGATACGCAGCTTTTTATTGTAATGACATCCCTTGCAATAGTCGCTCATGCGGTCGATGTAGGCCGCGCTGGACACATACGGCTTGGTAGCCAGTAAACCGCCATCGGCATATTGACTCATACCTATGGTATTGGGTAGTTCCACCCATTCGAAGGCGTCGATGTACACACCCAGATACCAGCGATGAAGCGCTGCCGGGTCCAGACCCGCCAGTAAAGCAAAATTACCAATCACCATCAGCCTGTGAATATGGTGCGAATGGGCGTGTTGCAGCGATTGGCCGATGGCCGTCGAAAGACAACGCATCTTGGTATCCCCGCTCCAGAACCAGGCGGGCAGCGGGGCAGTGTGCGCAAACAGATTATGTTCAGCATAGCCCGGCATGTGGTGCCAATAGATTCCTCGTATATATTCGCGCCAACCCAAAATCTGGCGGATATACCCTTCGGCCGCGGCCAGAGGGACTAATCCGGCACACCATGCGGCTTGTACTTTACTGACCACTTCCCGCGGGTTCAGCATTTTGGTATTAAGCGCAAATGACAGCAGAGAATGAAATAAACGCCAGGCCTTGCTGCTCATCGCGTCTTGAAACTGGCCGAAATGGGGCAAGCCATGAAGGATAAATTCATCGAGCTGATCCAATGCCTGCGCACGGTTTAGCGGCCAGGAAAATTGTGCGGCATTGGGATTGCCAAAACTCATCACACCGGCATCCTGTATGGTTTTCCATAAGACTGTGTGGTCATGCTGATGACGCGTGTCGGGCGGCTCGGCAGGTGTGCCCGGCCAGGATTGGCGATTGTCATGATCGTAGTTCCATTGGCCACCGACCGGTTTGTTATCCTCCATGAATACCTGATGCTTCACGCGCATATGACGGTAAAAATGCTCCATCAGCCATTTTTTTCTGCCGCTAAAGAGCGTCGCCGCTTCTTGTGTGTCGGTATAAAAATGTTCGCTGTCCACCATGTGGCAAGTAATTTTTTGCTGACGCAAGTGCTGTCCGTAGTCGGCCATTTGTTGTTCCAGGCGCCATTCATCCGGGCTTTGGTAGCCAAACTCTCTGGCTTGATATTGCCGTAGCAGATGATCCAGATTCGCCGGCAAGGATTGCTGATTGGCCGGGTCATCAATGCTCAGGTAGTGGACGCGGTGACCGTCCGCCGTCAACTGACGCGCCAGTTCGCGCATGCCGGCAAAGATGGCGATAATTTTTTGTGCGTGGTGCAAGACATAGTCAGTCTCTTGCCGCATTTCCAGCATGATATACACGACATCCTCATGCTGATGCGCAAACCAGCTGTGTTGCGGGTTGAGCTGGTCGCCTAAAATTAGTCTGAGGGTGGTGGCGCTGTTCGTTTGGTGATCTTGCATTTTCAGGTTCCTGATGGCGTATTCCATAGCTGACGATAATGCCCTGCCGGGTCGTAATCGTGGCTTTGTTTTTGCGGGTCAAAGCGGCGCCCGCCGCGCGGATCGGTGCCGCGACCGGCCAGGTAGAGCCAGTTACCCTGGTTGCTGTAGACATCATAGTCAATCAGCTGGGTTTCAAACCAGGCGGCACCGGCACGCCAGTCACAAGCGAGATCATGAATCAGGTAGCTGGCAACGATCTGGCGCAGACGGTTTGATAAGTAACCAGTGCTGACTAATTCGCGCATGCCGGCGTCGACTAGCGCGCTTCCGGTCTGGCCTTTGCACCAACGCGAAAATGGCTCCGGGTGATGGCTGATTTTTAACGTGGGCAACTTGGACAATATGGGCAATGTGGAGAATGTAGGCGGCAAGGTCGTCCCGGCTGACTGTGGTCGCGGCATCAGACCGTTCGCACGGTAAAGCTGTTTGCCGTGTTGCAGATGGAGCAGGCGAAAGTAATCACGCCAGAGTAACTCAAACCATAGCCAGTAACTGCTGTCATTGGCGCCGTGTTCCAGCTCAAATTGTTTCAGCGCCGCGTAGACGCAGCGGGCGGATACCGCACCGGTGGCTAACCAGGGTGAAAATTTGCTAGAAAAATCAGTCCCGCTCAGACCGTTACGTGTTTGCTTATAAGTGTGCGCAAGCCCGCTTTTAAAATAGCGCAACAGATGGGCTTGCGCCGCAGTTTCACCGCCGGAAAAATCCGCTTGCTGGTAGGGGAAAGACGAGCGTTGATCTGGCTGGCTGGTGCTGTGGCCCGGCACTGTTCGCGCGTGTATTGGTAATGCTATTGGAAACGCTATTGGTAACGCTATTGGCAACGCTATTGGTAATGTTTTTTGTAATGCGGTAGGGAATGGCGGAACGGACTCGGGGCAGGGCTGTGGCGCATCCGGCGTAAGCCCGATTTTTTCTACCGCTTGCCGGAAGCCGGTAAATGTCACTGGTAAATTTTCCACCTGAAACGGAAGCGCCGCTGGATCTAACAGGCTAGATTGCCATACGGTCTCGACCGTGATTCCCGCGGCGCGTAATGCCTTTATCTGAGCTTGCTCTTCCGGCGCAGCGATCTCTTCGCAAATGATGAGGGTGGCTTTGGCCAGACGGACAAGTTCCGGTAAAAGTTGTGCGGCGTCGCCACGTCGTTCTATCAGGTCACTCCCTTTCGCTGTCAGTTTAGCGCGCAAATCGGCCAGTGTGGCGGCAATAAATTGTTGCCGGTGACTGCCGATGCGGGGGAAGCCCCAAATGCTCAAAGTGTCTGGAGCCGGATGAATATAGACTGGTATCAGAGCATCTGTCGCGGTACATGCCTGACGAAACGCCGGGTTATCATGCAGCCGTAAATCGTTCCTGAACCAGTAAATGATTTTTTTCATGTGTGTCTAAAATTATTTATTTTTGGGGCGCTTTTGCGATGCTGTCAGGCTGACTGTTAGCGCCTCGGCGGCAGCGCTCCGAACAATATTTCACCTCGTTCCATACCTTTTCCCATTTTTTTCGCCAGACAAACGGTAAGCCACAACGGGCGCATTGCTTACTGGGCAGGTTAGATTTTTTTTGCATTTTCATGCTAAAACTCCAGACTCAATTGACGACTTGCCGGTGGTGCCGCGTTAGTATCATGGGCAGTGGGCGGCCCAGGTCTGGCACTATCCTTTGCGCTGATTGTTTTTGCTTTTCCTGAACTTGGCAGGGTAGCCTTAGACCGTTTGCGCGAAGCGTGTTTTTCAACAATCGCAGATTTTCCGGCCTTGATTTCGGGCTGCGCCCGCAAAGAAAATAAGCGCGCTTTCGCTGCACGGCTAGCAACTTCCAGATCAACCAGAGGCCGTGCGATATCTTGCCCGACGATGACACCGTACCTGGCCTGCAGATCGTCCGGCATGCGCCATGGTTCAAACAACCACGAATCGGGTACCCGTCGCATGGCCGGTAACCAGCGCCTGACAAAATGGCCGTAAGGATCGTGGTCCCTCGCTTGTTTTACCGGGTTATACACACGCGGGATATTGATGCCCGTGGTGCCCGATTGCATTTGCATCTGGCTCCAGTGTATGCCCGGTTCATAATCTAAAAATTGACGCGCCAGCCATTGTCCACACTCGCGCCAGTGCAACCAAAGTGGATAAGCCGCGACCGAAACGAGCATGGCACGCATGCGAAAATTGATCCAGCCAGTCTCTCGCAACATCACCACGCAGGCGTCAACCATAGGCCAGCCGGTACGCCCCTCGGTCAGGGCAGTAAAGTGTGCCGGGTTCCAGTCGGCTTCCCGCATACCGTCATAACCGCGATGCATATTTTGGTATTCGATCAGCGGCTCGCTTTCCAGCTTTTGTATGAAATGACAATGCCAGTACAACCTGCTGATGAAAGCGCTCAGGCCTTGTTTCTGGCCGCTGGCGAGGGCAGGCAGGGCATGCATTTTACTCAAAGTCGCCTGGACAATTTCCCGCAGACTTACACAACCATAAGCCAGATACGGCGACAGACGTGAGCAAGCCGTCGGTGCCGACAGAGGGGATGAAATGCCACCGCGATAGGTACGGCTGCGTTGCTGCAGAAAGCTGTCCAAGACCGCAACGCCGGCACGGCGTCCGCCTGGCTGGCGTTGCGGCGGTTGAAATGAGTCAAGTCCTAATTGCGCTGGCTCCGGCGGCGCCGGTTCCTGCCAGGGTAAATCGATGAATGTCATAGCAGGCATCGGCCAGATTGGTGCTGCTATGTGCTGATCCCATTGGCTTTTCCAGAGATCGCGGTTTTTCAGCCGGCGTACGACCCCAAACTGCATAAATTGTTGCCATGCGACGCCATGTTGAAGGCACCAGCGACCGACCTCTTTGTCGCGTTGATAACTAATGTCGTTGCTGGTTTCTTCATGTGAATACAGGGCAGAAAACGGCTGCAAGAAAAATAGACGCTCGAGTATTGCGGGTACCGCTCCCGTGACCACAAACAGGCGCCCGCCGTGTTGCCTTAAGCCGGTATACAGCTCGCGCAGACTTTCCAGAATAAATTGATAGTGCTGGTTGGCGGCATCAGGCGCTGCCCATATAGCTGGTTCAACGACGTACAGGCACAAGACTGGCCCTCGTTGAGCAGCGTGATATAGCGCGGCATGGTCATGCAGACGCAAGTCACGTTTAAACCAGACGACGCTGTAGGACATGCTAGAAAATTTTGAAACAAGGTGTTGACCTGGCACGGCGTCGGACTTCTGCCGCATGCAGTTAACCACCTTGTCTGTTTAGAAGATCAATCATTGTGACAGATTTCAGATGTATCGTTTTTAGCGGCTGTTTTTTGTCAAAACAAGCATCAATACCTGCCACAGCTGCTTTTCCACCATCTCACTATTCCACTATTCCACTATTCCACTATCCCAAACACAGGACGGCAAGCCTAAGCAGAAATGAAGGTATGCGCCATGCTGACATAAAGAGGAATCCCGAACAAAATATTCAGTGGAAACGTCACACCTAATGACATGCCAAAATACAATGAAGGGTTTGCCTCCGGAATGGTATAGCGTAATGCTGCCGGCACCGCAATATATGAGGCACTGGCGGCCAGTATCATGAGTAAGCTGGCGTCGCCCGCCGATAAGCCCGCCAGCATCGCCAGCCCTAGCGCCAGCGCGGCGTGTAACAGCGGTGCCAGCACCGCGTAGACCAGTACCCAGGATGATTGGCCGCGTATTTCCGGGAGCTTGCGGGCCGCCATCAAACCCATGTCGAGCAAGAAAAAAGCCAGCATTCCCTTAAACAGATCGCCGGAAAACGGTTGCATCGCCAGCTTGCCGGCGTCACCGGACAGAATCCCGACCACCATCGCGCCGATCAGCAGTAGTTGCGCTCCGTCGGTGAGTGATTCATGCAAAATTTTCCACGGGGTGACAGCATGAGCAGTGTCTTGTGCTGTCGTTATGCCGTTGGCCGCCGCCGATTTTTTACGCAGGGCATTGGCAAAGATGACTGCCATGATAATCGCTGGCGATTCCATTAACGCCATCGCTGCAGCCATGTGTGCACCATAAACGATGTGATGTGTCTCAAGGTACTGCACCGCCGTAATGAAACTCACTGCGCTCACGGAACCGTAAGTCGCCGCAATCGCCGCGGCGTCGTAGCCGGAAATGACGTGTTTCAAGAGTTGATAACCGATTGCCGGGATGATGATCGCCAAGGCAACTGCGCAGGCCAGACTCAGCGCAATGTGCGTCGTCATGCCCGAATGTGCCAAGGCGAAGCCACCTTTCAGGCCCAGTGCCATTAACAGATACAGCGATAAGAAACGGGATAATTGCGGTGGTATCTCCAGATTTGATTTCACCAGACCGGCGAAGACTCCAAAGATAAAAAACAAAATAGCTGGGTCGAGTAAGCTTTGCATGACAGTTCCAGAAGAGAGAATGCACGCATGCTAAGGGACTTTATGAATAAGGTAAAATCAATTTAATTATCATTAATCATCACTAAAACTCTATGAACCTTAGTTTTCGACAATTGACTCTGTTTCTTTCCCTGGCAGAGTTGCGCAGCATTACCGCCGTTGCGCGCGTATTTCATGTGACACAACCAACCGTGTCGATGCAATTGCGGGAGTTAACCGAGTCGGTCGGCTTACCCCTGTATGAAATGCTAGGGAAGCGTCTTTTTCTTACTGCTGCCGGAGAGGAATTAGCAAAAACTGCCCGCAGCATGGTCGATGACTGGTCTGCTTACCAGCAGCGTATCGCCGCCATGAAAGGCTTGACGCGAGGGCGCTTGCGGGTTGCCGTCGTCAGCACGGCCAAGTATTTTGTCCCGCGACTATTGGGCACCTTCTGTCACGAGCATCCGGACATCGATATCGCGCTGGAAGTCTTAAACCGGGACGGCGTGTTACAACGCCTGCGGGACAATCTGGATGATCTCTACATCATGTCGATTCCACCCAAAGACGTCGACATCGAACAGCAAATACTGTTGCCAAACCCCTTAGTTGTGATTGCGCCGTTAACGCATACCCTGGCGCAGGAAAAAAACATTCCCTTGTCAACGCTTGCAAGCGAGCGGTTTATTTTACGGGAGCGCGGTTCAGGGACTCGTTTGGCATGCGACGACTATTTTATCAGCCAACAATTTCAGCCAAGAGTTCGTCTGGAGCTAGGCAGTAATGAAGCCATTAAACAGGCGGTCGCCGGAGGTCTGGGGTTGGCGGTCGTCTCGCAACATGCGCTAGGCGATCATCTGCTTGACCAGTCGCTGACAGTGCTCGATGTTGAAGGCTTTCCCATCCATTCCAGTTGGTACACCGTTTACGTACA
>JBBQNW010000108.1:0-9414 GCA_038330335.1 Burkholderiales bacterium | reverse complement strand
CCAGTACCGGTTCCATCGTTCGGGCCGCAATCGCACGCAATATTCCATTCCGCCGTCTGACCGAGGGCAGCATGGTGATGTTCGGTTGGGGCAGCCGCCAGCGCCGCATCCAGGCGGCCGAGATGGACAGCACCAGCGCGATCGCCGAAGCGATCGCGCAAGACAAAGAACTGACTAAAAAATTGCTCGACGCTGCAGGGGTTCCGGTGCCGTTGGGTCGCACCGTGATCGATATGGAGGATGCCTGGGCAGTTGCCTGTGAAATTGGCTTGCCGGTCGTGGTCAAACCCAAAGATGGCAATCAGGGCAAAGGCGTTACCGTCAACGTGACCACCCGCGAACAACTTGATGCCGGTTATCTGGCGGCGTCCGAGTTCCGTGACGATATTTTAGTGGAACGCTATTTGCCCGGTAACGACTTCCGTTTGCTGGTAGTTGGCAATAAGCTGATTGCCGCAGCGCGACGCGATCCGCCACAAGTTGTCGGCGATGGTACACACTCGGTACGCGAACTGGTAGAACAGGTGAATAAAGATCCACGTCGCGGCACGGGTCACGCAACTTCTCTGACCAAAATTCGTTTCGATGATATCGCATTGGCAAGTCTGGCAAAACAAGGCTATCAGGCCGATTCTGTCCCGCCCAAGGGCAAGCGTGTCATTTTACGCAATAACGCTAACCTTTCCACCGGCGGTGCCGCTACCGACGTGACCGAAGACGTGCATCCGGAGATTGCTGCGAGCGCGGTCGCCGCGGCACAAATGATAGGCTTAGATATTTGCGGCGTCGATCTGGTCTGCGACAGCGTGCTAAAGCCGATTAACGAGCAAAACGGCGGCATCGTTGAAGTCAACGCCGCGCCTGGCTTGCGCATGCATCTGTCACCTTCGTTCGGTAAAGGGCGCGCCGTGGGCGAAGCCATTATTTCCGCCATGTTTGAAGATGGCGACGACGGTCGCATCCCCATCGTTGCGGTCACCGGCACCAATGGCAAAACCACGACGGTCCGCCTGATCGCCCATTTGCTGACTGCCGCCGGCCTGCGCACCGGCATGACCAATACCGATGGCGTGTATGTCGAAGGCCGGCGTATCGACAGCGGCGACTGCAGCGGCCCGCGTAGCGCCCGCAATGTCTTGCTTCACCCCGATGTTGACGCAGCCGTGTTCGAAACCGCGCGCGGTGGTGTTCTCAGAGAAGGCCTGGCATTTGACCGCTGCCAGGTCGCTGTTATCACCAATATTGGCTCGGGCGACCATTTGGGGTTGAATTACATCACGACCGTGGAAGACCTGGCGGTACTCAAGCGCGTCATCATTCAAAATGTGGCCGAAAATGGGGTTGCCGTTCTGAATGCAGCAGATCCGATTATTGCCGGCATGGCAAACAACTGCACTGGTACCGTCACCTTCTTTGCTGCCGACATTCAGCATCCGGTAATGGCAAAACAGCAAGCTCAGGGCCGTCGCGTGGTATATATAGACGGTGGCTCGCTGGTGGCTGCCGAAGGCAAGGTCTGTTGCAAGATTGCTCTGTCTGAGATTCCGATCACCCGCAATGGTGCCATTGGTTTCCAGGTAGAAAACGTGATGGCCTCGGTTGCTGCGGCCTGGGGCGTCGGCATTTCGTGGGAAGCGATTCGTCAAGGCTTGCTGTCTTTTGCCAGCGAAAGCGACAATGCGCCGGGGCGCTTCAATCTGTTTGAGTATCGCGGCGCGACCCTGATCGCTGACTACGGGCACAATCCGGATGCGATATCGGCATTGGTACAGGCAGTAGAAAGCATGCCGGCAAAACGCCGCTCGGTAGTCATTAGTGGTGCCGGCGACAGGCGTGACCAGGATATTCGCCAGCAAACCGAAATTCTCGGTGATGCCTTTGACGAAGTCATCTTGTATCAGGATCAATGCCAGCGCGGTCGCGCCGACGGCGAAGTGGTCGCCCTGCTACGCACCGGCCTGGCATATGCCAAGCGCACGACGACTGTCAAGGAAATCAATGGTGAGTTTATTGCCATCGATACGGCATTGGCCAGTCTGGGCGAAGGCGATTTGTGTCTGATCCTGATCGATCAGGTGGAAGAAGCACTGGCGCATATTGCCAGGCGTATCGCAGAAGGATAAGCGCTTATCAGCGCTAACAACAATGCAATAGCAGCACAGCAAGACTGTTATAAAAAGTAATAAAAACGCCAGATTCAACATTGAATCTGGCGTTTTTTATTGCCAAAGATATAACACCGTTACCGCTAACAACAAGCACATCAGCACAAGCGAGAGCTGTTGGCGCCGTCAGAGCGGTTTATTTACCCCCAAACCATCAAAACAGACTCGTACCATATGCTTAACGATATCATCCTTCGCCATCTTGCTAAAGCGCAGCAAATAATCGACAGCCGGATCGCAAGTTCTGGCGTAGTAACTGTATAAAATCACATCGGTGGGCAACTCAGGATTTAAATCGCCACTCTTTTGCGCTTGCTGTACCAGTTTTTCAAGCTGTGCATTAAGTTTCAGCACCTTCCCCACGTATTTTAAATTGCGCATCAGCATGTCGCGCACCTGCGTGCTGGTGGACGGCAAAAACGGCAAGCCGCCATCCAGGCGCACCTGCAGCGCCCATGCCAACAACGCCGAAAGTTTGTCTTTCGCACTGAGCTTAACGACGCGCTGATCAAACTGGTCGAGCTGGAAACTCGCGTCATCGAGCAAGCGAATCATGGTCGTCCCGACCAATTCTTCTTTCGATTTGAAATGTTTATACAAACTGGGTTTGGAGATGCCGATCAGGTTGGCAACATCATCCATCGTCATCAAATCAAAACCTTTGGTTGCGAGTATGCCGGTCGTGGCGTCTAAAATAGAATTCTCACGCAATTTGAACGCCTGGTCTTTGAAACTTAATTTACCAAATATACTCATGGGTATTTATATCTACTAATCAGTAGCATTTAATTCGAAACAGTATTAATATTATCAGTAAAGTAGAATCCACTCAATTAAATAGCTTTTATCTCCCGCGTAAAGCGGCAAAAAAAATGACCCAGCAACGACAGCGTATCGCCATCATCGGCTCCGGCATCTCAGGTTTGGCCAGCGCTTATTTTTTGAACCAGAACAACGATGTTGTCTTGTTTGAAGCAAGCGACTACTTAGGCGGGCACACCAACACCGTAGAAATTACGCTGGAAGGAAAAACCGAAGCGGTCGATACCGGCTTCCTGGTATTTAACGAACAAACCTACCCAAATTTAATTGCGCTGCTGAAAGAACTGAAGGTCGGCAGTTATGCCACCGATATGTCATTCGGTGTTTCACTCGACAACGGCCAATTGGAATGGGCTGGTACTAACCTTGATACCGTATTTGCTCAGCGCGGCAATCTGCTCTCTCCTTCATTTTTACGGATGCTGCGTGACATCGTCAAATTTAATGCGGCGGCAACGAAAAATTTGCAACGCTGTTTTGAAAACAGTATGACTTTGGGCGAGTTGCTGGTGCAAGACAAATACAGCGCCGCGTTCCGTAATAATTACCTGTTACCGATGGCGGCAGCCATCTGGTCCAGCGCGCCGGATGATATTTTAGATTTTCCTGCTCATACTTTTTTGCAGTTTTGTCTGAATCACGCGCTACTCCAGGTGAGCAACCGGCCGCAATGGCGCACGGTTCAAGGTGGCGGTCGTGAATACGTTAGAAAAATTGCTGCGATGTTGCCCGATATTCGATTGCAAACTCCGGTAATCGCGGTACACCGGCATAACGGAGGGGTAACACTAGAGACTGCCAAGGGTATTGAACAATTTGACGCTGTCGTATTTGCCACCCACGCGCCCGATACCTTGCGAATTCTTCAAGATGCGAGTGAAGAAGAAAAAGCCATCCTGTCATCGGTACGGTATCAGGCCAATACGGCGATTCTGCACACCGATCAAGCGCAACTTCCCAAACGGAAAAAGGTTTGGTCGGCATGGAATTACATCGGAGGCCCTGCGCCCGATGGCATTACCAATGACATGCGTCCGGTCTGCGTCAGCTATTTGCTTAACCAATTGCAAAACCTCTCAATACAGCAGGCGGTGATTGTGACACTCAATCCTTTCACGCCGCCCGCTGCGGAAACGGTATTAGCTCAGTTTGAATATGATCATCCGGTATTTGACAGCGACGCTATCCGGGCGCAGCAACAATTGCCGCAGATTCAGGGGAAAAATAAGGTCTGGTTTGCCGGTGCATGGACCGGTTATGGCTTTCATGAAGATGGCCTGAAATCGGCTTTGCGCGTTGCGCATGACTTTGGAGCCACACCGGCATGGGCGAGACTTTGAGATGAATACCGGCTCAGCACTGATTATCGGAAAAGTAATGCATCAGCGCATGCGTCCGGTATTGCACCGGTTTATTTATCCGGTTTTTTTTATACGGATCAATTTGTCCGCGCCAGAAAAACTCAATAGTGCTGTTTTTGGCATCAACCGGTGGCGCCCGCTCTCTCTGTATTTCAAAGATTATGGACCGCGCGATGGCTCCGACCTTTACAGCTGGGTCAGACAATTACTCGAAATGCATGAGATAAATAGCGGTGGCACGATTTTCCTGCAGACTTTTCCACGCCTGTTCGGTTATGCATTCAACCCTGTCAGCCTTTGGTATTGCCACAATACGCAAGGACAACTCAATGCAATACTAGCAGAAGTAAATAATACATTTGGCGAACGCCATCTGTATTTACTACATGCTGAAGGTGGCGCTACCATCACCAACCAGACTGAACTTATCAGCCAAAAGATGATGCATGTATCGCCGTTTTGTGAAGTCAAGGGTCAGTATCACTTCCGTTTTCAAGAACATGATCACAGCTGTAAAGTAAAAATTGACTATGCAGATGCCGACGAAATCTTGATTCACACCGCCATTAGCGGTCAGAAACAGGCCTTCAGCACCGCCAACCTGCTCAAAGCCTTATTGAGGCAGCCCTTACTGACCTTTGGCGTGATGTTCCGCATTCACTGGCAAGCCTTTTTACTATGGCGAAAACATGTGCCTTTCTTCACAGCACCCGCACCGCCGGCGAGCAGCATTTCACCGGAACCAACAAGCATGACAGCGACATTACAAAGTGCTGACAAGGCTATAAAAAATACTCGCACTAGCGGCAACAGAGAGGAGCACTAACGTGAACGACTATCAAAGCACATCAAAGTCCATCGCCAAGTCAGAAGGCAAATATAGCCCACTACAAACAAGTAGCATTCCAGCATCGGCACGTTTGTTTTTTAGTATGCTCGGCAATCTCAAAGTCGGTCACTTACAAATCATTACGCCGGACCACGAGTATTTATTATTTGGCGACAGTCACCACGCACCGAGTGCGACCCTGCAAATTCACGACTGGCGCGCCTGCAACCGCATCTTGCGCGCCGGCGACATCGGTTTCGCCGAAAGTTATGAGGCCGGCTGGATTGATACCCCCGACTTGGTGGCACTACTCAGACTTGCCATCCGCAACGAAAATGCCCTGGACAGAGCGCTATTTGGCGGCAAGATCATGACGCTTTGGTACAAGCTCAAACACTGGCTACGTCCCAATACCCGTAATGGCAGCCGGCGCAACATTCATGCGCATTACGACATCGGCAATGCTTTTTATCAACTATGGCTAGACCAGAGTTGGACCTACTCCAGCGCCATATTTTTCGGTGACAAAAACATCACTTTGCAGCAAGCCCAGTTTCGTAAATATCAACGCATTATTGATGTCCTGGGCTTACGCTCGGGCGATTCTGTACTCGAAATTGGCTGTGGCTGGGGCGGATTTGCTGAACATGCCGGCTTGCTGGGAATACAGGTACATGGCGTCACGATCTCCCCGTCACAACTTGAAATTGCCCAACAACGCATCACGGATAAAAACTTAGATCATCTGGTCAAGCTTGAATTATGCGATTACCGGGACATACGCGGCAGTTATGACGCCATTGTCTCGATTGAGATGTTTGAAGCGGTGGGCGAGCAATACTGGGCGGGCTATTTTGAAACTGTGCATCAACGCCTGAAAGCTGGCGGACGTGCACTGATCCAAACCATTACGATAGACGAGACGCGCTTCGAACGCTACCGTAGCGGAACCGATTTCATTCAGCAATATATTTTTCCGGGGGGGATGCTGCCTAGCCCGGTACGTTTCTGCGCCCAAGCAGAAGCGCAAGGTTTGCAGGTAAAAGAGCAGTATGCCTTCGGCAAAGACTATGCCGAAACTCTGCGGCGCTGGAATCTGGGTTTCGAACAACAGCGTGATGCCATCACACAACAAGGTTTTGGCCCTGCCTTCCAACGAATCTGGCAGCTCTACTTTGCATATTGTGAGGCTGGTTTTGATGAGGAGCGCACCGATGTTATTCAATTTACCTTACAAAAAAATGTCTAGTTTTTGGTCCTCCAGCGCCTTGGCTGTCATCCTCGCACTAGCGCAGAGCCAGGTCTTTGCGTCAGAGTGGCGGCAACATTTACCACAAGCGAAGTTAATTGGCAGCGGCGATTTACGCTGGTTCGGTCTGTCTGTTTATTCTGCAAAACTCTGGGCTGAAGCAGCGCCTTTCGACCCAAAGGCTAATTTTGCGCTGGAACTCACCTACCAGCTCTCTATTAGCCGGGAACGCTTTGTCGATACCAGCCTAGACGAAATCAAGCGCTTGCAAGGAGATAAAGTCAACGCCGAGACCTTGCGCCGCTGGAAAGCATACATGGAAAAAGCATTCACCGATGTGCGATCGGGCGACCAGCTTATCGGGGTCAATCTACCCCAGATCGGCTGCCGGTTTTATAGCAAAGATAAATTATTGGCAGAGGTTAATGACACGGAATTTTCCGAAGCGTTTTTTGCGATCTGGTTCGACCCGCGGAGTAAAGAAAGCGGTTTGCGCAAACAATTAACCGGTATTTCCCGATGAAAATATCAGCTCAGGCCAGCTATGGTTTTCTAGGCTTGCCCTTAGCAATGGCAGCCCTGCCGGTGTATGTACAAATTCCCGCTTTCTACACCACACAACTGGGGATGCCGCTGGCCGCGACCGGATTGGTATTGTTTTTTGCACGTCTGGTCGATACGGTGCAAGATCCGCTACTCGGTCGTATGATAGATCAGCGCCAACAACGCATCGCCAGCTGGATGCTGCTTGCGGCATTCCTGCTAGCGCTATCGTTTTACGGTTTATGGTTGCCGCCAGTTGCCCATGCAGGTACCACCCCTTTACTGGCCTGGCTAGGCTTAATGCTGATCGTGGCCTATACCGCCCATAGCATGATCAATATTGCGTATCTATCTTGGGGCGCGCGTCTGGGGCTCAGTTCAGACAGCAATGCAAATGCGCACAAGCCGCCTCTGGCCAATGGCAACAGACACTTACTCGGCGCAGCGGCCTGGCGCGAAGGACTGGGGTTAGTTGGTGTGATCTTAGCGAGTCTGATTCCCAGCTTCATATTGGCCGATGACGCTGACAACATCAACCGTGGACTGACGTTATACGCTATTGGTTTCGCTGTTTTACTGGCAACCGGTATCGCCGGTCTTTTATTGTTCGCGCCGAAATGGCGGTCGGCCAATCAAGCCACCATATCAGACAATAATACCGGCAACAATACCGACAAAAATAGCGGCAACCCACTCAATCACAGTCAAGTGACATTACGCGAAGCCTTTGGAAATTTAGCGTTTCGGCGTCTTCTGCCGATTTATTTTTTAAACTCTTTATCAGTATCCATCCCCGCAACCCTGGCATTATTTTTTATTAACGACAGGATACAGGCACCACAGTTAACCGGATATTTTCTAGCTATTTACTTTTTTGCAGGCGCTGCTGGTTTGCCGGCCTGGATCGTTATCGCACAGCGCATCGGAACTGTCGCGGCCTGGAAAACCGGCATGCTATTGGCCATTCTCAGCTTTGTCGGCGCTTCTTTTCTTAACAGCGGCGACATAGGATGGTATGTGATGGTGTGCGTGGCCTCTGGCCTGGCGTTGGGGGCTGATCTGGCTTTACCACCTGTGTTATTAGCCGAAATTATCCCCCCGCATCATGCCCCCGCTAGTTATTACGGTATCTGGACGCTCCTTGGAAAATTAGCCTTAGCAATTTCCGGTTTAGCCCTGCCCTTACTGAGCTTATTTCATTATCAACCAGGTCAGGCAACCCATAGCGGCAACCTGGTGATGCTGTATGCCGCCCTTCCCTGTCTCCTTAAACTATTAGCAATGCGCTCACTTTACAGGTATTCATCATGAAAAAACTCAGCCTGATTGTTCTCACTTTTTTATCTATTTTTCTACTAAGCTCCTGTGCCATGACTGATGTCAGTCACTATAAAAATGTCACGCCGGTTCTTGATTTGGAAAAATTCTTTATCGGCACCACCGATGCATGGGGCATGTTTCAGCAACGCGATGGGACTGTAGAAAAACGCTTCAAGGTCGTGATTGAAGGTAAGCATGTAGACGGTCAGTTAGTACTAGATGAGCGTTTCAAGTATGACGACGGCTCGACCCAGCAACGAATCTGGCGCCTGAACAAACAAGCCGATGGTAGCTGGCGTGGCTTAGCCGATGATGTCAAAGGTGAAGCGCTGGGCAAGACGGCGGGCAATGCGCTGAACTGGCATTACACCTTACTACTTCCCGTCAATGGCACCGTCTATGAAATGAAAATGGACGACTGGATGTACCTCCTTGATGAAGACACTATGATCAACCGCACTAGCATGAGTAAATTCGGGGTCGAATTAGGGCAAGTTAGTCTGTTTTTTCGCCGGAGACCATAATGCTTGCGGCTATCTTCCCGCCCTTAAATACCCCGGTCAACGACTGGGCGGGTAAACGTGTCTGGCTGATCGGGGCTTCCAGCGGCATAGGTGCTGCGCTGGCGAAGGCGTTTCTGGCGCACGGTGCCTCGGTGGCATTATCCGCGCGTCGGGTCCGGGAACTGGAGCAAGTCGCGGATACTGACCCGCATGCGCTGGTATTGCCTTTTGACGTACTCGATACGCGAGGCTGGCAAGATGCCCGATCAAAGATACTTGCGCAGTGGGGTAGCGTCGATCTGATCATGTTTTGTGCCGCCAGCTACAAACCCGAACGTACGTGGGAAATTCAGTGCACTGATGTCGCGCGCACCTTAAAAATCAACCTCAATAGTGTCTACGAAGGACTATGCGCGGTGTTGCCCGACATGTTGCAGCAAGGTCGTGGTTCGATCGCGATCATCGCCAGTGTGGCGGGCTATGTTGGCTTGCCCAATGCCAGTGTGTACGGTCCGAGTAAAGCGGCGCTGATCAATCTGGCGGAGATACTCTATAGTGATTTACATGAAAAAAATATCAACGTCTATCTGGTCAATCCGGGCTTTGTAAAAACTGAACTGAC
>JBBQNW010000107.1:0-9421 GCA_038330335.1 Burkholderiales bacterium | reverse complement strand
CTTAGATGGCATCAAAGGCATAGGGCCTGCAAAATCCAAAGCCATCATCGCAGAGCGTAGCAAGGGTGGTGATTTTAAGGATTGGGCTGATTTTGAAAAACGTGTGAAAGGCGTTGCGGAGAAAAGTGCCATGAAATTATCAGAAAATGGTTTGACCGTGAACGGGCAAGCAAAAACCGGTGCGCCGGCAAAAGCAGCCATGCCAGCGAAGGCTTCTGGTAAAGCCGAAGCGAAAGAAAAAGCTGCCATGCCTGCGCCAGCCACGGCACCTGTTGCACCAGCCGCGACGGTCAAAGCAACTGCCGCTTCGAAAGCCTCTACGGCAAAATAATCCATACAAATTTGTCTGGCTAGACTGGATATAAAAATAAAAAATCCTCTGGTGCTTAGCATCAGGGGATTTTTTTTAAGCCAGATCAAGAGCGCCGAATGTCTGCGCAAGCATGAAGCTGCGGCAGCGTTTAGAATGGTGTTTTGATTCTTACCTACTCCCTCGCCCTATGCCTTATCTGACTATTGAAGACACAATTGGAAATACGCCGCTTGTGATGTTGCAGCGCTTGCCGGGCGATGAGGCTAAACGCCGGAATAACATTATTTTAGGTAAGCTCGAAGGGAATAATCCGGCGGGCTCGGTCAAGGACAGGCCTGCCATGGAGATGATCAAGCGGGCCGAGCAGCGTGGACGCATTGCGCCGGGCGATACGCTCATTGAGGCGACCAGCGGCAATACCGGAATAGCGCTGGCGATGGCGGCGGCCATGCGCGGCTACAAAATGCTGTTGTTAATGCCTGAGAATCTGAGTATCGAGCGTCGCCAAAGCATGGCCGCGTACGGTGCCAAGATTCTTCTGACACCCAAGACCGGAGGCATGGAATACGCGCGTGATCTGGCAGAGCAAATGCAGAAAGACGGCAAGGGAATAATTCTTGATCAGTTCGCCAATCCGGATAATCCCTTGGCCCATTATGACAGCACCGGCCCCGAAATCTGGCGCGATACCGCTGGCAAGGTCACACATTTTGTCAGTGCAATGGGAACCACCGGGACGATTATGGGCGTCTCTGCATATCTGAAAGAACAAAATGCGCAGATAAAAATCATTGGCGCACAGCCGGAAGACGGTTCGCAAATTCCGGGTATACGGAAGTGGCCGGAAGCTTACCTGCCTAAGATTTATGATAAGTCCAGAATTGATCAGATTGAGTCTGTCACCCAAACGGATGCCGAGCATATGGCCAGAAGACTGGCCGCCGAGGAAGGTATTTTTTGTGGGATTTCAGCGGCCGGCGCCTGCGAAATTGCGTTAAGAATTTCGAATACGGTAGAAAATGCCACTATCGTGTTTATCGTGTGTGATCGCGGTGACCGGTATTTGTCGACCGGGGTATTCCCGGCATAACTTGTCAGCCACAAAAGCTTATTGTTTCGCTCAGACCAGGCGGCGGAAGTGCTTCGCTTTCGCCGGCGCGCACTGGATGAAGAGGAATAAATATCTGTGCCGTTGGCAAGCTTGGGGCAGTGTAAAGATGTGAGAAGTTTTTTGTGGGAAAAAATGTTGTGGCGCGGTTTTTTTGCACCAATGGAATAATTATTTAAAAAATTCATACACTTTCTCTCTGAAAATAACCTACACTAAAACCGTAACGTGCGGGACAACAATGATTTTTCCGGCATGTGCACAATCGTTTTGGCATGTGGTTTTGATTATCGCTAACAAAGGAGATCACGATGAAAATCTTTGACAACTACGCAGCACGTTATGAACGGACCCGTGAAGAGGAATATTCTCTTTCAGAGTTCCTTGAATTGTGTAAAAAAGAACCGCTTGCGTATGCCACCGCGGCAGAGCGCATGTTAGCGGCGATCGGTCAGCCGGAACAAATTGATACGCGTCACGATTCCAGGCTGTCGCGTATTTTCTCCAATAAAGTCATCAAAATTTATCCTGCTTTCCGCGAGTTTTACGGCATGGAGGAGGTCATTGAGCAGGTCGTTTCTTATTTCCGGCATGCAGCGCAAGGTCTCGAAGAGCGTAAACAAATATTGTATTTACTTGGCCCGGTGGGCGGTGGTAAGTCTTCTATCGCAGAACGCCTGAAATATTTAATGGAGAAAATCCCGTTTTACTGCATCAAAGGCTCGCCCATCAACGAGTCGCCTTTGGGCTTATTTAACGAAGCCGAAGACGGCGCCATTCTGGAAGAAGATTTTGGCATTCCACGGCGCTATATCCGGAATATCCCCAGCCCCTGGGCGGTGAAACGCTTGCATGAGTTTAATGGCGATATCAATCAGTTCCGCGTGGTCAGGCGTTATCCTTCGGTATTGAAACAGGTGGCGGTATCCAAGACAGAACCTGGTGATGAAAATAATCAGGATATTTCTTCGCTGGTAGGTAAAGTGGATATCCGCAAGCTGGAAGATTACGGCCAGGACGACCCTGATGCCTACAGCTATTCGGGCGGTTTGTGTCTGGCGAATCAGGGTTTGATGGAATTTGTCGAAATGTTCAAGGCCCCGATCAAGGTATTGCATCCCTTATTGACTGCCACTCAGGAAGGTAATTTTAAGGGCACGGAAGGTTTCGGCGCGATTCCGTTTGAAGGGATTATCCTGGCGCATTCGAATGAATCCGAATGGAAAACTTTCAAGAATAATAAAAATAACGAAGCTTTTCTCGACCGTATTTATATCGTGAAAGTGCCGTATTGCCTGCGTGTTTCGGATGAAGTCAAAATTTACGAAAAACTGATTCGTACTTCTTCATTGATCGCAGCACCATGCGCTCCCGGTACGCTAAAAATGATGTCGCAGTTTGCCGTCCTTTCTCGTTTGAAAGAGCCGGAAAATTCCAGCATCTATAGCAAGATGCTGGTCTACGACGGTGAAAATCTGAAAGACACCGACCCCAAGGCAAAGTCGCGCCAGGAATATACCGATTACGCCGGTGTCGATGAGGGTATGAACGGACTTTCCACCCGCTTCGCATTCAAAATATTATCCAAGGTATTTAATTTTGATAATACCGAAGTTGCCGCGAATCCGGTACACCTGCTGTATGTGCTGGAGCAACAGATAGAGCGCGAGCAATTTCCGCCTGAGCTTGAACAGAAATATTTTTCTTATATCAAGGAATATCTGGCACAACGTTATGCCGAGTTTATCGGCAAAGAAATTCAAACCGCGTATCTGGAAAGTTATTCTGAGTACGGTCAGAATATTTTTGACCGGTATGTCACGTTTGCCGATTTCTGGATACAAGACCAGGAGTTCCGCGATCCGGATACCGGCGAAAGTTTTGATCGTGATGCGCTCAATAACGAACTCGAGAAAATTGAAAAACCTGCCGGCATTTCTAATCCCAAAGATTTCCGTAATGAAATCGTTAATTTTGTCCTGCGCGCACGGGCACAAAATGCAGGGAAAAACCCGACCTGGACCAGTTACGAAAAATTGCGCACGGTGATAGAGAAAAAAATGTTTTCCAACACCGAAGAGTTGTTACCGGTTATTTCTTTTAATGCCAAGGCCAGCGCTGACGATGTCAATAAGCATCAGGAGTTTGTCGACAGAATGGTGGCGAAAGGGTATACCGCGAAACAGGTGAGGTTGCTGTGCGAATGGTATTTGCGAGTAAGAAAATCATCCTGATTAGGCACTGCGTCTGTGCTTGCATATGGTGCCGGCCACAGCGTATGCACGAACTTTGAGTGGGAGATTATTTTGGTCCATCTGATTGACAGGCGAGTCCAGGGAAAGAACAAATCGGCGCCCAATCGTGAACGCTTCTTGCATCGTTATAAAGGGCAGATCAGGGAGGCGGTTGCGCGAGCCATTAAAGGGCGCTCGATTACCGACATCGTTAGCGGGGAAAAAATCTCGATACCGGTGAAGGATGTGAACGAGCCGACTTTCGGGCATGCGCGCGGTGGCGTATGGGAGACGGTGCAGCCAGGAAACGAGGAATATCAGAAAGGAGACCAGATACCAAGACCCAAAGGCGGGGCCGGTTCAGGAAAAGGGCAGGCGGGTAACAGCGACGAGACGAGTGAGGACGATTTTGGTTTTCAGCTTAGTCGTGAAGAGTTTCTTAATTATTTTTTTGAAGATCTCGAATTACCCAATCTGGTCAAGACTCAGCTCGCCTCCACCATCGATTTTAAAAGTCAGCGTGCTGGCTACACGATGTCCGGTACGGCAGCGAGTTTGCATGTACTGCGCTCTTTGCGTGGTGCACTCGGGCGACGCATCGCGGTTGGTGGAAAATCGGCGCGGCGCCTGAAAGCGGCCGAAGCCGAAATGGCGCAGTTACTCACGACCGTGAGCGACATGAACGATCAGCGTATCGTCGCCTTGAAGCAGGAGATCCATCATCTCCGGACCCGTTTGCTGGCGATTCCTTTTATCGATCCGTTTGATCTGCGTTACAGTAACCGGGTCAAGATGCCAAAACCGTCTACCAAGGCTGTGATGTTTTGCCTGCTGGATGTGTCAGGTTCTATGGATGAGCAAAAAAAAGATATTGCCAAACGCTTTTTTATTTTGTTATACCTTTTTTTAACCAAGGCTTACGACAAAATCGATGTGGTGTTTATCCGCCACCACACTGCAGCCGCCGAGGTGGATGAAAATGACTTTTTTCATTCGCGTGAATCGGGCGGCACCATCGTCTCGTCGGCATTGCATTTGCTGACCAAAATTATCCAGGAACGTTACCCCAGTAGTGACTGGAACGCCTACGTTGCGCAGGCTTCCGACGGCGATAACTGGGACAATGATTCAATCGCCTGCCGCCAACTGCTGATTAATACCATCATGCCGCTGGTGCAGTACTATGCCTATGTGGAAATCACCGAGGGAGAGCCGCAAAATTTATGGGAAGAATATACCCAGGTGCTTGACCGTCACGGCCACTTCGCGATGCAAAGAATCCGGACGCCAGCCGATATTTATCCGGTATTCAGGGAACTGTTCAAAAAACAGGCTAAATGAGGTGCGCCATGACCAGCACGCAAAATACGCAAGAGAACAAGAATCCCAGGCGCTTACCCGACCAGTCCGAATGGACCTTTGAACTGATAGAACAAGCGCATGAAGAAATCCGGCGCGTCGCTAAAAATTTTGGTCTTGATACTTACCCGAATCAATTAGAGATCATCACTGCTGAACAAATGATGGATGCCTATGCGTCGGTAGGGATGCCGGTGTCTTATCACCATTGGTCGTTCGGTAAACATTTTTTATCGACAGAGAAAAGTTATAAGCGCGGACAAATGGGCCTGGCGTATGAAATTGTGATTAATTCTGACCCGTGTATTGCGTATTTGATGGAGGAAAACAGTCTGACTATGCAGGCCCTGGTGATTGCGCATGCGGCGTATGGCCACAATTCTTTTTTTAAAGGAAATTATTTATTCCGTACCTGGACCGACGCCGATGCCATCATCGATTACATGGTATTTGCAAAAAAATATGTCAGCGACTGCGAAGAACGCCACGGTATTGAAGCCGTCGAGCTGATTTTAGATTCTTGTCATGCGCTACAAAATTACGGGGTGGACCGCTATAAGCGTCCGACCAAATTATCGCTGTCCGAAGAGCGCGAAAAACAACAGGAGCGCGAACGCTATCTGCAGTCGCAGATCAACGATTTGTGGCGCACTCTGCCACGTCGCGATGATGCCGAAGTCAATGTAGCGATACCAAGATTTCCGACTGAGCCACAAGAAAATCTTTTGTATTTTATCGAAAAATATTCACCCCTGCTGGAGCCGTGGCAAAGGGAACTGGTGCGTATTACCAGAAAAATTTCGCAGTATTTTTATCCGCAGCGGCAGACCCAGGTGATGAATGAAGGGTGGGCCACCTTCTGGCACTACACGATTTTGTATCAGCTATACGACGAAGGTATCGTCGGTGATGGTTTTATGATGGAGTTTTTGCAAAGCCATACCAATGTGGTGTACCAGCCACCGGTCAGCAGCCGTAATTTCAGTGGGATTAATCCGTATGCGCTGGGGTTTGCGATGATGCGCGATATCCGGCGTATTTGCGAACACCCGACCGAGGAGGACCGGGTCTGGTTTCCTGATATTGCCGGTGGTGATTGGCTAAAGACACTTAATTTTGCGATGCGTAATTTTAAGGACGAAAGTTTTATCGCGCAGTTTTTGTCGCCTAAATTGATACGGGATTTTCATTTTTTCTCGGTCTTAGATGATGACAGTAAAGATCAGCTCAGCATTTCGGCGATACATGACGACAGTGGTTATCAAGCTATACGCCAGCAATTAGCAGGGCAATACAATCTGGGTAACCGCGAGCCAAACATCCAGGTCTGGTCGGTCGATTTGCAGGGTGACAGAGCGCTCACCTTGCGGCATCACCAGTATCTGCGACGCCCATTGAATGTACAGACCGGCGAGATGCTCAAACACGTTGCCCGGCTGTGGGGGTTTCACGTATTTCTCGAAACAGTCGACCAACATAACAAGGTGCTCAGCACCCAGGAATGCAAATGGGAAAAACGCAGCCGTCCCAGATAACGGCATTTGCGCCAGGTACTTCATCTGGATTGAACCTCTTTAGACTTGAACTCACGCTTGTATTGGGCCGGCGCCCGACTTGTGATGGCTGTTGTAATCGAGTTCGGATAGAATCAGTGAACTTTCACTTAACGGAGAATCACGATGTATCTGGATCATGCGAAAATTTCCGCAACACACAGTGAAACCGAACCCGACAGGCTAGAACGCTTGTTTCGTGTTTATGGTTACGCAATTGCGCTTGCCGATGTCGATCACAATGCTGAATGCATCGTCAAACTGGCGAAACTACACGACCACAAAGGTACCCTGATGGTGATCTGGCATGCGGCGCCGGCTGAAAGGGAAAAGACCTATTTTCTGAAAGCATGGCGTAGCAAGGTCGGTGATGAATCGACCCAGGTTGAGCATGCCCTGATGCTTCAGGATGTACCGGTAGCGGCAACACCGGCCGCAGAATTATCGACCGCATCAACATCGTGATAGCTCAGCAGGCGTAACCCGTTTGCTATCACGAGCAAACTCGTTCCTGCATCGGCAAATACTGCCATCCACATGCTGGAATTGCCGCTCAAGGTCAGAGCAAAAAACAGTACTTTCACCCCTATGGCAAAGACGATGTTTTGCCATAGGATGCTGACGGTACGGCGGGACAGCCGGATGAATTCCGGCAGTTTGCGTAAGTCGTCCTGCATCAGCGCAACATCCGCGGTTTCTAATGCAGTATCCGAGCCTGCCGCACCCATGGCAAAGCCGATATCGGCGCGGGCCAGAGCCGGGGCATCGTTGACCCCATCGCCGACCATGCCGCACACGCCCATGCTGCTTAATTTTGTCATTGCGCTCAGCTTGTCTTGCGGTAGCAATTGGCTATGCACCTCGCTGATGCCCACTTCGCTGGCAATGATCTTGGCGGTGCCGGCATTGTCCCCGGTCAGCATGACCAGCTTTATTCCCATTGCCTGCAGTTGTTTGACGGCGCTCTTGCTGCTGGCGCGCAAGCTGTCGCGTACCGCGATCAGGGCCAGCACCTGATTGCGATCACATAACAGAATGACGGTTTTGCCTTGTGATTCCAGCCGTGCAATAAGTGCTTGATGAGGCATGTCGGCCAGACTGAAGTTAAGTTTTTCACCGGCCTGGATTGCTAACATCCTTGGGTTGCCCAGGGAATAGCGTGTGCCCTGTATTTCGCCGCTGATACCCAGCGCCGTGTAGGACGAAAAGTGACTGACTGGCAGGGTCTGGCCGGCGAACTTGGCCAGCACGGCATGTGCAATCGGGTGTTGCGAGCCCAGTTCCAGGCTGGCGGCAAGTTGCAGTATCTGCTCTGTACCCATCTGCGCCAGCGCAATGACATCGGTGACTTCAGGCTTGGCGTGGGTGAGTGTTCCGGTTTTATCCAGGGCAATCTGGCTTAATTTTCTGCCTTGCTCCAGATATAGCCCGCCTTTAATTAAGATGCCGCGTCTGGCAGCTAGCGCTAAGCCGCTGACGATCGTTACCGGGGTGGCAATCACCAGCGCACAGGGGCAGGCAATCACTAACAACACTAGTGCCTGGTAAATGCTGGCATGCCAGGTGCTGTGCGTGAATAACGGTGGCAATACCGCCAGCAGGATGGCGATACCAAACACGACCGGTGTGTAGCGGCGTGCGAACTGGTCAACCAGGCTTTGGGTCGGCGCCCGCTGGCTTTGTGCCTGTTGCACTGAGCGGGCAATGCGTGCCAGCATGGTATCGCTTTGCACCGATGTCACACGAATATCGAGGTTGCCGGATTGATTCAGGGTACCGGCATACACCAGATCCCCGCTGGATTTGTCTTGCGGCATGCTTTCGCCGGTGATCGGCGACTGGTCCACACTAGAGTGACCGGCGGTCACGATGCCGTCGAGGGCGATGCGCTCGCCGGCACGGGCCCGCACTATTTGCCCGACCCCAATGGTACTGGCCGGGCAGCTCTGCCATTGCTCGCCGCTCTGCCATACCAGCGCGTTATCCGGCGCATGTGCCGTCAAGCCGGCAATCGCGTGACGAGCCTTGTCCAGACTGGCCGCCTCTATCATTTCTGCAATGCCAAACAAGACGATGACGACTGCCGCTTCTGGCCATTGCCCTATCGCAAAAGCGCCGAGTACGGCGGTGCTCATCAAAAAATAGATGTTCAGGCTAAAGTGGCGCAACGCGATCCAGCTTTTTTTTAAGGTGGGGATACCTCCGGCCAATATGGCCAGCAGCGCCGTCGCCATGACCGGCAGGGCGGCCGCATTACCGCTGTGCCATGCCAAAAATTCTGATAACAGCGCTGCCAGTAGCGCTAGCAGTATCAACATGATTTTCCGTGGCGCCAATGCTGGCGAACTGGCCATGGATGCTGGCGGGTGGCCAACATCGAGCAGTCGGGCGGACATCCCTATTTGTGCCAATTGATTAAAAATCACCGCGGTATCAACCAGCGTGTGCTGCACGGTCAGTATCCGGTTGAGTAATTCAAACTGCAAAGAGATGATGCCTGGCAGGGGTTCGAGGCAGAGTCGTATCAATTTCTCTTCTGTCGGGCAATCCATATTCTCGATAGTCAGGCGCAATGACTGTCGCGTCACCGCTAAAGTATCAAGGGAATCAGGCATGCCGGCATGCGGCGCAACGGCCGGTGCTGCTGCCGCCGGCAGCGCCATGGGCATGTCAAGAGCCTGGTGCTGACAATCACAGGGTTTATTTTCTGGCATGATTTTCTTTTTGATGTGAGTGACTATCGAACATGCGTGTAGTTTTGACTCTGTCGCCGCTACAGAGTCAAGCCGTGGATATTGGCTGCTGTTTTCTGCTATTGCTATTACTGTGCGCTGCTCAGGCAAACAGCGAGTAC
>JBBQNW010000106.1:0-9476 GCA_038330335.1 Burkholderiales bacterium | reverse complement strand
GCGCGCGCCGCCGTGATCTGCTGGTCGATGTCCAGTTCCGTAATGCGTTGCTGGCCCAGGGCGTTTTCCAGCCAGCTAAAAAATTCACACAAGGCGGCACCGTCTTGTTCCATCGCTTCACGCACAAACTGGGCTTCTTGTCCGCTTTTGCGCGATTTGGCGAAGACCGAAGGATTGATCGCTTCAATTACGGTCACTTGCGGCGCGACCGCTTGTCGGAAGCCGTACGTAATCCGGCGCGGGTCTAGCAGCAGTCTGGCCTTGTCGGGCAAGGTGCTCAGCGCGCTGGCCGCCAATTCGTAAGGCGCGATGATGACGCCATCATCGGCCAGGCTGGCAGTGACGTCGGCCGGCACTTTGCCGGGTGAAACGAACAAGGTGGCGCTCTCCGGGCCGATCATGGCGTGGGCGACAAATACCGGGTTATAGCTGACATCGGCACCACGCAAATTGAAGAGCCACGCAATATCATCGAGCGTCGAGACAAAATGCCAGTTGGCCTGTTGGCTGTGCATGTGCTGACGCAGCTGGGCCAATTTGTCGGCCCGGCTGATGCTGGCGAAGGGCGCTTTGTGTTCATAGACCAGCGCTTGCGGCAAGGCCGGGCGGTCAGCCCAGACCTGTTCAAGCAAATCATGCCGGGTATTGAGTTGTATGGCTTTCGTTTCCAGCGCAGACAACAGGGCGCGGGCGCTGGCCAGGCTCAATACTGCAGCGTCGACCCCGACCACTTGCCCGCTATCGAGGTTTTCCGCCAGCCAGTCTATATGCAAGGTGGCGCCAGCGGATGTAATCTTCATCAGCTGTATGGCGCTGCCGGCCAGCTCGGTGTCTGCCTGTGACCAATAGCGGCTATCCACCCACAAACCGGCGAAGCCGGCAGTGACGATCAGAGTGCCGACCGACCCGGTAAACCCGGAGAACTGTTCCCGCCCTTGCCAGCGTGCCGGCAGGTATTCCGATAAATGCGGATCGGCGGAAGGGATGATATACGCATCCATCCCGTGTTCAAGCATGGCCTGGCGTAACTGATCGAGGCGAGCCGGGATGGCAGACGTGCGCGCAGCGGAGTGTTGTTGGTTATTCATGGGAACGATGGAAGTTGGATCAGCGGTTGAGGTCGGTAGCCTGATCGGCTTTGGGTCTATGGCCGGACTGAGTATACTGTAAATATATTCAATTACCGAGCGGTGCCAGAGTTTGTGCCAGCGGTAAAATGCGTTTTGCTGTCATTGCGGCTGCCGGGATTCTTTTGCGCTTGCGCAAAGTTGCTATGTCCAGGCCTGCTGAGGACAGTCTGAACAGGACAGTCAGGAGCCGGCAATGCCGTTGTGAGCGTTGTGAGCGTTTTGGTGGTTTTGTGTGCGGGCTATCTTTTTAAGAAGCGGCGCATGACATTGGGCGCAGCTTCGGCGGGGTTGGCGTGTGAGTATTCCAGTTCCGGTGCCAGTTCAAAATGATAGGCCGCATACAGGTCGAGTAAGCGTGGCTGATCAACCCGTACGCCCAGACGCAGCTGTTCCACGCCGGTTGTTTGCGCATGATGAATCACCGCCTCCAGCAGATGCTGTGACAGGCCATTACCTCTAAAAGACGGCAGCACGCCCATGCGCAACATTTCCCAGGTGCCGCTATCGGCTTCCATGGGCAACCAGCGTACCGAGCCTGCTGGTTCCTCATTGACCAACAGGACAAAGCCGCCACCGTGTTGTAAGTCAGTGGCCACTCTGGCCACGGTTTCCTGATGGCCGCTGGAACTTGCCGCCACCTTGTCTTGCCAGCAAAGTCTGGTCAGATGCGCGATCAGTTGCGCATCGTCCGGTGTGGCTTCGCGTATCAGTACATCCATGGCGATGATGACCCTGTATTGGCTATGGCTATTGGCTATTGGCGGTTGGCAGATTAGCGAACCCGCATGCCCGGCTGCGCACCAGGCCAGGCTTCGAGTATATACAGACCAGGGTGGCTTTTCTCATCGGCAGCGGATGCGGCCAATACCATGCCTTCCGAAATACCGAACTTCATCTTGCGCGGGGCTAAATTGGCTACCATGACGGTAAATTTACCGATCAGTTGTTCCGCTTGATAAGCCGACTTGATCCCGGAAAACACATTACGGGTGCGGCCTTCGCCCACGTCCAGCGTCAGGCGCAAGAGTTTGCTGGAGCCTTCAACCTGTTCGCAGTTAACAATTCTGGCGATGCGCAGATCGACTTTGGCAAAGTCATCAATGCTGATTTCCGGGGCAAGTTCTTCGATCGCGTCGCCAGTGGCAATGCTGCTTGCGTCGTTAGTCGCTGTTGCCGTTATCGCTACATCCGCTGGGGCGTTAGCAGTAACTTCGGCTGCTGGCGCAGTAGCTGCTACCGGGGCATCGAATAATACATCAAACAGTTTAGGATCAACCCTTTGCATCAGATGGACATACGGCTGGATCTGATGCTGGTGCGGCAACGGCGTCGTGACGCTGGCCCATTGCAAAGGCGCGATGTTTAATTGTGCTTCGACCTGTTGTGCCAGATGTGGCAAGACCGGTTTTAAAAAGATCGTCAGAATCCGGAATGCTTCCAGCAAACGGCTGCAGACTTCCTGTAACTTGGCATCATTTTCAGGTTTTTTGGCCAGTTCCCAAGGCTTGTTGGCGTCGACGTAGGCATTGATGATGTCGGCCTGATCCATGATGGCGCGCAAGGCTTTGCCGTATTCGCGGCCTTCAAACAGGGCGTGAATCTCTGGCGCGACCTGGCGCAGCCGGTTGATGAAGGCGTCGTCGTCTGTGGCCCAGTCGGTCGTCACCACGCCATCAAAACGCTTGGTGATAAAGCCCGCTGCACGGCTGGCGATATTGACGTATTTACCGATCAGGTCGGCATTCACACGGGCTACAAAATCATCCGGATTCATGTCCAGATCTTCTACCTTGGCATTGAGTTTGGCGGCGAAATAATAGCGCAGCCATTCCGGGTTCATACCGATTTCCAGATAACGCAGCGGCGAGATACCGGTACCGCGCGACTTCGACATTTTTTCGCCGGAGACCGTGACAAAACCGTGGGCATACACATTGTCCGGCGTTTTGTAGCCGGAAAATTTCAGCATGGCTGGCCAGAACAGGGTGTGGAAGTAAGTGATGTCCTTGCCGATGAAATGGATTTGTTCAGTCGTCGGGTCCGCCATGAAGGCATCAAAATCACGCCCGATTTTGCCGAAATAATTTTTTAGCGAGGCCAGATAACCGACTGGCGCATCAAGCCAGACGTAAAAATATTTGCCTGGCTGGTCAGGAATTTCGATGCCAAAATACGGCGCATCGCGGCTGATGTCCCAGTCACCCAGGCCGCCGTCGCCTTCCAGCCATTCTTTGCATTTGTTAGCTACTTCTGATTGCAGACGATTATCCTGCAAGGCCCAACCGCGCAAAAAGTCGACGCATTGCTGGTCTGATAATTTGAAGAAAAAGTGTTCAGACGATTTCATCACCGGTGTGGCGCCGGTCAGTACCGAGTAAGGCTTGACGACTTCGGTCGGCGCATATACCGCGCTGCAGACTTCGCAAGAATCACCATACTGATCCTTGGCGCCGCATTTAGGGCATTCGCCCTTGATGTAGCGGTCTGGTAAGAACATGTTTTTGACCGGATCATAAAACTGTTCTATGGTTTTGCTGGTGATAAAACCGGCAGCTTTCAGTTTGCGATAAATGTCTTGCGAGAGCTGATGGTTTTCGATGCCGTCGGTCGAATGCCAGTTATCGAACTCGATATGGAAACCGTCCAGATATTGCTTCCGTCCAGAGGCAATCTGCGCGACAAATTCTTGCGGCGTAATACCGGCTTTTTCGGCCGCGATCATGATCGGTGCGCCATGGGCATCATCGGCGCCGACAAAATGCACCTCGTTACCCGACATGCGCTGATGCCTGACCCAGATATCGGCTTGGATGTATTCCATGATGTGGCCGAGATGGAAAGGGGCGTTGGCGTAAGGCAGGGCAGTGGTAACGAACAGCTGGCGGGTCATGGTTGGTGCACTTTTTATAAACGAAGATAGGCGCTATTTTAACAGCGTTTGCCGGTGAAAATATCAGTGAAAACGGGACTAAGCGCGGCTTTGCTGCCGTGCATCAGCAATACTGCCGGGGTGGACCGCGCTGCCGGCAGCCGGCAGGCGTAAATTAAAAATAGATAAGGCACTGTTCATGCGGCTTCTGGCCGCATTTGCCCTGAAACGGCGCATGAACACTGCACGTGTTGTTTTTCTTGCCAATCCAGCCAGCGTGCCAGCAGCAAGCCCAGTCTCAGATAAGAGTATCAAGGCCTCACTTCTGCACATTTTTATGCCGCATTTTTATACTGCATTTTTATGCTGCATTTTTATGCGGCATCGAGCTCATGCAAAGGCCAGCGCGGCCTTACGTTGAAGCCGTAATCGCGGGTGGCCAGCGCCGGATTGTTTTTCAGCCGCATAGCGCCGGCAAAGGCAATCATAGCGCCGTTGTCGGTGCAAAATTCCAGTTCCGGGTAGTACACCTGATAACGTCGTTTGGCCGCGGCGGCGTTCAGCGCGGTGCGTAGTTGCTGATTTGCGCCCACGCCACCGGCAATCACCAGCCGTTTTAAGCCGGATTCTTTGAGCGCCGTCATGGACTTAGCCACCAGCACATCCACCAGCGCATCGACGAAGCCGCGTGCGATATTGGCTTTGTCTTGTTCGCAGATATTCGCCGGATGGTTCTTGACGACCGTCAGCACGGCCGTTTTCAGGCCGGAGAAGCTGAAGTTTAAATTTTTGGAATGCAACATCGGGCGCGGAAACTGATACGCCGCCGGGTCACCGAATTCTGCCATGCGTGAAATCGCCGGCCCGCCGGGGTAGCTAAGGCCCAATAATTTGGCCGATTTATCAAAGGCTTCACCGGCCGCATCATCGAGTGTCTCACCTAGTAACTGGTAGCGGCCAACGCCGTCCACCCGCATCAGCTGGGTATGTCCGCCGGAGACTAAGAGTGCAATAAAAGGAAACTCCGGCGGCTTACTCGCTAGCAGCGGCGACAGTAAATGGCCTTCCAGGTGATGTATGCCCAGTATCGGCTTATCTAGCGCCATGGCCAGACCACAGGCAACCGAGGCACCGACCAGCAGCGCACCCGCCAGACCCGGGCCCTGGGTATAGGCAATCGCATCGATCTGATGTTTATCTAGTTTAGCCGTTGTCAGTACCTCATTGAGTAAGGGCAGGGCGCGCCGGATATGGTCGCGTGAGGCCAGTTCAGGCACGACGCCGCCGTATTCCTGATGCATGGCGATTTGCGAGTGCAGCGCATGCGCCAGCAGACCGTGCTCGGTGTCATACAGCGCCAGACCGGTTTCATCGCAGGAAGATTCAATACCGAGAACTATCATTAACAGTGGTTTCTTATGGAGATAGGTAAAAAAGACAATGATGGTGCGCTTATTGCTTCATCATTCGATATAAAGTCGGTAAGCGCAGCACAATAAACAAGATTATAGGTCCTAAGCAGCGTATGAGCATCAATCAACCGGATCAACCCATGAAAGCACCCAGCCTGAGGATCGTGGTCGTCAATACCGTGATCCAGCTAGAAAATGAACAAGAGGCGCACGCCCAGGCACAACTGGCGCGCTCACGCGCTCTGCGTATCGGTCTGCTGCAGGCCGGTTACAACATTATTGCGGTGATTCCCGGCGACCTGTATCTGATCGAACGGATCGCGCAATTGCAGCCCGATATGATCATCATCGATGCCGAATCAGATGCGCGCGATGTGCTGGAACATATGGTACTGGCGACGCGCGACGCCCCGCGCCCGATTGTATTGTTTACCGAGGATGGCGATCAGAGCAAGATGGCGGTCGCCATGGCAGCGGGCGTTTCTGCCTATGTGGTGGCGGGTTTGCACACCGAACGCATCAAGCCGGTGCTGGATGTGGCAATGGCGCGTTTTCATGCGGATCAAAAACTTCGTTCTGAATTGTCTGACACCAAGGCCAAACTGGCCGAGCGCAAAACCATTGAGCGCGCCAAGGGGCTGTTGATGGAACGCCATCATTTATCAGAGAACGATGCGTATCAAAAACTGCGCAAGCAGGCGATGGAAAAAAATTTGAAACTGGCAGATCTGGCCCAGAGAGTTCTGGATGTGGCCGATCTGTTGGGCGGCTGATAGCAAGATGGCGCACTGACGCAAAATTGCCCGGCCTGCCGGAACGGGCAGGCCACCCCGGTAAAAGCGTGCATCGCTGCCTGAACCCTAAGCCAGAGCGAATCCTCAGTGGACGAGGCCAACATAAGTTGGCAACGCACTAGCCAGCACCAAGACGTGCAGGGCGCGCGCAGAAATGGTGCGCTGCGCCACGGCAGTGCAATTTTTTGTTTGTAAACTGGTGCCAAAGCGGGTGTAAATAGGAACGCGGGTGCTAGGCAGTAGAAAAAATCGCTGGCACAGCAATTGCTAATACGTAGGTAAGCGCCAATGCTGGCGCAAAACGGTGAACCAGGCTAACGGCGGTCGGTTCCCAAGACAAAGGTGTCTTCTCACACGGTTTATCCGGTGTGGTAAGGCGCCTTTTTTTATTGGCAAAATAATTTTTATAGCTGGAGTACCGACATGCGTGAAGTTAAATTCAATACCAAGTCAAACAACAATGCCAACGACGAGCTCAATGTAACGTCGCCGGCCACATCTGTAGGTGCCAAAAGCAATGAAACGATCGCTGCCGATGTTAATAGCCTTAGCAGCCTTAGCCGTCGTGGCTTTCTGCAAAGCGCGGCGCTGGTTTCCGGTGCCGGCATGATGGGCCTGCGCACCGGCGGCGTCTGGGCCGCAGGTTCCGATAAACCAGAAAAAGAAGAGGTACGCATAGGCTTTATTCCCCTGACCGATTGCGCTTCGGTGGTGATGGCATCGGTACTTGGCTTCGATAAAAAATACGGTATCAAGATTGTGCCAACGAAAGAGTCTTCCTGGGCCAGTGTGCGTGACAAGCTGGTCAATGGCGAGCTCGATGCCGCGCATGTCTTGTATGGCTTGCTGTACGGGGTGCAAATGGGGGTTAGTGGCAATAAAAAAGACATGGCCGTGTTAATGACGCTAAACAATAACGGACAAGCGATCACCCTGTCTAAAAAGCTGGCCGATAAGGGCGCGGTTGATGGTGCCGGGTTGGCCAGACTGATGCAAACCGATAAGCGCGAATACACCTTTGCCCAAACCTTTCCGACCGGCACCCATGCGATGTGGCTGTATTACTGGATGGCCGCGCATGGCATCAACCCGATGAAAGACGCCAAAGTCATCACCGTGCCGCCACCGCAAATGGTGTCAAATATGCGGGTCGGAAATATGGATGGCTATTGTGTCGGCGAGCCCTGGAATCACCGCGCGATAGCCGATGGTATTGGCATCACCGCCGCTACCACCCAGGATATCTGGAAAGACCATCCGGAAAAAGTATTGGGGACGACGGCTGAATTTGCCAATAAATATCCGAATACCGCGCGCGCCATGACGGCTGCGATTTTAGAAGCGAGCCGCTGGATAGATGCCTCGTTGATGAATAAAAACAAGATGGCAGAAACCATTGCCGATAAGTCGTATGTCAACACCTCGGTCGATGTGATTAACCAACGTATTCTGGGGCGCTATCAAAATGGCATGGGCAAGACCTGGGACGACCCTAACTATATGAAGTTTTTTAATGACGGTGCGGTGAACTTCCCTTATCTGTCGGATGGAATGTGGTTTATGACCCAGCACAAGCGCTGGGGTCTGCTGAAAACCGATCCGGATTATCTGGCCGTGGCCAAAGCCGTCAATCGTATCGACATTTATAAAGATGCCGCGGCGATGGCAAAGGTCTCTGTGCCAAAAGAGGTGATGCGTACCAGTAAGCTGATGGACGGCACAGTTTGGGATGGTAAAAACCCGGCGGCTTACGCAGCGTCGTTCAAGATCAAAGCATAAGGAATCATCATGACGACCTTAGTACATGGCGTTCTGCGCGAATCGGCTGCTGCATCCGCAACAGCATCCGCAACCGTAACAGCAGCAGCAACAGCAACCGTAACAGCAGCAGCAACCGTAACAACAGCAACAACGCCGGCCGCTGCAGCCAACTCTGTCAGCAGTAAACCCAGGCGCCAATTATCGCTACGCCCGTTTTTTCTTAGTGTACTGCCGCCCTTACTAGGTATTGGCTTACTGATCCTGATCTGGGAGATTATCGCGGTAAAAAACGATACTTTTCCTTCGCCGTGGCTCACTTTGCAAGAGGCGATTAAGGTATTTTCTGATCCTTTCTATCAAAAGGGGCCGAACGACCAGGGCATAGGCTGGAATATTTATGCGTCCTTAAAACGGGTCGCTGTCGGCTTCGGGCTGGCGGCGGTGGTCGGTATCCCGCTGGGCTTTCTGATTGGCCGCTTCAAATTTTTATCCGGCATGTTTAACCCCATTATCAGCTTATTGAAACCGGTCTCGCCACTGGCTTGGTTGCCGATCGGTTTGCTGGTATTTAAATCAGCCCATCCGGCGGCGATCTGGTCTATTTTTATCTGCTCAATCTGGCCAATGATCATCAACACCGCCATCGGCGTACAGCGCGTGCCGCAAGATTACATGAACGTGGCACGGGTATTGAATCTGTCCGAGTGGAAGATCATGACGCGCATCTTATTTCCGTCGGTACTGCCGTACATGCTGACCGGTGTGCGCCTGGCCATTGGTACTGCCTGGCTAGTGATTGTGGCGGCAGAAATGCTGACCGGCGGTGTTGGTATCGGCTTCTGGGTGTGGGATGAATGGAATAATCTGAACGTACCGCATATCATCATTGCCATTGTCGTCATCGGCTTGGTTGGCCTGATCCTGGAACAAATTTTGGTCGCCGTGGCACGCGCCTTTACCTATGAAGATGTGGGAGCATAAACATGAAAACGAACATGGATAATCTGGACGCGAAATACATTGCGATCAATCATGCCGAGATGGTTTTTCATACCAAAAAAGGGGATTTTCATGCCCTGCGGGACATTAACCTGAATGTGCGCAAAGGCGAATTTATCACTCTGATTGGTCACTCCGGCTGCGGCAAATCGACCTTGCTGAACCTGATTGCCGGCCTGACGCCAGCCACTTCCGGCACCTTGTTGTGCGCCAATCGCGAAATTGCCGGCCCGTCACCGGAACGTGGTGTGGTGTTTCAAAATCATTCTTTACTGCCTTGGCTGACCTGTTACGAGAACGTGTATCTGGCGGTAGAGCGGGTGTTCGGGGCGACCGAAAACAAAACTAAACTGCAAAAGCGCAGCATGCAGGCGCTGTCCCTGGTGGGCTTGACGCATGCCGAGAGCAAGCGGCCCAATGAGATTTCGGGCGGCATGAAGCAGCGTGTCGGTATTGCCCGAGCCCTGGCGATCGAACCTAAAGTCTTGCTAATGGATGAGCCTTTCGGTGC
>JBBQNW010000105.1:0-9509 GCA_038330335.1 Burkholderiales bacterium | reverse complement strand
CTGCCCTTGGACTGCTGCACTTCCAGCGGGTGCTGCAAAATAAGGACTTCAATCTTTGGTGTACTACTGCTGATCCAGGCGCAGATACACCCGGTCTGCGGCCGCAGACAGCGCGGACAGCTTGCGCGCTTGGTAGTTACTGACGGTGCGGCAATGGCCGGATCAAGTTTCATTTCATTGTTCACGACGAACTCACTAACTGCTCACTAACTGCTTACTATTTGCTTGACGCCCTGATGACGCAACTGACGCTGTCCGCGACTCAAGCAAAAGAGCCCAGCAGCCAACCACTAGCGCTTATTTTTTCAGCAAAGCACTTAAGGCCGATGCCAGCGTCGGATAGCGAAATACATAAGCCATCGCCAGCATCTTCTTTGGCAGCACCCTTTGCCCACCCAGCAACAATACCGCCATTTCGCCCATCGCCAGGCGCAGCAAGGCTGCCGGCGCGACAAACAGCGCCGGACGTTGCAGGGTGGCGGCTAAAGTGCGGGTAAATTCCCCATTCGTGACCGGCTGCGGCGCTGTCATATTAAACGCACCGCTGGCCTGTGCATCGTTTAACAGCAACAGTACCATGGCGACATAATCATCTATGTGTATCCAGCTCATCCATTGGCGCCCGTCACCGAGTCTGGCACCCAGGGCCAGCTTAAATGGCAGTAGCAGCTTTTGCAGCATGCCACCATGGGCATCCAGCACCAGCCCGGTGCGAAGCAGGCACAAACGGGTACCGGCGCGTGTCACTTTGGCCGCAGCCGCCTCCCAGGCAAGGCACAGACGGGCAGAAAAATCATCAGCCGCGGCAGCAGTTTCATCTAGCTCCTGGTCTGCTCTGTCGCCATAGTAGCCAATCGCCGAGCCGCTTAACATGACCGCAGGCGGATGCGCCGATTGCACCATACGCATGACCAATTGCTCGGTGAGCGCGACACGACTACCTAATAATGTCTGTTTGCGTGCGGCGCTCCAGCGAGCGTCGACAATCGGTTCTCCCGCCAGATTAATCACAGCATCGAAAAACTGGTCTGCCGGCCATTCATTGAGTGACCCTATGGCTTTCACCGTCGCGCCGCATTTTGCCGGCACCGAGGCCGGCTGCCGGCTCAGTACTGTCAGCTCATGGCCGGCGGCACTCAATGCCAGACATAATCGCCGGCCGATTAAGCCGGTACCACCTGTGATGAAGATACGCATAGTTGATGTGCTCAGAAAAAATACGGGAAGAAAAACGGAACAATAACGGAACAATAACGGAACAATAACGCGCCAGGATGCTGCTGGCAGCGCAATTGCGTAGCAAATGGCAGTCAATCGGTGGCAACACAGATGAAAAAAACTGGTGACAGGACAAACAAAAAACCTGAATTTCATCAGTGTAAGGTGAAAACCACGATGCTGCATGACGCAATCTGGTTCAGGCACTGCGGGTCAGCGCACTTCTTCCAGAAGTTTTAAAGTTTCCTCAAAATTCCATACCCTGCGTATTTCTATGACGTCGTATTTGGCTGCGATATTGGGCGGAAAAACCGCATACGGCGCGTTCACCCGGACTATGCGCCGCACCGCTTCATCCAGATCAGCACGGCCACTGGAACGCACGATAGTCACCTCTTCCACACTACCATCACTGCGTAGCGCCACCACCACGACCGGATCGCCACGTGCCTTGTCTTTGGCCAGCTGCGAATAGTTTAGGTTGCCATTACGTTCAATCTTTTGTCGCCAGCTATCGACGTACATGCGCAAGGGCACCTCGCGATCGATATTGCCAAGAATGCTGCGACGGCGCGCCCGGTCATCCAAGCCGGACTGGCGCACCACGGGCGGCGTACCACGCAAAAAATCTACCTTGCGTATTTGCTCTTTAGCGCGATTGGCCAGATCGCTGCTGAACATATCTTTAGGTAAAACCAGATTGCCCGCTACCGGCGTGGCACCCGTTGTCGCATCGGCAGTGCCGGTCGTGCCGCTCGCAGCGGTAGCGCGCCCGGCGCTGAGCGCATTGTTAGCGGCAGCCTGCGCCGCCAACATCCGCTCGTGCGCAAGTTCACGTTCAAGTTCACGCTCACGTTCGGCATTGCGTTGCCGGGCGGCGACTTGTTCTACTTTTTGCTCGGCTATTTTTTGCTCAGCTATTTTTTGCTCAGCTATTTTTTGCTCGGCTATTTTTTGCTCTTCCATTTTCTGCTGCTGGATTTTTTTCGCTGCCAGTTCTTCCGCTTGTTGTCTGGCTGCCAGCGCGTCCGTTTGCTGTTTTTCCGCTTGCTGCTTTGCGGCCGCATCTTCTGCCTGTTTTTGGCGTAGTGCGGCTTGCATTGCCAGTTTCTGCTGCTCGTTGGCCTGCTCCTGCATCCGTCGGCGTGCTGCCTGCTCGTTGGCCTGCTCACTTGCCAACTCATTTACCAACTTAGTCGCGAGTTGCTGCTGGCGTAATTCCTCCGAACGTTGCAACTCCTGAGTGCGCGCCGCCTCCGCACGCAAAGCATCCTGCTGCTGACGTTTGCTTTGCTGTTCGGCCAGTAATTGTTTTTGCGCGAGCTGGGTCAGTGCATCTTGCTTGCGCTTGTCTTCAGCCAACTGCGTGGCCTGTTGTTTCAACTGCTGTTTCAACTGCTCGGCTTGTGCCGCTAGCGCTTGGGTTGCTTGGGTTGCTTGGGTTGCTTGGGTTGCCAGTAGCTCATCCTGCTGACGCTTGCTTTGCTGCTCTGCCAGCTGATGCGCCTGGGCAATTATTTTTTCATTGTCTTGCTTTCTGACGCGTTCTGTTTCCTTTGCTTGTGCACGCGCTTTCAGTGCCGTCAACTCGGCGGCACGCAGCGCTTCTGCAGCGAGCTCTGCAGCCCGCTCGATATCGGCGGTCGGCTCAGGTGCCACAGCCAATTCTGCCGCCACACCGGCCTGATATGTCGCGTCTTTATTATCCTGCGCCACATGCACCGGCTCTTCCGGGCTGGGCAAAGGCACGACAAAGCTGTCGTCACGGTTTTGATCCTGGGTAATGAGTCGCACCGGGCTATCGGCGGTTTCTCGTAACTGAGGCTGAGGGCGTGCAGTGTCTGCCTGATTTTTCTTGCCAGCAGTTTTATGTTTGGCAATCGCGGGCTTAGGAACCGACGTACCAACGGGTGCAGAAATTGGCTGAACAGCGGGTTCAAGTGCGGCAGCCAACATGGTAATGGTGCTACTGGCAGGTGTTGCTTGAGAAGCCGACATCATGGCCGGCGTTGGCAACACCCCTGACACGGGCGTTAGCATTGAGGTTGCTGCGGCTGGCGAGGCTGGCGCGGCATTGGCCGGCGCCAACTGTATGCTCAGCGGTGCTATTTCGGCACGGTGCTTACTCCAGGGTAGCTCCAGCCCCGGCAATGCCAGCCCGGGAACGCCAAATTGCAGGGACAACACCAGCGCATGCACGACGATTGACAGCAACACAGCCATGATCAGGCGCCGGCTGACCAGATCGGGTGAAGCAGGCTTGGCGGTTACTGGAATAAAATTCATGCAGATGGCATCAAAGCGGTGAGTGGTGTCGGTTGATATTATCGCATGGCAAGAAAGCTTAGCTGAACGATACGAATGGCATTGTGCCGATTTCGGCATTAATCACGCCGATTTTGTCAAGACAGCCGCCCTCTGCCTCTTGTAAGCTGATGCCATGAAAAAAATATCCATTATCGATTCTCATACCGGCGGCGAACCGACCCGCGTGGTGATCGCCGGCGGCCCCGAGCTTGGCGACGGCCCTCTGGCGCAACGCTTACAACTTTTTAAAGAAAAATTTGACCATTTCCGCAGTGCCGTGGTCTGCGAACCGCGTGGTTCAGATGTGATGGTGGGGGCGCTGGCAGGTACGCCGCATGATCCTGACTGTGTCGCCGGCGTCATCTTTTTCAACAATGTTGCTTATCTGGGGATGTGCGGCCACGGCATGATAGGCCTGGTTGCGACGCTCGCGTATCAGAATAAAATTGCTGCAGGTCGCCACAAAATAGAAACCCCGGTTGGCATCGTTGAAGTGGAATTGCATACCGACCAGAGCGTGACGGTGCATAACGTACCGGCCTACCGCTACCGCCAGCAAGTCACGGTTGAGGTGCCTGGTATCGGGCGCGTCACGGGTGATGTCGCCTGGGGTGGCAACTGGTTTTTTCTGATCGCCGGGCATGGCCAGGAATTACATCTGAACCAGGTCGATGCACTGGCTGATTTTTGCTGGCGCGTCCGGCAGGCACTGGAAGACAACGGCGTCACCGGCGTGGGCGGCGCACTGATTGATCACATAGAATTATTCGGGCCTCCGGTGTCGGCTGACAACGATAGCCGTAACTTTGTACTCTGCCCTGGCAAAGCCTTCGACCGTTCACCCTGCGGCACCGGCACCAGCGCCAAACTGGCTTGTCTGGCGGCAGACGGCAAGCTGGCCGAGGGCGCACTCTGGCGTCAGGAAAGCATCATCGGCAGCGTGTTTGAAGGCAGCTACCGGCACACCGCCCAGCTTCCACCTGCGGCGATTTTACCCAGCATTACCGGGCGGGCATTTGTCAACGCAGAGGCGAGCTTATTGCTCGATGAACGCGACCCGTTTATCTGGGGTATACGGGCTTGATGGCAGCTAATTTCAGAGCTAAATTCAGTAATAAATTCAGCGCAAAATACAGTACTAAATTCAGCGCAAAATACGCTTATGAATGAGCTCATCATTGCTACTGCCTGCTACATCGCTATCGCCACTGGCAGCACATTTACCGATGCCGGGGGAGCATCAGAGCGACCGCTAACTAAATCAAAATGATTTATCAAAACGACTGGTTCGACGCAGCCCCCACAGTCAATGCCGGTGCCCCGGCAGTCGTATGCTGCGCCGACAAACGGATTTTCAATGACAGGTCGGTGGTCGAATCGGCATTTGCCACGGCGTCTTCACGGCTGATTTTTCCGGCCTGATACAAGGCAAACAAGGACTGGTCAAAAGTGACGATACCCACTTCATTGGCTTTCGTCATCTCGGCTTTAATTTCATTCAGCCGGCCGCGCTGCATCAGATCGGCAATAAAAGCGGTTTGCAATAAAATTTCCACCGCCAGCACCCGCTTTTGCCGGATTGCCGGAATCAGGCGCTGCGAAACGACCGCTTTCAGGTTCATCGACAAGTCCATCAAGATCTGCTTATGGGCGCTTTCAGGGAAGAAATTAATCAACCGGTCGATGGCCTGATTGGCGTTATTGGCATGCATGGTCGAGACACACAAATGGCCGGTTTCGGCATAGGCGATCGCGTGTTGCGCGGTTTCGCGGTCACGAATTTCGCCCAGCATGATGACATCCGGCGCTTCCCGCAGGGCATTGCGCAGCGCATCGCCAAAACTTAAAGTATCGATACCGACTTCGCGCTGGTCGACCATCGACCTGCTATGGCTAAAAAGAAATTCGATAGGATCTTCTATGGTCAGGATGTGTCCGTCGGCATGACTTGAACGATGTCGGATCATCGCTGCCAGCGTCGTGCTTTTACCCGAACCGGCCGCCCCCACGACCAATACCAGACCGCGCTTCAACATGGCCAGCTCGGCCACTTTGGGTGGTAAGCCCAGGGCGGCAAAATCAGGAACTTTTGAATTAATCATACGCATCACCATCGCGACTTCGCCACGCTGATGGTAAATATTAATGCGATAACGCCCCAGGTCTTTGCAGGACCATGAAAAATTGCATTCCATGCTGGAGGCGAAATCTTTCCTTTGCTGTGCCGTCATGATGCGTTCAGCCATGTCTTTCACTTCGCCCACCGCCAGTTTAGGCGCATCCAGGGCATGCACCACGCCATCGATTTTAATGCCGGGCGGTGCGCCTGTGGTCAAAAACAGGTCAGAGGCAGATCGCTCTACCATCAGCTTCAGATACGCATTCATGTCGGTCATGGCAACTCCTTCATCTGGTTTTACAAACTAAAGTCTGGAGCGCGACTCCAGATTGTTTTGTTCAATCGACATGATACAAAATCAATCAAACTGCGAGTTGCGCCATACGCGATAGTGAATATCGGCGTAAGCGCGAGTGAACTTACTTTCTATATTTAGTACTAAATATAATTCAAAAAGCTGACGTTTATGGTTAAAACATCATCCTGACCACCTCTGGCATTCTGCACCTGTTTCAAATCGAATGCCTGATTTTGTTCTATGGATATGCCATCTGATGACATCAATTGTCAACGCTGCCCTGATCAGATATCGGTCCTGGTGTGGCGGCCATCAGACATCTGACACAAAAAGTCGGGCGACGCCGATACTCTTGATTTTAAACAATAAATTTACCCGGAGCGCATGCCAGAATCAGGCATCGTCCCCCGCTTTGCACGAAAGAAATTCACCATGGACCATGCGCTTATCAGCAGCACCTCAAATCACAGCCACTTAGCCAGAAATTCTCAGGAGCTGGAAACTCTGCTGCGTACGCAAAAAAAATATCACCAGAAACTGGGGCAGTTTTTACTCACAGAAAAATTGATCACCGGCGACAATTTACGTCGGGCGCTGAGCCGGCAAAGCGTCTCACCGACCAAAAAACTGGGCGAAATCCTGATTGACATGGGCTTCATCAGTAAAGAAGACATTGAGCGTTCCGTTCTGGAAACATTGGATTTGCCCCGGGTGGCACTCGACGAATTTGAGGTCGACACCAAAATCACGCATTTATTGCCGGTGGAACTGGTGCGCAGCCTGGGCGTGATGCCACTGATGTTTCAAGACCAGGTACTCATCCTTGCCACGGCCAATCTGCCCAGTACGCAAGCATTAGAGTTGCTGCGGTTTACGGTCGAGCATGCGGTGCAGTTTGTGCTGGCGTCCGGCGCCGACATCGAACAGGCGATCAAGATCAATTATCAGGCCTTTCAAACCGTACAGGAGCTAGACATTCCGGCGCCGGAGCAAATTGACGAACAGCGGATCTGGCGTGATGCCGAGCAACTGGCAAAACAGGCGCCGCTGGTACAGCTAGTGAGTTCGATTATTCTTGATGCGATTAATCAGCGCGCTTCGGACATTCACATTCGCCCGAGTGAAAAAACCTTTGAACTGCTGTACCGGATTGATGGCAGTCTGCTCTCGATACGCCAATTCAAAAACAGTTTGCTGCCGGCTGTCGTCAGCCGCATTAAAATTTTGTCGAGCTTGAATATCGCCGAACACAGACTGGCACAAGACGGCCGCATTCGCATCAAAGACAAGACCCAGTCAGTCGATCTGCGGGTCTCGATTATTCCTGTGCAATACGGCGAAAGTATCGTTATCCGTATATTAAATAAAAACCAAGGCTTGCGCTCGGTCGATGAGATCGGCTTTAAGGCCAATGACAAAGAGCGTTTTCTCGATTTACTTAAACGTAGTTACGGCATCATTCTGGTCACCGGGCCGACTGGCTCGGGCAAATCGACAACCCTGTATGCCGCGCTGCAAGAGGTTGAGAAAGACAACATCAACGTCATCACAGTCGAAGACCCGATTGAATACGAACTGGCGAACACGCGGCAAATTCAGATCAATCCGGCGATTAATTTTGGCTTCCCGCAAGCCCTGCGACACATTTTGCGGCACGACCCTGATGTCATCATGATAGGCGAGATGCGTGACGTGGAAACCAGCAAAATCGCGGTGGAAAGTGCGCTGACCGGCCATCTGGTGTTTAGCACGCTGCACACCAATGATGCTTCCAGTGCGTTGGTCAGGCTGATGGAAATCGGCATTGCCCCCTACCTGATCCGTTCTGCCGTGATCGGGGTGCTGGCCCAACGACTGGTGCGGCGCAATTGCCCCGACTGTCTGGAAGAAGAGCCGATATCGGCACTGGTGCGCAACAACCTGATGCTCGATGAGCACGAAAAGTTCTATCACAGCACCGGCTGCAAAAGCTGCCGTCAGACCGGGTTTAAAGGCCGGCTGGCGATTTACGAATTATTGGTCATGAACGATGAACTACGGGCCCACATCAATGCCGGTGTCGCCAGTGACGACTATCGCCGGCTTGCTCTCAAAAACGGCATGGTGAGCTTGCCGGTCAACGGAGTGGAACAAGCGCGCAGTAAGCAGGTGTCAATTGCCGAAGTCTATCGGGCCTGCATGTAAGCCAGAAAAGACATCAAGCGTTTTTGGCTTTATTGAGTAACAACTGCCGGTAGGTGCTGGGGCTGATGCCGGCGGTGGCTTTGAACACCCGCGAAAAAGCGCTATGGTCATGGTAGCCACAGGCAGCGGCAATATCGGTAATGCTGTTGGCCGGATCTGCCAACATGACAGCAGCAGCATCAAGCCGTATCTTGATGATCATCTGACGCGGCGTGAGTGAAAAAATTTTCTTAAAATAGCGTTCGATTTGCGCCACTGACAGATTAGTGATTTGCGCCAGATCAGCCATATGAATGACATCGCCATAATGTGAATGCAGATGGCGTACCGCAGCACCGATGCGGTGATACACAGGATGACGCTGATCCGGCATCGCCAGATCACGCGAGGTTCCGGTCAAGCCGATAATGACATTATTGGCATCGCGTAAGGCAATTTTTTGGGTTAGACACCAACCGGGGTCACGGTCCGGATACAAATGCAGCTCTAACTGATCGTGCAATTCTTCGGTCCCGCTCAACACCAGCTGATCCTGTTCCTCATAGCTGACCGCCAGGGACGAAGGAAAGACTTCTGCCGCGGTATGCCCGAGCAAAGCCTGCTTACTTTTGGCACCGCAACGCTCAACCAAGGTCTGATTAACCACCACATAGCGCGCTTCAATGTCTTTCACGAAAAAAACGACATCAGACATCGCATCAAATAAGTTTTCGGCAAAGAAAACATTTTTTATCTGGCTGGCGAGATGCTCACGCGGCATCGGTGGTGGGTGGTCTATAAGTGCTTGCATGTGGCTGGCATTTATCAAGAAATGGTCAACGGCTTTTGTCCCAAAAGAGCAAAAATAAAAGTAAAGCAAATACCGGAATTTTATCCCTAAGCGCCTATTTTTGCTGAAAATTTACATTGACACAAAAAATAACTCGCGCGGCCAGCACCTTGTCGTTTCAAGAAAAACTGGAAGTCACGCTGCTGGCCCTGGATCTGGCCGGCAAACGTGTGCCGGTGCAGGTCAATATCTGCGAAACCCGCCCCACCAGTGCGCTGCGTTTGGTGGAACTGGCCGCAAAGATCGGTCTGCAAGCCTAGCTGGTGTTTGCATAATCGGGATTGACCAGTAAGAAGGCGGCCGCCTGCTGTGCGGCGAACGACGCTTGCCAGGTAGCGGCTTTTTTCCGACCTGCCGGCATGCCAAGGCAAGGCAGCCGGCCATCTGCTATTTTTTCGGCCAGCCTCGGACAAATAAGCAATAATTTTGAAAAACACAGGCATAACAAGGTAAAATTTGAAAAAATGCCATTATCATCAGCACTAATTCAGTACGCCGACCCATCTCAAAGACCTCATGCTCGCTCAACCACTCAAAATCAGCTCCCCCAAACT
>JBBQNW010000104.1:0-9554 GCA_038330335.1 Burkholderiales bacterium | reverse complement strand
AATCGCATCGTGTTCATGGACAAGGGTTTGATCGTGGAAGATTGCGCTAAGGATGAATTCTTTACCGCAGCCCGTTCTGAACGCGCGCGTGATTTCCTGGCAAAGATCATTCATTAAGTTGTCATACCTTGTCATACGTTGTGCAATGTTTGTGCAATGTTTGTGCAACGTTAAGTAAGCCTGGTTCCGCTTGAGTTTTACCAAAGCCCCCCGAACACGCTTCGGGGGGCTTTTTTACGAAAGCTGGAAGCATATACTCCCCAAAAAATGTAGAACATCTGCTGCATGCTGCTGATGATTCCTGAGCGTATTTAAATATGCTGGCCTGAGTATGTTAATTTTCCTTGGTCATCGGGCAGAAAAGGTAAAATGTCGCCATTCTGTAACTGCGAGCTGCTATGACCTCTACTACCGCCACCCCCGCTACCATTCAAGAACTCAGCATCACCCGTCCTGACGACTGGCATCTGCATCTGCGTGATGGCGCTGCATTGGCTAGCGTGTTACCACATACTGCGGCGCAGTTTGCCAGAGCGATCGTCATGCCTAATCTCAAGCCGCCGGTCACGACCACCGAGCAGGCCGGCGCGTATCGTCAGCGCATCCTGGCTGCTTTGCCACCGGGCATGCAGTTTGAACCGCTGATGACTTTGTATCTGACCAATAACACGCCGCCGGATGAAATTCGCCGCGCTAAAGACAGCGGCTTCGTGCACGCCGTTAAGCTTTACCCGGCCGGTGCCACCACCAATTCGGATGCCGGCGTGAGCGATTTGCGCCTGTGTTATAAAACCCTGGAAACCATGCAGGAAGTCGGCCTGCCGTTTCTGGTACATGGCGAAGTTACCGATCCGGAGATTGATTTATTTGATCGCGAAGCGGTGTTTATCGAGCGCGTGTTGCAACCTTTGCGTCACGATATGCCCGAGCTGAAAGTGGTGTTTGAACACATCACCACCAGCGAAGCGGCCGCGGATGTGGCAGAGGCTTCCGGCCCGATCGCCGCCACCATTACCGCGCATCATTTGTTGTATAACCGCAATGAAATTTTTAAAGGCGGTATCCGTCCGCATTATTATTGCCTGCCAGTCTTAAAACGCGAATCGCACCGGCTGGCATTGTTGCAAGCGGCCACCTCAGGTAGCGCCCGTTTCTTTTTGGGTACCGATTCGGCACCACACCCGAAAGGCTTAAAAGAGCATGCTTGCGGTTGTGCCGGCTGTTATACCGCGCTGCATGCGATGGAACTTTACGCCGAAGCCTTTGACCAGGCCGGTGCGCTGGACAAGCTGGAAGCCTTCGCCAGTTTTAACGGCCCGGCTTTTTACAACTTGCCGCGTAATACCGGCAAGATTACGCTCAAGCGCGAAAGCTGGACCTTGCCTGCCGAATTGCCTTTTATCGATACCAGTATCGTGCCGCTCAATGGCGGTGAGACCATACACTGGAAAATGCTTGCAGAATAATCCAGGCGGGGTGCCACGCTTTTTTGACGGCATCGACTGGTCGCAAGCCTGGTTTGGCACGGTGCGGCCAGCGGCGGCGCAACTTATCGCGGCGCAGGACTGGCGTGCCCAAATCAACGCAATGGCAGCACGTAAGGGCATTAATAATCATCGTCAGATGGCATTGCAATTTGTGCCGCAGGAAGAGTTACCAGACGGCGTGGCTTACGAAAGCCATATCAGCGACGCTGCCAGAGTGCCAACGCGCGAAAACCTGCACGATTTTTTTAACGGTCTGGTGTGGCTGACGTTTCCTCGCATAAAGCGCCAACTTAATGCCCTGCAAGCGGCCCAGATCGCCAGCCTGGGAATAGGTAAATCACGCGGTCCGGCACGCGATGCCGCCACCATCTTCGATGAAAATGCTGCTTTGCTGGTAGTGCAGGACGGCGTTGCCGGTCGTGACTTAGTGCAGTATTTGCGGGAACATCAGTGGCATGCCGCTTTTGTCGGGCAAGCCGGGCTGTTTGGCCCTCAGGCCGAAGTCTGGAGCTTTGGCCACGCTTTAATGGAAAAGCTGGTGAAACCCTATAAAGCCATCACCGCGCATACCTGGCTGGTCTGGGCTGATGCCGCATTTTTTAGTCTGGAGTGGGAAGAACGGCGCGCCTGGCTGGATGCGCAGGTCGCTGCGCAATTGGCCACGCACAGCCTGAGCACTGCCGATTACACGCCTTTGCCGGTATTGGGCATACCCGGCTGGTGGCCACAACAAGATAGCGCATTTTATGCCGATAGCAGCGTGTTCAGGGCTAAGCGTTCTCAATGAAAAATGGACAGCAAGCTGTCCATTGTATTGATGCGGCGTCGGCTAAAAATCAGGCGTTCGCGTTGCTTTGTAATAATTGAAATAGTTGATCTTTCAGGCTGATACGTACTTTTTTCAAGCCTTCCAGCGCCGCATCCCCTATATGATCGGCACCATTTTCGGCGCGGTTGATAGCCTTGTCAGTATTGTCGTATTCATCAAATAATTTGGAAAAATGGGCATTACCTAATTTTAATGCGTGAATAGCGTCTTTAAATTCAGGAAATTCCAAAGATAAAGGATGATGTTCTACTTGCATGTCGACTCCAGAATAAAAATGAATGAAAGGTTCTTCCTCTTCCATCCTAAAAGTCTGGCATTTTCTGACACTGATCTACATCAAGCTTGTAATAAGTAATTATTACTTTTTACATATTAATTATTGCTTAATAATTAATATAATGTTTTTCTATCATGCTTTTGTCTGGCTGCCAGGCACATGACGGTCATAAAAAATGGGAACCTCGGCTCCCATTTTTTCCTGTGACACTTGTTTCAGTATCCGTCTCTGCCCCGCTGTTTTATTGTTCGCGTATCCAGGTCTGGCTGCGCCCGATAAACGATACGCCGATATAGCCGCGGACGCTGAGTTTTTTATTGTTATCGGTCAGACTCAGTTTGCTGCTGTACAGCTTGCCATTTTCCGGATCCAGAATTTTTCCACCGTTATATTCGTCGCCATCTTTTTTAAGACCAAACAAAATCGTCATGCCGATAATCGGCTGGGCTTTGTTGGCACCTTCACATTTATCGCATTTAGGATTTTGCTCGGTGTCAGGATCGCGAAAGAGTTTTTCTATTTTGCCTTGAAGCTCGCCACCGGTTTCAGTAATGCGTATCAGCGATTTGGGTTTTCCCGTTTTATCGTCGACACTTTTCCATAATCCGCTGGGGCTTTCCTGCGCCTGCACCAGAGGTGTAATCGAGAAGGAAAGCAGGGCAATCAAAGCGCTTGTTGTCGTCAGTTTTTTCATGTTGTCTCCGTTATGAATGGTATTAACTTTTATAAAAGTTTTTAAATTGTCAAGTGATTGTACGTGGCGGGCATTTTTACCAGGTACACAATTTTTAGAGCTTTTACTTTAATAACAACAGCCATAACAACAATCAAAAAAACCACCGGTACGACAACAAGCGCTAAGAGCTACGACATCAGGCCACAGGCAGTTTGGCGAACTGTTCGCGTAATTTCTCTAGCGTAGCAGAGAAATTCGCCATTCTTTCTTGCTCTTGCGCAACTACTTGGGCTGGGGCCCGTGCGACGAAGGCTTCATTGCCCAGTTTTGCTTGCGCCTTGGCAATTTCTGCGTCGAGTCTGGCGATTTCTTTGGATAGGCGTTCGCGTTCTGCCGCCACATCAATTTCCACCTGCAGCATCAGCTTGGTCTCGCCAACGATCGATACCGGTGCCGGTGATTCCGGCAGTGTGTCGATCACCTGGACTTCAGATAACTTGGCCAGTGCCTGCAAATACGGTGCAAATGACTGCATACGGGCTTTATCGCCAGCATTCGCGGCCTGCAATAACAGCGGCACGCGCACCGCTGGCGAAAGTTGCATTTCGCCACGTAAATTGCGGCAGGCATCGGTCATGGCTTTCAGACCGTGCATCCAGTCTTCGGCTGCCGTGTCGATGTTGGCCGGGTTGGCGAGCGGATAGGCTTGCAGCATGATCGAGTCGCCAGCCGGATTTAATTGCTTACCAGCTAGCGGCGCCACGGTTTGCCACAAGGCTTCTGTCACAAACGGGATCACCGGATGGGCCATACGCAAAGTGACTTCCAGTACCCGTAACAGGGTGCGGCGGGTGGCGCATTGCTGCGCTTCTGTGCCGTGCTGGACTTGCACTTTGGCCACTTCCAGATACCAGTCGCAATATTCATCCCAGACGAACTTATAAATGGCCGAGGCAATATTGTCGAAACGGTAGTCGGCAAAGCCTTTTTCCAGTTCCATTTCGGCGCGTTGCAAGGTCGAAATGATCCATTTGTCGGCTTGCGAGTAATCCAGATCCGCATCCGTGACGCCGGCAGCAAAGCCACAGTCTTTGCCATCGGTGTTCATCAGCACGAAACGGGTGGCATTCCACAGTTTATTGCAGAAATTGCGATAGCCTTCGCAGCGCCCCAGATCAAAGTTGATATTGCGACCGAGTGAAGCATAGCTTGCCATCGTGAAACGCAATGCATCGGTGCCGTAAGCGGGGATGCCGTCGGCGAATTCTTTGCGGGTAGCTTTCTCTATGCTCGATGCCTGTTTCGGGTTCATCAGGCCCAGGGTGCGTTTCGCCGCCAGATCATCGACACTGATGCCGTCGATCAGGTCAATCGGATCGAGGGTGTTACCCTTGGATTTAGACATCTTCTGGCCGCTGGAGTCGCGTACCAGACCATGCACATACACGGTGTGAAACGGCACCTGGCCGGTAAAGTGCGCGGTCATCATGACCATGCGCGCTACCCAGAAAAAGATGATGTCAAAACCGGTGACTAGTACTGAAGACGGCATGAACAGCTTCATGTCAGCGGTTTGCTCTGGCCAGCCCATGGTGGAAAACGGCACCAGGGCCGAAGAGAACCAGGTGTCGAGCACGTCTTCATCCCGTTTTAAGGCACCGGTGTAGCCCGCCGCCGCCGCTTTGGCGCTGGCTTCGGCTTCATCGCGCCCGACAAAAATTTCGCCATTGTCGCCATACCAGGCCGGAATCTGATGGCCCCACCACAGTTGCCTGGAAATGCACCAGTCCTGAATATTATTGAGCCATTGGTTGTAAGTCGTGCTCCAGTTTTCCGGCACGAATTTGATTTCACCATTCGCGACTTTTTCCAGTGCCACTTCGGCAATTGATTTGCCGGGGAAGTGGCTGCCTTCGGGCGCTGGTTTGCTCATGGCCATAAACCACTGGTCGGTCAGCATCGGTTCGATCACGACATTGGTGCGGTCGCCGCGCGGTACCATCAGCTTGTGCGGCTTGACCGAATCGAGCAAGCCTTGTGCATCCAGATCGGCCACCATTTGTTTGCGCGCGACGAAACGATCCAGCCCTTGATAGCAGGCGGGCGCGTTCTCGTTGATCTTGGCGTCCAGCGTCAGGATGCTGATCAGTTCAAGTTTATGGCGCTGGCCAACCGCATAATCGTTAAAATCATGCGCAGGCGTAATCTTGACGCAACCGGTACCGAAGTCTTTGTCGACATACTCATCGGCAATGACAGGGATTTCTCTGTCCGTCAGCGGCAATTTCAGCATCTTGCCTACCAGATGCGCGTAACGCTCATCGCTAGGGTCGACCGCCACCGCCACGTCACCAAGCAGGGTTTCCGGGCGTGTCGTGGCAACCGTCAGGTGGCCGCTGCCGTCGGCAAACGGATAACGGATATGCCACATCGAGCCGTCTTCTTCTACCGATACTACTTCCAGATCAGACACTGCCGTCCCGAGTACCGGATCCCAGTTGACCAGACGCTTGCCGCGATAGATCAGGCCTTGCTCGACCAGACGCACAAACACCTCGGTCACGGTTTTGGAACGTGGCGCATCCATGGTGAAGTATTCACGCTTCCAGTCAGCCGAAGCGCCCATGCGGCGCATCTGGCCGGTGATACTAGAGCCGGATTTTTCCTTCCATTCCCAGACTTTTTCCAGGAATTTTTCACGGCCTAAATCATGGCGCGAAATTTTTTGTGCATCGAGCTGGCGTTCCACCACGATTTGGGTCGCGATACCGGCGTGATCGGTGCCGGGTATCCAGGCCGTATTGTGGCCGCGCATGCGGTAGTAGCGAGTCAGGCCATCCATGATGGTCTGATTGAAGGCGTGCCCCATGTGCAAGGTGCCCGTCACATTTGGCGGGGGCAACTGGATACTGAAGGACGGCTTGGATGCATCCATGCTGGCGGCGAAATAACCGCGTTGTTCCCATTCATTGCGCCAGTATGCTTCGATGTCGGCGGGCTCAAAAGACTTGGCTAATTCCATGATATATATATGTTGGTAGTGTGCTAAAGCCTTGATTATAAATGACACATCCTCTCAGGAATGCACATTAAACAGGCAATCGGCTAAAAATTATAGTGATTGCCGCTCACCGGCGAAGTTGTCGCCTGTATTTTGTTTATATTGGCGGCTTCTGTCGGGGCAATTGAGTCGATTAGTACAATTGCTACGCTTGATCTTTTTTCTTGCGCCTGTGCGTCTGGCCACTTAGCTTGCCGGCCTGGCTCTGCCGGCGAGGAAGCATTCTGTTTCTTGCGCATCTGCGCCACATCTGCCGCACATCTGCGGCATCTTAGGCATAGGCTGGAAAATTTGCCCTGACATGGTGTAAACTTCAACCATGCAAACCTATTTATCTTTTCTGGCGGCGGCGCTGTATCTGGCCTGCACGCTCATTCCCGGCCAGCGGCGCCTTGTTAACCCGGCGCTGACGGCGCTGGCGTGGCTGGTGCATGGCGTTGCTTTGTGGACGATGGTGTTTTTTGGCGAGGGCTTGCGCGTCGGCTTTGCCACTATGCTGTCGGCGGCCTTGTGGATTTCTGTGCTGGTGTATTGGCTGGAAAACCGCAATTTCTCGCTGGACGGCCTGAAAGTGCTATTGCTGCCAAATGCCGCACTAATGGCTGTGTTGCCGGTGTTTTTCCCGGGTAACCTGATTACTTTAGCCGGCAAGACAACCATGTTTCCCTGGCATATCGCGGTCGCCTTGCTGGCCTACAGTACCCTGACGATTGCCGCTTTTCATGCGGTGGTGATGATTTTGCAAGACGCGCATTTGCATAAATTACGTGGGAACCAGCATCAGCACTGGCTAAACACAGCCATTGAGCGTTTGCCGGCCCTGATGACCATGGAAAAAATACTGTTCCGGCTGGTGCTGCTCGGCTTTATTTTGCTGACACTGACGGTGTTTTCGGGCGTGATTTTTTCCGAACAAGTCCTGGGAGTGGCCTTCAAATGGGATCATAAAACCTTGCTGTCCTTATTGTCGTGGCTGCTGTTCGGGGTGTTGCTGGCGGGGCGACAATGGCGCGGCTGGCGCGGTAAAACGGTGCTCAGCTTTACCCTCGGGGGCTTCGTCACGCTGCTGATGGCCTATGTCGGCAGCCGTTTTGTCCTGGAAGTCTTGTTACACCGGAGCCTGGCATGAAATTGTTACTGTGGCTGATTCTGGCCGTGCTGGTGATTGTTGCTTTGCGCAAAAAAACTCAGTTGCCGTCTTCCACGCGGCAAGCCGGGCGGGCCCGCCAGGCCGCACCAGCGCCGGAGCCAGAGGTGCCCGAGTCGCCCATGGCAGCAAGCACTACTGGCAGCGCCGACAGCGCTGGCAACAGCGCGCAAGGCGAGGCTGAAAAGATGCTGTGCTGTGCCTATTGTCAGTTGTATATTCCAGCGTCCGAGGCGGTCATCCGCGACGACAAAGTATTTTGTTGTGCGGCGCATGCCAAACTAGCTTAGATGCATTCCCTGTCATCCTCTTCTTCCAGCGCTAGCGCGACTTTCTGGCGCTCGTTACAAACACTCAATGTCTCGCGGGTGGTGGTGGCGATCACACTATTGGCGTACCTGAGCCTGAAAGCCGGTAAGGAATTCTGGCTGGCAGATTTTTTTTGGGTGCGCGCGGCGTCGATTGCCTATCTGTTTCCCGCCATCGCCTTTGTCCTGCTCAAGATCTATTACCGTAAGCGCTTTCTGTTGCAACTGATGGCGCAGATCGCCGTCGACGTGACGATTATTTCTGTGCTGTATTTTGCTTCCGGCGGCAGTAAGAGTGGTCTGGCTATTTTGTACCTGTTTCCACTGGCCGGCGTGGGGATACTGGCACCGCTTATCTGGGCACTGTTCTTTACTGCTGCTGTCACCTTGTTTTTGTTGCTAGAAGGCGTTTACCGCACGCTGCAGCTGGATGACGGCATGCCGATTTCCCAAGCCGGATTTTACGGTGCTGCGTATTTTTCCGTGGTGTATCTGCTCAGCCGGCTGGCAGGAAATCTGATCCGGCAAGAAGCGCTGGCAGTGCGGCGCGGCACTGAACTGGCGGCGCAGCAGGCGATCAACCGGGTCGTCATTGCCGATATGGGCGATGGCATTTTAGTCGTGGATCAGCATGATCGCTTGTTTGAAATTAATCCGGCAGCCGAGCGTATGCTGGGTTTCGGCCTGATCAATTCCATGCGCGAGACCGAAATTACCCTGGAAAATGTCAGCGCATTGCGTCCGATCGCCGATGCGCTGCGGGCGCGGCGCGAACAGACTGTCAGCGCCAACACCACCATGTGGCTGATGAATGAAGACGCCTCATTCGTATCGATACGACAACTCAGTGACAATCTCGGGGGCATCCCGAGTGACGTCTTGAATGATACGATTTCTTTAGACTTACAACACCGCGGCGAGCGGCCCGATTTTGTCACCCATCTGAAACTGCGCTTTGTACCGGTCGATAATATCGATCTGCCCGGCAGCCGGCGCGATAAGCTCGCCTATACCATTATCTTTATGCAGAACGTGTCGGATATAGAAAATCAGGCGCAACAACTGAAGCTGGCATCGATGGGGCGCCTGACGGCAAGCATCGCGCATGAGGTCAGGAACCCCTTGTCATCGATTTCGTATGCCGCTTCATTGCTCAGCGAAGACATTAACAACGAGACGCAAAACCGGCGCCTGCTTAAAATTGTGGATGATAACGTGGCGCGTCTGAATCAGCTGATAGAAGATATCCTGAAACTATCACGCAAGGCGCAAGCCGATACCCGGCCGTTTTGGCTGATGCCGGAGGTCAGGGCGATCGTGCAGGATTTTACCGAAACGCGCTCTTTGCCTGAGAATTTGATTGCGCTTGAAGATGAGACACCATTCAAGATTATTTTTGATCTCGGCCATTTACGTGAAATTATCCTCAACCTGCTCTCGAATGCGGTCCGCTATGCCAGCGCGAAACCGGGCAGCATACGTTTGTGTGCCAAACTGGGGTCAGGTAACCGGCAAGAATTGCATATCCAGGATGATGGTCCCGGGATTCCGCCGGCAGTGCGTTCGCATTTGTTTGAACCGTTTTACACCACCTCAAGTAAGGGGACCGGTCTGGGCTTATACATGGCGCGTGAACTCTGCCTGAATAATCATGCCTTGCTTGATTACGAATACCGTCACGACGACATCCCAAAAACTGGCCTGGAGCCAAGCGGGCGCTTTGTGATTAACTTTTCTTTAGCGGATCAAGCATGACGATGACTGTTGCA
>JBBQNW010000103.1:0-9586 GCA_038330335.1 Burkholderiales bacterium | reverse complement strand
TATCGACTGCATGCGGTTTTTTAGCTGGCTTTTATGTTCGCGGATTTGCGCTTCCAGTGGCGCCATGACGACCTTTTGCCAGGCTTCGACATCGCGGTTCGCTTGCAAAAAACTTTGCTTGACGCGCGCAGCAATGGAATCAAAAAATTTGCGCATCAATACGCCCTGGCCGGTTGTCAGCAAGGTCAGGGTGCTAAATTGCTTCTGAAAAACCACTTCAATCGCCGAAATTTCTAATAAATATTTATCCAGAGAAAACGCCATCGGCGCAGTCAGTGCCAGGCCGTGTTCGGTAGAAAATTTACGGTACATGATGGTCATCATCTCCGAAATCTCATCGGTTTTTTTATTGGAGCTCAGCAGGTTCAATTTAATCTGGGCAAAAAACTGCCTGACTGCATCTTTTAAGCCGGCAGAAAATATACTGTGCTCCATGGCGTCTCTGGCTTTACTGATCTCGGAACGCAAAATATCCATGCCCAGGCTGGTATAGACCTCGGTAGAAAGTTTGGTAAACACGGCACGGGTGCCTTGCATCTTGATCAAACTGCCATCGAATTCTTTTTTCTCGACATCGACACGTTTCATCATGTGTTCAATCACATGGTTGTTTTTTCCGCGCAGGCTTTTCAATTCCATCATTTGCTCAACCACGTTGCGGCTGCGTGCGGCCAGTACGGCGCGCTGGCCGCTGGTGATGTCATGAATATCGGTCGTTAGCTGGGTGCGGATAATATCTTGTTTGGACGGTATCAGCTCTTTGGACAAGGCATATTCCAGCGCCGGCAGGCGGCTTCTGGCAAGCAAAGGGGCATCTTTATGAATTTTGGCAACCAGGCCTTTTTGTGCCGAGACCGGGAAAACCTGTTTTTCCTCCAGCGCCAAAATGTGCGCTACCGTCGTGATCTGATGCTGGATCTGGCGCTCGATTTCTTCCGGTGAGCGCAACTCATCCCACATACTGTCAATTTTATTTAACACCACCATACGGCCAGGCCCGCCGCCGATATGGTTACGCCACACATCGATGTCACTTTTGGTCACGCCGGTATCGGCAGCCAGAATAAACAGCACCGCATGCGCATTCGGGATCAAGTTCAGCGTCAGTTCAGGTTCCGTACCAATTGCATTGAGACCCGGCGTATCGATAATGATCAGGCCCTCTTTCAGCAAGGGATGCGGAAAATTAACTATCGCATGGCGCCATTGCGAAATCTCTACCAGGCCGTTTTCATCGACTTCCAGACCGGCATCCGGATCAGTTTCGTCGTACAAACCATAGGATTTCGCCGTGTCGATGCTGACTTTTTTGGTCTGACTCACTTGCTTAAAGGCTTCCAGCATACCGTCGCCGGAACTCACGTTCAAGGGCAACACGGTCCAGACATGATGCTGCCCTTTGTAATCGCTAGTGGATTGCGCTTCGCTGCGGGTTTCTATCGGCAGCAAACGGATGCAGGGGGGAATGGTCTCGTCATACAGCAATTCGGTCGGGCACATGGTGGTGCGACCGGCCGACGAAGGCAAAATACGCTGGCCGTAATCGGCAAAAAAAATGGCATTGATCAGCTCTGACTTGCCGCGAGAAAATTCTGCCACAAAAGCGATCGTCAATTTATCATCAACCAGGCGCTCCAGTAAGCGTGCAAGACGCTGGTCGGTTGCGGCGTCAGCCAACTCTGATCCGCCAACCCATGCGCGATATTGCTCAAGTGCGCGGAGCACTCCCTTGCGCCAATCGCTGTATTCCTGGAATTTTTGAACCAGATTACTCATATTGCCCTCAATCAATTTTTCTAACACCATCAGAATTTAACATTCTGTCTTATTTTTGGCAACTTACACAGTAAAAGCTGCTGCGTTGTCCTTGTTTAATCTGTCTGATTATAGTGGCACAAGTGCGGCAAGGCTTGCCGGCACGATCATATACGAAATACGATTGCTGAAAATATCCGCTTTGTCCGTTTACGCCAACAAAATCACGCAAACTGCTACCGCCCTGTTCAATCGCGGCAGCCAGGGTGGAACGTATCGCCTGCACTAACAGGCGGTAACGCGCCAGACTGATGCGATTGGCTGCCACCTTGGGGTTAATCCCGGCCTTGAACAGACTTTCGGATGCATAAATATTCCCCACACCGACCACGATGTCGCCGGCCAGCAGCACTTGCTTGATCGCGGACTGACGCTGGCGCGTTTGCCGGTACAGCATTTCGGCACTAAATTTGTCTTCCAGCGGCTCTACCCCCAGCTTGCGCAACAAGACATGGTTAGCAACATCGCCATCGCTGGCCGGATGCCATAACACGGCACCGAAACGTCTGGGGTCATTCATCCGTAACAACTGGGCACCAACCACAATATCAATATGATCATGCTTGCCGGGTGGTGTCTGTGCCGGCAAAATCCGTAAATGCCCCGACATCCCCAGATGAATCAATACCGTGCCATGGGCAAAGACCAACAACAGATATTTGCCCCGCCTACCGGTAGCGAGCAGTGTCTGGCCCTGCAACAAAGCCGGCAAATTTTCAGGAAACGGCCAGCGCAGGCCAGCGCGGCGCAACACCACGGCGCTGACGACCTGCCCGTCCAAATGCGGCGCGACACCACGCCGGGTGACTTCAACTTCAGGTAATTCTGGCATATTTCCTCACAGATTCAGCACAAAACCGGCTACAAAACCGGCGCCGAGACTAACTACGAACCCGACAGAATACGACAGTACCGGCACCAGCGTGAGCGCACGCAATGGAACTCCGGCGCGACCCGGATGGTCGAAGCTACCACCTCAGCACGGCTTCAGCGTAAAATCAGACATCATTGATCAAACCAGACAGCTGTTTTGAACACCATTTTCACTTTTACGGCAACGATTGTAACTATTGTGACTAATCTCAGAAACCTCAGACACCTCAGAAACCTCAGACGGATTTTCCCGATTGGCGTATTGGCCACGAGCGCCCTGTTATCGGGTTGCGCACAACTTTCGAATTCTTTTCAGGGCAGCGCCGTGCAGACATCGGGCGAAATGCCGCCCGCCCCGGAAGCTGCGCATCTGACCGCAGCGGCAGAACTGTCCAGCCAGCTGAATCAGGGCAAGACAAGCCAGGCAGACAAACTGCCATCGGTCGTACTGAGCAGTGAACTGCTCTACAAATTACTGACCTCGGAAATCGCCTATCAGCGTGGCAACTGGCAGGCCGCCTACATTACGGTTCTGAGCGTGGCCCAGCAGACCCGCGATCCGCGCCTGGCCAAACGCGCTGCAGAAATGGCACTGGCAGCGAAACAGCCTGGCGAATCCCTGACGGCAATCCGTCTATGGCGCGAGCTGGCTCCGGATTCCAACGAAGCCATGCAGTATTACCTTGGTTTTATGATCGTCAACAATGATCTGGCAGAAATCGAACGCGTCCTCAGTAACAAATTGACGACAGTCACGCCGCAGCAATATGGCCTGCTCATGCTGCAAACCCAGCGGCTTTTGTCGCGTGCACGTGACAAAAAAGCCGCCTTCGCCACCCTCGAAGAAATACTCGCCCCCTACAAAGACAGCGCCGAAGCCCACCTGGCGCTGGCGCAAGGCGCCTACAACAGCGGCGACAGCAAGCGCGCCATCAGTGAAGCACAAAGCGCACTGGCCCTGAAACCTGATTCGCAACTGGCTATTTTAAGCATTGCCCAGGCCTCGACAAAGCCCGACGCTACCAGAGCCATCGCGGCCTTTCTGGAGCGCAACCCCGGCGCCAGGGATGTGCGCCTTGCCTATGCCAGCATCTTGATCGAATCTAAGCAACTGGATAAAGCCAGCCATGAGTTCGAACAATTACTGCACGATAAGCCTGACGACGTCGGCAGCATGTATGCACTAGGGGCCTTAGCCATGGACGGCGGTCACTTTAAGCTGGCGGAAAAATACTTCCTGTCGTATATGGCAGCATTAGAGGCGAACCCGGCAGAAGAGCGTGACCCGACACCGGCGCTGGTGAATCTGGCGCAAATTGCGCTGGAACGAAAAGACAATCAGGCCGCCATGAACTGGCTGGCCAAGGTCGATTCTTATGACGGCAAAAACGCCGCCTGGCTGACGGTACAAATCCGGCGCGCCCAGCTTATCGCCAAAGAAGGAAAACTGAACGAAGCTCTGCAATTTCTGAAAGACTTGAAAACCAGCTCTGAAACCGATCAGATCCAAGTCTTGCAGGCCGAATCGCAGCTACTGAAAACTGCTAATCAGCCGCAGCAGGCGATGGCCGTATTGGAAGCTGCAGTGGCACAATTTCCCACCAATGCCGACCTGCTGTATGACTACGCCATGATGGCGGAATCACAAAAAAAACTCGAGCAGATGGAACAAAATCTGCGGCGCGTGATTGAGCTGGCACCCAACAGTCAGCATGCCTACAACGCACTGGGGTATTCGTATGCCGACCGCAATATACGGCTCGATGAAGCATTTACGCTGATCGAAAAAGCCCTGACACTGGCACCGGATGACCCTTTCATTCTGGACAGTTTCGGCTGGGTTAATTTCCGCCTGGCCAAGTTTGACGAAGCCGAGCAAGCCTTGCGCCGGGCCTATCAGTTACGCCCCGATCCGGAAATTGCCATCCACCTAGGCGAGGTGCTATGGAGTCAGAACAAAAAAGAAGAAGCGCGTCAGTTCTGGCGTGAAGCTAACGCCAAAGACCCCGACAACGACAGCTTAAAAGCGACCTTACTACGCCTGAAGGCCAAGCTCTGAATCTCCGCGTCATCACTCATCACATTGGCAGCCACGCCCGCGACCAGCGCGATTGGCGGCTGATGTGGCGGCTGATGTGACGGCTCATTTGGCAACTTATTTCGCAACTTATTTCGCAACTTATTTGATCGCTAAATTGGCAGCTAAATTGGCAGCTAAATTGGCAGCCAAATTGAGCCATCTCACCCATAAAAAAACATGATTACAGCGCCACTGACGCCCCAGCACCAGCCACCGCAAGGCCACGCGCGGACGCTTATCACTTACCTCAGTTACCTCGGGCTGGCCGCAAGCCTGCTGCTGGGCGCCTGCAGCACACTGACACCCGCCACCAGCCAGCCATCTGCGAAAATAACGGCAGAGCGCCAGTATCAAGAGCGCCTGCTCATCAGCGGCAGGATGCAAGTACGCTACCAGCAGAACAACAAAGAACAAAGCTTGCCGGGCAGTTTTGAATGGAAACAAGAGCAGGACAGCACCACCATCGAGTTAATCTCGCCGCTGGGCCAGACCATGGCAAGTATCAGCCAAAACGCCTCGGGCGCGACGCTGCAGCAAGCCGGGCAAGCACCGCGCACAGCAGACAATCTGGATCATTTACTCACCGAAACCCTGGGCTGGCCTTTGCCGGTAAGCGGCCTGCGCGACTGGCTACAAGGCTATACGCGCGCCGCGAATGGCCAGCGCGCAGCACTCAAGGCACAGGACAATCTGATCATCAACGCCGATGGCTGGCAATTACGCTACGTGACATGGATAGACGAAGGCGGACAACTACGCCCCAAACGTATCGATTTACAGCGCTACACCGAACAGGCCGGCGAAGTGTCGATGCGCCTGGCGATTGACCAGTGGAAATTACCGTGAGCGCCAAGATGGACCCCAAGGTCATGCTCTGCCCGGCCCCCGCCAAGCTCAATTTATTCCTGCACGTCACCGGACGGCGCGCGGACGGCTACCATTTATTGCAAACCGCGTTTCAATTAATCGACCGCTGCGATACGGTTCAGATCCGCCCCCGCGACGACGGCATCATACGCCGTACCAACTTCATTGCCGGGGTGCCGGAAGACAGCGATCTGATCGTGCGTGCGGCGCGCTTGCTGCAAGCGCATACCAAAAGCCATTCCGGTGCCGACCTCACACTAGACAAGCGATTGCCAATGGGCGGCGGCCTGGGTGGCGGCTCGTCGGATGCCGCCAGCACCCTGATCGCCCTCAATCATCTGTGGGGCTGCGCTCTGACGCGTCAGCAATTAATGGCGCTGGGCTTGCAACTGGGCGCCGATGTACCGTTTTTTATATTCGGACAGAACGCCTTTGCCGAGGGCGTGGGCGAACAATTGCAAAAAATCGAGACGCCCGATTGCTGGTATCTGGTGATAGAACCAGGGGTGCAAGTGCCGACCCCGGCAATTTTTTCAGCAAAAGAGTTGACAAGGAACACGGAACCCGTCAAGATAACGGACTTTTCCAGTAGCGCAAAAATTGATTGGAAAAATGATCTGCAAACAGTCGCCTGTTCGCTGTTTCCACAAGTCGATGAAGTCATTGAATGGCTCAGAAACTTTGGCAACGCCAAGATGACAGGATCCGGAGCTTGTGTTTTTTGTGCTTTTTTTGACGAGAATTCGGCAAATGAAGTATTGAGACAAGTACCTGATCGCTGGAATTCATGGACAGCAAAGGCACTGAGTATTCATCCGATGGCGCATCTGGTGAAGACATAAAAAAATTTGGTTTGCTGCTGATTTAACGCTAAAATAGCGGGAATGAAAATCGCATCGGACACATAGTTGCGTAGGGGAGTCGCCAAGCTGGTTAAGGCACCGGATTTTGATTCCGGCATGCGAAGGTTCGAATCCTTCCTCCCCTGCCATTACATACTGGGCCGTCGCATACACATGATGCGGCGGCTTTTTAGTTTCCAGTATCAATTAACCTTTAGCTAACAGGTGATCTCATGGCACGCACAAACGACAACATGATGGTCTTCACTGGCAATGCCAATCCTGCATTGGCTGAAGGCGTCGCTAAACAACTCGGCATGCCGCTAGGAAAAGCCGACGTATCGAAATTTTCCGATGGCGAAGTGATGATCGAGATTAATGAAAACGTCCGCGGTAAAGACGTTTTTGTTCTGCAATCGACCTGCGCTCCCACCAACGACAATCTGATGGAAATCATCCTGATGGTCGATGCACTGAAACGTGCCTCGGCTGGTCGCATTACTGCCGCTATTCCTTACTTTGGTTATGCCCGCCAAGATCGCCGCCCGCGTTCAGCACGCGTTGCGATCTCTGCCAAGGTCGTGGCCAATATGCTGGAAAAAGCCGGTGTGGACCGTGTTCTGATCATGGATTTGCATGCGGATCAGATTCAGGGCTTCTTTGATATTCCGGTTGATAACATTTACGCCTCACCGATCTTGCTGGGCGATCTGGTGGCAAAAAATTATGATGACCTGCTGGTCGTTTCACCTGACGTCGGCGGCGTAGTTCGTGCCCGCGCTCTGGCAAAACGTCTGGGTTGCGATCTAGCAATTATCGACAAGCGCCGGCCTAAAGCGAATGTCTCAGAAGTCATGAACATCATCGGTGAAGTCGAAGGCCGCAACTGCGTCATCATGGATGACATGGTCGACACCGCCGGCACCCTGACCAAGGCAGCGGAAGTATTGAAAGAGCGCGGCGCCAAAAAAGTGCTGGCTTACTGTACCCATCCTGTCTTGTCCGGCCCGGCAATTGAGCGTATCAACAACTCACCGTTAGATGAGCTGGTTGTCACCGATACGATACCGCTGTCAGCTGCCGCCAGAGCCTGCCCTAAAATTCGCCAGTTATCCTGCGACAGCCTGCTGGCAGAAACTTTCCGCCGCATTACCAAGGGCGAATCAGTTATTTCTTTATTTACTGATTAAGCAACTTAGTTAAATAGCTAAGTTACTTAAACTAAGTTACTTAAACTAAGTTACTTAAATTAAGTGACATACTTAAGTAAACTAATTAAGTTGAGTCGCGAAGCCTTAGAATTATTTTTTTGGTCCTGCTACATTTTTACCTGGCAGGACTTTTTTGTATCCCCTGGTCGCGGGGGATCAACACCGTAAGCACCGGCATCTGGTCCGGACTTGCAATTTTTGGAGCTACAAAATGAAAGTTATCGCATTTACACGCAAAGAACAGGGGACCGGAGCGAGCCGCCGCCTGCGTATTGCTGGTCAAACACCTGGTATCATCTACGGCGGCGCTGCTGCACCAGTTTCCATCACTCTGGATCACAATGCGCTGTACCATGCATTGAAAAAAGAAGCGTTCCACTCCTCTATTCTGGATATGGACATTGATGGCACAGTAGAAAAAGTCCTGTTGCGCGACTTCCAAGTCCATGCGTACAAGCAATTGGTATTACACGCTGATTTCCAGCGCGTTGATCCAACGAAGAGCATCCACGTTAAAGTGCCTTTGCACTTCATTAACGCTGATGTTTCTCCTGCAGTGAAATTGTCTGCTGCTGTCATCAGCCACGTTTTGGCTGATCTGGATATTTCTTGCTTGCCTGCTGATTTGCCAGAATTCATCACTGTTGATTTGTCAACAATCGAAGCTGGCCAGTCTTTGCACGTTTCCAGCCTGGTATTGCCTAAAGGCGTTACAGCTATTGTCCACGGTGACGATGGTACTGTTGCTATCGCGGTTGTACCTGCCGGCGCAACTGCTGCTGCTGCGGAACCAGCTGCTAAGTAATTGCCCACGCAAAACGCCCGCTAGTACAGCGGGCAATAAAAACCGCCCTCGCCGGCGGTTTTTTTACGTCTGCATTCGCGCTACATGCGGGTTGCTGCGGGTTGCTAATGTGCATGCCGGATCCGATGACATGACTCTCGCTGTGGCGCCGCCAGCAGCTCTTTGATTTGCGCAACCGGCAGAACCGCTCCGGCATAGGATTTTTTAGGCCCGGGCGTGCTCACGCTAACTGAGAGCACGAGCGTCAGAGGCGAGGCCGAGGTAAAAGTAAGAATGCTTTAGGCTTCATGTTTTCGCCAGAGATATGCAAGGCATTATTTCACGGGCGCAGATTGAGCTTGGCGGCGGCCTGACTATCGTTGGTATGTTTTTGCAACTGCAAACCATTCTCAGCGAATGCTATGCAACAAGGTTCTCATCGCGCCCGGAAACAGGTACAGTGCAGGTCACCTATCCCCCTATTCTTCAAGAGCCACGTATGCAGCAACGCCGCCCGAGATTGACACCGCTACCGGTTTTCACCCTGCCACTGATGCTGACCTGCATCCTGGCACTGAGCCTGAATCCCTCATATGCAGAGGTCCCACCCCGCACGGTCGCGGCCGCCCCCTTGCAGCCGCCCGCCATCCACTACGACCTCGGTTATGACATCGTCAGCCCGGTGTACGCCAGGCATGGCATGGTAGCCAGCGAACAAGGTCTGGCCACTAAGGTGGGTCTGGACATTTTGAAACGCGGCGGCAATGCCGTCGACGCCAGTGTGGCAGTCGGTTTTGCGCTAGCGGTAGTGCTGCCGAATGCCGGCAACATCGGCGGTGGTGGTTTTATGATGATCCACGATGCCAAGAGCGGCAAGGATGTAGCGCTGGACTTTCGCGAAATGGCGCCCTCGGCCGCCAGCCGCGATATGTACCTTGACGCCAGTGGCAAAGTGATCCCCGGGTTGTCGGTTTTTAGCCATCTGGCGGTCGGTGTGCCGGGCACCGTTGCCGGTCTGGCGCAGGCGCTTAAACAATATGGCAGTATGCCTTTGAAAGAGCTGATAGCACCGGCCATTACCCTGGCCGAGCAAGGTTTTGAGGTCAGCGAACAT
>JBBQNW010000102.1:0-9600 GCA_038330335.1 Burkholderiales bacterium | reverse complement strand
TTAACCGGGAATAATTACGACGTTAGTTTTGATGCCACGGCTGCCAACTTTACTGTCACCAACAAGACTACTGGTGCCATTGTTGTGCCGAGTACCGCCTATGTTAGCGGGGCGACGATTAGCTTTGATGGGATCGACCTGACATTGACGAATACGCCAGGCGCGCCGGCACCAGGAGATCATTTTTCAATTCAGTCGGGGAATCAGGATATTTTTCAAACGCTCACTGACCTGATTAATCTTCTTAAGACGCCGGCAAACACTGCTGCATCGAAATTAGATTTAACCGCCGGGCTTAGTCAGGCGAATAATAATCTTGATAAATCTTTAAGTAATGTTTTGACAGCGAGAGCAAAATTCGGCACTAGTCTTCAAGAGATCGATGCTTTGAACAATGCCGGAGATAGTGCTAGCTTAAATTACAAGCAAGAACTCTCGTCAATTCAAGATCTTGATTATGCCAAGGCCATCACAGAATTGAATCAGCAACAGGTAACATTGCAAGCCGCACAGCAGTCATTCGTGAAGACCTCATCGCTGTCCTTATTTAACTATATTAATTAAATTAGTTAATTAAATTAGTTAATTAAATTAGTTCGTAGATTTTGCCAAGCCTGAATTCGTCATGAGAGATGAATTCAGGCTTTTCCTTTTATTGTGCCGGATCAGTTGTGGTTTGCCTTTGTGATGACTGCTTCGACTAAACGCGCAATACTTAATACCCTTGCATCTTGATGCGCCACTCCGGCGATACTTAATCCTACTGGCAGGCTTTCGGGCTGATGGCACGGTATGGAAATAGCACAGCCATCGAGAATGTTAAGCCATGCTGTATTTCTCAATAGTAAATTATTTGCTGTAAAAAAAGCCTCATCCGATGCTTCCAGCTCTGCAATGAGTGGCGCGACAATCGGTACGGTTGGCAGTATCACGGCATCAAACGGGGCGAATTCATTTTGCATGGCGTGTATCCATTGCTGGCGTCCGGCGTGCATATCAATATAGTCAGCCGCCGTCATCAGTGCGCCAAGTTTGATTCTTTTCGCTACCCGGGGGTCATATTCACTCTCGCGGGTCGCCAATAGTTTTTTATGCCAGGCAAATGCTTCGGCCCCGGAAAAACTTGCCACCGAGCGATATTCTGCGAGCACATGCATCGGGGCGTGAACGATGATGGCTCCCGCCTGCGACAGCAAGGTCAGCGCATGTTGAAAACTGCTCGCGACGTGTTGCTCCATCTCGTCCAGCACCAGGGTTTGCGGAACCGCCAGTCGTAGTCCTTTCAGCGACAAGGTGGGCAGACTCAGTAGATCGTCCGCGATGATGCCATCCATTAATATACAGTCATCAACCGTTCTTGCCATCGCACAGATGGTATCGAGAGTACTTGATAAGGGAATCGCGCCGCTGGTCGGGACGCGTCTGGCGGTTGGTTTGAATCCGGTTAAGCCGCACAGCGCCGCCGGTATACGGATAGAGCCGCCCGTGTCGGACCCAATGGCAGCAACACACAGGCCGGTTGCCACGGATACCGCAGCACCGGACGATGATCCGCCCGCAATCCGCGCAAGGGTCTGATCTGCCGGATTCGGGGCGGTACCATAGTGAGGATTAATGCCTATGCCTGAAAAAGCAAATTCCGTCATATTCGTTTTACCTAAGATGGCAGCGCCGGCTTGTCTGAGTCGCTTGACTACCGGTGCGTCTTTGGTCGCGACAGGGGCACCCTTTAACACGATTGATCCTGCCAGTGTGGTTTCGCCTGCCACATCGAGTAAATCTTTGATCGATACCGGCAATCCGGCAATCGGTGACAGCGCCGGGGCACCAATGTGGCGCAGACTGTCGGCATAGAGCGCTGCCGCAATGGCCGATTCTGGATACAGTTTGGTAAAAATAGCCTTGGTGTGTGCCGCAACTTCCAGGCTGGCTTTGACCAGCGCTTGGCGCGAATAGGCCTGAAGAGTGTGAATTGACTTTACATTGTATGGCGTCGTTGACATGGGTTCGCTTTGCGTAGGGTACTGGCTGTCGGAAATGTTGATGGTGGTGAATGTTTGTGAGTGGCTGTGAGTGGCTGTGAGCGGCGGTGAAAAGTGGGCATTGACTCAGGGTATATACGATTTTCAAAAACAATACCATGCAGTGTATGTCTTGACTATTTTTTTGGTGAAATTTTATGTCCAGCCTGGCGTTATTCGGTGATCGGACACCAGATTAAAAGCCGGAGGGGATATTTTTTTGCCAGGTATAAATTTTTTGCCCCGGCATTGCGCCAAATTTCTGTTCGGCAATGCATCGATCTTCGCTTGATTGAGTGATCGTACTGGAGCGTAAGCAGGCATCAAGGTATAATCGCGTTTTCTGATTTAACCCGCGATGTGGCCGCTATCCTTGCTGATAGTCCAGCGCATTGCCTCAACTACACTCTCGCCATGTTGATATTGCCAGGCTCTAATGCCTTGTCTGCTTTTCGTACCCAAGGTCTACTCTCTCGCTTGCAGGCTGTTGATGCCAGCATTGTCGGGGTCACCGCACGGTTTTGCCATTTTATTGAAGCTGCGAGCGCGCCGGATCAGGACGATATTGCGCGTCTTAATGCCTTGTTAACTTATGGCGATGGATTTCATGGCAGCGAAGAGGGTGATAGCTTTGTCGTCATTCCGCGCTTTGGGACCATTTCTCCGTGGGCCAGCAAGGCGACCGACATCGCCCATAATTGCGGCATGCAAGACATTAAGCGCATCGAACGTGGTGTCCAGTATTTTGTGCAAGTGAAAAGTGGCCTGCTTGGTGGCGCTAAGAAATTGGCAGAGACGTCAAAACAGGGTGTGATCAGCTTATTGCATGACCGTATGACCGAAATGGTTCTGCCAGACTTGAATGCTGCCAGTGGTTTGTTCACCGAACTGGAAGCGAAGTCGCTGGAGTTCGTTGATGTCTTAGTCGGTGGCAAGGATGCTTTATTGCTGGCCAATAGCACGCTTGGGCTTGCTTTGTCGGATGATGAAATCGATTACCTGGTGAATGCCTTCGTCAGCGCCAAACGCAACCCTACCGATGTTGAGCTGATGATGTTTGCCTGGGCAAACAGCGAACATTGCCGCCATAAGATTTTTAATGCGGACTGGACTATCGATGGCGTCGAGCAGGATATTTCCCTGTTCGGCATGATCAAAAACACCCATTTGCTGCAGCCCAAAGGCACTATCGTCGCCTATAGCGATAATTCGTCGATTATGGAAGGGGCGGTGGTGACGCGCTTCTATCCGAATGGTGCCGCCAAGGGGAATGAATATCAGAGCACGGTTGAACTGACGCATACCTTAATGAAGGTAGAGACACATAATCACCCGACCGCGATTTCACCTTTCCCGGGTGCTTCTACCGGTGCCGGTGGCGAAATCCGTGATGAAGGTGCGACTGGCCGCGGGGCGCGCCCGAAAGCAGGTCTGACCGGCTTTACCGTGTCTAACCTGATGTTGCCAGAGGCTCCGCAACCCTGGGAAAACACCCGGGATGTGTTGAGTTCAGCTGGCCCTGATCAGGCTAATGCTGTGTATGGCAAGCCAGATCGCATTGCTTCACCATTGCAAATTATGCTGGAAGGCCCGATCGGCGGCGCGGCATTTAATAATGAATTCGGTCGTCCGGTACTGGGTGGATATTTCCGCACTTACGAGCAAAACGTCGGCGGCATCGTCCACGGTTACCACAAGCCCATCATGATTGCCGGCGGTATCGGCAATATTTCTGATAAACATACGCACAAAAATGATTTGCCGGTCGGCAGCTTGCTGATACAGCTCGGCGGCCCCGGCATGCGCATCGGTATGGGCGGTAGCGCTGCCTCTTCCATGGCAACCGGTACCAATACAGCGGATCTGGATTTTGATTCGGTGCAACGCGGTAACCCTGAGATGGAGCGCCGTGCCCAAGAGGTGATTAACTCTTGCTGGCAAATGGGTGGCGATAATCCTATTTTGTCTATCCATGATGTCGGTGCCGGCGGCTTGTCGAATGCCTTCCCTGAAATCACCAATGACGCCAAGCGTGGTGCAATTTTTGATTTGCGCAAAGTGCCTTTGGAAGAAAGTGGCATGGCGCCGAAAGAAATCTGGAGTAATGAGTCGCAAGAGCGCTATGTGCTCGGTATCGCACCGGAAAGCCTGCCCTTGTTCCAGTATTTTTGCCAACGTGAGCGCGCCTTGTTTGCAGTTGTCGGTACGGCCACGGCAGAGCGTCAACTGAAAGTGATTGATCCTGAACACGACAACACGCCAGTCGATATGCCGATGGATGTCTTGCTCGGCAAGCCGCCTAAGATGCACAGAGACGTTAAGCATGTTGACAGGCATTTTCCGGCCATCGATTTAACCGGCATGGACTTGCTGGAAGTTGGCCAACGCGTATTAAGCCTGCCGACGGTCGGCGATAAATCGTTCCTGATTACGATTGGTGACCGCTCCGTGGGCGCGACATCGGTACGTGATCAGATGGTCGGCCCTTGGCAAGTCCCGGTGGCTGATTGTGCCGTGACCACCATGAGTCTGGAAGGTTATCTGGGCGAAGCCATGTCGATGGGCGAGCGCACCCCGCTGGCAGTGATTAACGCAGCTGCCTCGGGTCGTATGGCGGTGGGCGAATCGATCACCAATATTGCGGCGGCACCAATCAAAGATATTTCGGGCATTAAATTATCCGCCAACTGGATGGCCGCATGTGGCCAGCCTGGCCAGGATGCTGCTTTGTTCGATACTGTCAAGGCAATCGGTATGGAGCTTTGCCCGGCGCTGGGAATCAGCATTCCGGTCGGTAAAGATTCCTTATCTATGCGTACCACCTGGAAGGATGAGGGAATAGATAAGTCGGTGACGTCTCCGGTATCGTTGATTATTTCTGCGTTTGCACCGGTGTATGATGTACGTAAATCATTAACGCCGCAAATTAAGCTCGATGCCGGTGACACCAGCCTGATTTTGATTGATCTTGGCCGTGGCAAGAATCGTCTCGGCGCGTCTTGCTTTGCGCAGGTGATGCAAAAACTGGGTGACCAGACGCCGGATGTCGATAGCGCAGACGACTTGAAAGCCTTTTTTGCCGCGATACAAGAACTCAATACCGCAGACAAATTATTAGCCTATCACGACCGTTCCGATGGCGGTTTGTTTGCCAGCCTGTGCGAGATGGCGTTTGCCGGTCGTAGCGGATTATCGATCAATCTTGATATTTTGACGATGGAAAGCGAACATGCTGCCGATCAGGGCGATGCCAAAAACTGGGCCGGGCAAGTGGCTGAACGTCGTAATGACATGACACTGCGCGCCTTGTTTAGTGAAGAGCTGGGTGCTGTCATTCAGATCCGTACCGAGCAGCGTTCAGAAGTTATGGATGTCTTGCGTGCCCATAAATTGGGTGCGTGCAGCCATATTATCGGTAAGCCTAACAACGGCGGCAACATCTCGTTCACGCGCGATGCGAAAGAAATTTACAGTCAGCCGCGCAGCACGCTGCATCAGATCTGGAGTAACACCAGCTGGCAAATCGCCCGCATGCGGGACAACCCGGCTTGCGCCGATGCCGAATATGCCCGCTTGGCGGACCTGACTGATCCGGGTATGCAACCAAAGATTAGCTTTGATGCGCAACTCGATATCGCGGCGCCGTATATCGCCACCGGAGTCCGTCCCAAGATCGCCATCTTGCGTGAGCAAGGCGTGAATTCCCATATCGAAACTGCCTATGTGATGCATAAGGCCGGCTTTACCGCGGTCGATGTCCACATGAGTGATCTGATCGCCGGGCGTGCCCGTTTAGCTGATTTTAAAGGTCTGATCGCGGTTGGTGGCTTCTCTTATGGCGACGTACTCGGTGCTGGCGAAGGTTGGGCTAAAACTATCTTATTCAATGCCATGATGGCTGAGCAATTCTCAGAATTCTTCCATCGTACCGATACCTTCGGTTTGGGTATTTGTAACGGCTGCCAGATGATGAGTAATCTCAAATCCATCATCCCTGGTGCTAATGCCTGGCCTAAGTTTACCAAGAATAAATCCGAGCAGTTTGAAGGACGGGTTGCCATGGTCGAAGTGCTGGAATCCGCATCGATCTTTATGCAAGGCATGGCTGGCACGCAAACCCCGATTGCGATCGCCCACGGCGAAGGCTTTGCGGACTTTTCGATTACCGGGGATATCAAGGCCGCACAAGTGGCAATGCGCTTTGTGAATAACCTGGGCCAGACCACCGAGGCTTACCCGTATAACCCGAACGGCTCGCCGCAAGGGATTACCTCGGTCACCAATGAAGATGGCCGTTTTACCGTGATGATGCCGCATGCTGAACGCGTGTTCCGCTCGGTGCTGAACTCATGGCGTCCGGAAGCCTGGGGTGAAGATTCACCTTGGATGCGTATGTTTAGAAACGCGCGTCACTGGGTAGGATAATTGTCAACGCATGATAAAAACCCGCGCTACATCAAGCGCGGGTTTTTTTATTTGAATTGACTTTGAGGTGTGGCCAAGGCAAGCAAGGCCGGACAAACAATAGAGAAAATTAGCTCTTCATCTCTTGCCTTGTACTGGCAAAGGATGAAGGGCGATGGCAGACAAGTTATTTGCGACCAGTCTTCGCCGTTGCAGGTTTTGCTTTGGCAGAACGATAAGCCAAAGCCGGGCGGGCTGCCGGGCTGCCTGCTGCGTTGCCTGCTGCGCTTGGCTTGCCATGCACTACAGTTTTTTTGCCATAGGTATTCATCTTCGGCGCTACGCTACGTACAGCAGTAGTTTTTCCGGTGCTGGCGCTGCTTGCTACCCGCCCAGTTTTGATCCCGGTTACGGCTACCGGCACTGCCGGCGGGCGCGATGAAATCAGATGCTTTTCACTACTTCCAATCAGATCAGCCCGGCCCATGCGCAACAAGCCTTCACGTACCATTTCCCAGTTTTCGGGAGCGTGATAACGTAGCAAGGCTTTATGGAATTTGCGGATTTTCCCAGAACGGGCGGTTTCTACCACTTCAGAATCCTGCGTCACCTTTTTTAAAGGGTTTTTACGCGTGTGATACATGGTGGTGGCCAGCGCCATCGGCGTTGGCATAAAGGTCTGTACCTGATCTAACTTGAAGTCATTCTTCTTTAGCCACAATGCCAGATTCACCATGTCTTCATCGGTGGTGCCGGGGTGTGCTGCGATGAAATAGGGGATCAGATATTGTTCTTTGCCAGCTTCTTTCGAATACTTCTGAAACATCGCTTTAAACTCGTCATAGGCACCGATACCTGGCTTCATCATTTTAGATAAAGTCCCGGCTTCGGTATGCTCAGGCGCAATCTTTAACAGGCCGCCAACGTGATGCGTCACCAGTTCTTTGACATACTCCGGCGAGCGTACTGCCAGGTCATAACGCAGCCCCGAGCTGATCAGAATTTTCTTCACGCCGGGCACCGCCCGCGCTTTGCGGTAGAGCGAAATGAGCTTGCTATGATCGGTGCCCAGATTAGTGCAAATCGACGGATACACGCAGGACAGTCTGCGGCACGACTCTTCGATTTTTTTGTCTTTGCAGGCCAGTCGGTACATGTTGGCGGTAGGGCCGCCCATGTCTGAAATGGTGCCCGTAAAACCCTTGGTTTTATCGCGTATTTCTTCAATCTCGCGCAAGATCGACGGTTCTGAGCGGCTCTGGATAATCCGGCCTTCATGTTCGGTAATCGAGCAAAAAGTACAGCCACCAAAACAGCCGCGCATGATGTTGATAGAAAAACGGATCATTTCCCATGCCGGAATTCTGGCCTTGCCATAGCTAGGGTGGGGGGCGCGCGCGTATTCGCGGTCATACACGCCATCCATCTCATCCATGGCCAGCGGTAGCGGTGGCGGATTAATCCAGACATCACGCTCACCATGCGCTTGCGATAAGGCTTTGGCATTGCCCGGGTTCGCTTCCAGGTGGAAGACCCGCGATGCATGCGCGTACATCACCAGATCGTCCTTGACAGCTTCAAACGAGGGCAGGCGGATCACGGTTTTATTATGCTGGTCGCGCAGCATGGCCTGACGCTCTTCGCGGCTCATGATGCGCACGGCCTGCTGCTTGACGACGTCCGCCGGTGCGCTGGCAGCTTCGCCTGTGGCGCAAGCCGCTTCTTTCTCGGGAATCATCTGGTAAGGATTAGTATGCGCCTCGACTTGGCCGGGGGTATCCATTTTGATAGAGTTGATTTCAAGCCAGTCTTCATCTGGCAGCCAGTTTGGCGGCGTCATGAAGGCGGTTCCGCGCAAATCGCGGATAGACTTCACCGGTTCGCCGGCGGCCAGCCTGTGGGTCAGATCGACCAGAGCGCGTTCGGCATTGCCAAATAGCAATATGTCGGCCTTGGAGTCAGGCAGCACCGAGCGCTTTACCTTGTCCGACCAGTAATCGTAATGGGCGATGCGGCGCAGGCTCGCTTCAATACTGCCGATCACCACTGTGGTATCAGGGAAGGCTTCGCGCGCACGCTGCGCATACACCACGACTGCACGGTCCGGTCGTTTAGCCGGTTCGCCGTCTGGGGTATAAGCATCTTCTGAACGTATCTTGCGGTCTGCCGTATAGCGGTTCACCATCGAATCCATATTGCCGGCAGTGATACCAAAATACAGCTTGGGCTTGCCTAAGGCACGAAAGGCGTCCGCCGAATGCCAATCTGGCTGGCTGATAATGCCGACCCGAAACCCTTGCTGTTCCAGCAAACGCCCAACCAGCGCCATGCCAAAACTGGGGTGATCAATATAGGCGTCGCCGGTGATTAAAATGACGTCGCAGCTGTCCCAGCCAAGCACATCCATTTCGGCGCGTGACATAGGTAAAAATGGGGCAGCATTGCTGCCGCCAACTTCAGGACGATAGCGGGGAAACGAGAACAGGTTTTGCGGTATTGGATTCATGGGCGCGATTGTACCGGAAATGCAAAAACTACGTGCTAACACCTTGATATTGCGGCGTATTTTAATTAATTTTCTATTATTTTTATCAGTGTTCAAAACACTGTTTGCGCATGGCGCCACTTTGACTTGCCGGACCAGTCCGTTGTTAATCAAATTTTTCTGCGTGCCAGAAAAAGCTTTGAACACCAGCCAACCAAAGGCAGGTGTGCGTTTGGTTTGGCACTGCATGCGACCGGTTTCTGGCCAATGTGTCGACATCGTCAGAAATACGTTTTTCAGTGATCAGTTTTCGTATCAAATCAAAATCGGTATTTGATGCAGACGATAAAATATAGTGACTGAGGGAAACCTCTAAATTTTGCCTCGTCAGGAAGGTTAAAATCCGGGCTGAGAAATTATAATGACTATCCACTTTTGCCATGTTAATGCGCATGCAGATATCGCTTAAGCGGGTACCGGACTTGATACTCTGCTGCACTTTTACAGGGCGTATTTGTATTTTATCGGTGGCATGCTTTTAGCGCGTGACCGATGGCAAATAAACCCCGTAAGTCACCATTAAATATCTGTTTTTTCAAAAAAAACAGGGAAGTAAAACAATAAATTGTCCTTTTGGAGTAGATCAATGCAACACAAATTAGTTACTGTTACAAAAATCGCGATGCTGTC
>JBBQNW010000101.1:0-9612 GCA_038330335.1 Burkholderiales bacterium | reverse complement strand
TAATTTTTACAATAAGAGGAGTATCACTGCCATGCACGCTACGCGCAAACTCTGGACCTGGCTTGGAATTATCTGCCTGCTGTCCTTCGCCGTTCTCGGATGGGTCGGAAAGGAAATTTATCTCTCTGCGCCGCCGATTCCCAAACAAATCGTCAGCAGTAACGGTGACGTTTTATATACGCATGAACAAATCCAGCGTGGCCAGGAAGCCTGGCTGGCCGCGGGTGGCCAGCAGTTGGGCTCGGTCTGGGGGCATGGCAGTTATGTGGCACCGGATTGGTCGGCCGACTGGCTGCACAGAGAAGCCCTGGCATTACGGGAATTGTGGGCGCAGCGCGAGTATGCTAAAGCCTATGAGCAACTCGGGGTTGGTCAGCAAGGGGCGTTAAATGCCCGTTTGAAGCAGGAGATGCGGCATAACACTTATGATCCCCAGAGCGATACGCTGACCTTGTCGGAAGATCGCACGCAGGCCGTTAATCAGATTGCGCAGCATTATATTGCCTTGTTCGGAGATGATGCCAAGCTGGAACCTTTACGTGAAAAATACGCGATGAATTCCGGCTCTTTGCCAGATCCTGAAGATCAGCGCGCCTTGTCCGGTTTCTTTTTCTGGTCTGCCTGGGCCGCCGCGGCTGACCGTCCTGGCGATACCGACTTAAGCTATACCAGCAACTGGCCGCATGAGCCTTTGGTCAATAACACGCCGACTGCCGGTGCCGGTATCTGGTCGATTGCCAGCGTGATTTTCATGATTGCCGCCATCGCCGGAATGATTTTCTATCATTCCACCAGCAAGGAGGAGGGCGATCCGACGCCACCGAAGGCAGACCCGTTGTTTGACCTGAAACCGACGCCGTCGATGAAGGCCACCCGCAAGTATTTTTATGTGGTGATCGGCCTGATTCTCGCGCAAGTGGGGATGGGTGTCATCACTGCACATTATGCGGTCGAGGGGCATAGTTTCTTTGGCTTCCCTCTGGCGCAGATCCTGCCATTTACGGTCAGCCGGACTATTCATACGCAGTTTGCGGTGTTGTGGATTGCGACTGCCTGGCTGGCGACCGGCTTGTATATTGCCCCGGCAATTTCCGGCCACGAACCTAAATACCAGAAGCTGGGGGTTGATGTCTTGTTCTATGCCTTGCTGTTTATTGTAGTCGGATCGACGGCGTTTGGCTGGATAGGTACGCTGCAACACATGGGGAATAATTTTAGCTTTTGGATCGGTAACCAGGGTCTGGAATTCACCAGCATGGGCCGCATTTGGCAAATTTTGTTGTTCATCGGCTTGCTGTTCTGGGTGACTTTGCTCGGTCGCGGATTAATGCCGGCATTAAAAACACCGTCGGAAAGCCGCGGTCTGATTGCGATGGTGTTTTTATCTGCCATGTGTATCGGCGGTTTCTATGCCACCTCATTAACCTGGGGCCCGCATACCCATTACTCGATGATCGAATACTGGCGCTGGTGGTTGGTACACCTGTGGGTAGAAGGCTTTTTTGAAGTGTTTGCCACCGCAGTGATTGCCTTGTTGTTCACCCGCCTGGGATTGATCCGCGCCAGCACTGCGAACACTGCGATTGTGCTCGAAACGATTGTGTTTCTGTTTGGCGGCATTTTGGGTACCTTGCATCACTTGTACTTTACCGGTACCCCGACTTTTGTGATTGCTATCGGTGCCATGTTCTCGGCGCTGGAAGTGGTGCCGCTGGCAATGATAGGGTTTGATGCCTATCGCAGTTATCTGCGCTCGAAGTCTGCGCCGTGGGTAGCCACCTATAAATGGTCGATCTTGTGTTTTATCGCGGTCGGTTTCTGGAACGTAGTCGGTGCCGGTTTACTTGGCTTTTCCATCAATACGCCGATTGCGCTGTACTACATGCAAGGCTTAAATATGACCGCCGCACATGGCCATGCTGCACTGTTTGGGGTGTACGGCATGCTCGGTATCGGCTTGTTGCTGTTCTGCCTGCGTGGGTTATCTGATCGCGCAGCCTGGTCTGACAAGCTGTTGCAGATGATGTTCTGGTCACTCAATCTTGGTCTGGCAATGATGGTCTTTATTTCGCTGGTACCGGCAGGCATTTATCAAGCCTGGGCTAGCGTCACGCAGGGTATGTGGTTTGCCCGCTCACCCGAAGTGGTCCATTCGCATTTAATGGAGACCTTTGTCTGGTTGCGGGTGCCAGGTGACATCGTCTTTGCCGCGGGTACCTTGTTTCTAGCCTGGTTTGCCTTACGTTTATTGATCGGTGGCAAAGCGAAATTGCCTGTCATTGCCAGCCTTCCTCAGGCTGGAAAAGTGTAAATCTGGTGTTGTCAGGGAGGGGCCGCAGCAGGCAACGCCCCTCTCCTTATTTTCTTTACCATTCAGGAGTTTTTATGTCTCACGATTGCTCAGTACCGACCATCTCAGAAGGCGTGTATCCCTTTGATGCCCGTGGCGTTGCCAAGCGTTTTCGTCATGCGGCGATTTTTGGTGCCTTGTCTGCCTTGCAAGCCGGCGAGACCATGCGCTTTTGCAATGACCATGATCCTTTGCCTTTGTTGTCGCAAATCAATGCACATTATGGTCCGGATGTTTTAATCTCATACGTTTCGCGCCAACCCGGAGAAATTGTGATTGATTTTAAGGTGGCAGGGTAATCACTGGCACGGTTTTGTGTAAGCCTCATAGGGTGACTGATGATGATGATGATGATACTGACTCAGGACATCGCGCTATTGAGATGGCGCCCAATCAACTTAAAACATGAATGATGCACTTTATTAAAATAGCGAAGGATCACCATGAGTTTTCCTGACTTTTACCACCAGGCGCCCGCCATTACCGTGCATGACGCACTTGCGCAGTTACTGGGCGCTTGCAGTGACGGCATCCTCACTTACCACTATCTCGATGCGGTAAGGCTGGCCGGACATTCTTGCCCGACGGTTGCCGGGGCCTACTTAATGACCAGACGCGCACTTGAGCTACTGTATCCGGGGCAAACGCCGGAGCGTGGAGCTATTCACGTGCAATTTTCAAGCGCGATGGATCATGGCGTTACCGGCGTTATTGCTAGCGTGGTCGGTTTGATTACGGGAGCCGCAGGCCAGGGTGGTTTTAAAGGCATTGGACGCCAGTTTCAGCGTCAGAATTTGATGGAATTTGCCCGTGATATTTCCGGCGAAGCCTGTTTTACGCGTACCGACAACGCTGCATCGGTCACGCTGGCCATGCAGATGGGCGTCGTCCAGCCTCATCCGCGCACCAGCCTATTGCTGAAAAAAATCCTGACTGGTCTTAGCTCGGCAGATGACAACAGCGAATTTGCCGCATTGTGGCAAGAACGCGTGAAGTGCATTTTGCTTGCCCATGCCGACGACCCTGAATTGATCGAGGTCATCGCCATGACAAGTGCAAATTGAATGAGCCAAGCAGCGCAATTTGCGGCAAAATAGACTGATTGTTTTGCGCCCGAACGACCTTGGACGCATCGCTCTTATTCCAGCCATTCCCAGAGCATGGCGCTAGATGAGAGCTTATTACATGCATTATCAATGCTTAGATTAATGCTTACATCAATGACGGTATCAATCCTGTATTTGATGGCTACAATTAAAACGAAGATTAATAACGAAGATTACCTGGAAACACCATGACTCACTCACTGCCAGACGTTGAACTCTCTGAAGAGCTAATCCGTAAGTTCGATAAATTAGGCCCGCGCTATACCTCTTATCCTACGGCGGATCGCTTCAACACCACGTTTACCGAACAGTCTTACCTGACTTATCTGGAACAGCGTGCCGGCAACACCAATAACCCGCCATTGTCGATCTATCTGCATTTGCCATTTTGCGAATCGCTGTGCTACTTTTGTGCCTGTAATAAGATCATCACCAAAGACCACAGCCGCGTGACTGAATACCTGCGCTATCTCGATAAAGAGATGGCAATGGTTGCGGCCCGTCTTGGTCCTGACCGTAAAACGGTGCAGTTGCACCTGGGCGGTGGTACCCCGACCTTTTTCAACGCCGATGAATTAGGCCAGTTAATGCGCATGGTGCGCAGCCATTTTACGTTCACTCCGGATGCCGAACTGGGGGTAGAGATCGACCCGCGTACGCTAAAAGACGGTACGCTGGCAATGTTGGCCGAACTCGGTTTTAACCGCAACAGCTTCGGTGTACAAGATTTTGACCCTGAGGTGCAAGCGGCGGTCAACCGTATTCAGCCTTTAGAGATGGTAGAAAAAGCGGTCGAAGAAAGCCGCAAAGCTAATTTTCAATCGATCAATGCTGACCTGATTTATGGTCTGCCAAAACAAACGCTGGAAAGTTTTGGCCGTACGCTGGATAACTTAATCCGCATCGCCCCCGACCGCATTGCGCTCTACAATTACGCGCATTTGCCTAGTCGCTTCAAAGCCCAGCGCCAGATTATCGAGGCCGATTTGCCTTCGGCAGAAGAGCGTCTGCAGATCTTTTTGATGTCCACCCGCCGCCTGCTGGACGCCGGCTATGTGTATATCGGGCTGGATCATTTTTCCAAGCCGGAAGATGAATTGAATCAAGCCCGCCTGAACAAAAGCCTGCATCGCAATTTCCAGGGTTATACCACCCGCGCGGAATGCGATCTGATCGGTTTTGGCGTGTCGGCCATCAGTAAAGTCGGCCATTCGTATAGCCAGTCGGTACGTACCGTTAATGCCTATTACCAACATCTGGATGACGGTAAGCTGCCGCTGGAAAAAGGTTTTGCATTAAGCACTGACGATGTCTTGAGACGCCAGATCATCATGACCCTGATGTGCAGCGCAACGGTCGATTTTAATGAGATTAATCGCGACTACGGGATCGACTTCACGACGTATTTCGCCCACGAATTGTCGCTGTTAAAGCCATATGAAGATGCCGGGCTCATCACCATATCGCCCGATGCCATCCGTGTTACCACCAAAGGACGCCTGTTTGTACGTGCCAGTGGTATGGTATTTGATAAGTTTTTAACACTACCGACGACATCGACATATTCAAAACTGATCTAACTTTGTCCACGCCCGTCAGCACATAGGCAAGCTTCAGATGAGCAATCCGCCTGAAGCTTGCCGAGCAACAAGGCCCATGCGTTCACCTTTGTCTGTGCAACCATCGGATATTTGCAACGTGGGGCGATTTTTTGTATGTGTTTCTGGTTTTCCATCTGATGAACTGATTCTCGATGTTTGCAAAAATCGACTCTTGATTGCACTAACTATAAATGCCTCCGCGAAAATATTAATTATTCCATAGGAGGCGCATTTCATCATGGAGCAATCAAATCGATATTCCAGATTTAAATAGTAAAAATTGCAGGGTTGATTCTAAGTTATCAAATAAAACATAATGTATGCCTTGGCAGGCCAGTCATCGTGTCGCTGCCAAAGGCAACAGCTGCAATTGAAAAACGCGGTTCAGAGGACTAAGATATTAAGATATGGTTGATTGGGACTACTCCACTACGTCGCTGCGATTTTCGGTCGGCCTTGCATGAAGCAAGCGACCAATAGCGCAGAGCGCTCATCCCCTTTTGCACCGCAAACCAGCGTAAAAAAAGTCAAACCAATAATGTGACAGTGCCGTTGCACTGCATTAAACAAATCATGCTACACGCTGTGCAACCGTCTCGGCAGCGTGATTCGTCATCGTTTCAAAAGGAGTAAATATCATGCCAAAACACATCATTTTTTCCACCATCATTGCACTAACCACAATTCCCGCGCTCGCTGCTGATTTGGACCAATACAGGGAAGAAAGTCGCGCGGTTGTCATGCCTTTCAGCAAGGCGCTGATGGCTGCGAACATGAAGGCCATCAGTGAAGGCGGCCCGGAATCAGCGATCAAGGTTTGCAAGGATATTGCGCCAGCGATGGCGGGTGATATCTCACGTCAAAACGGATGGAAGCTCACGCGCGTCAGCCTCAAAGTGCGCAACCCCTTACTCGGCAGCGCTGACCCATGGGAGCAAAAGACGTTGATGCAATACGAAGAACGTCTGGCCAAAGGCGAAAAGCCGGAAGCGCTGGAATCTGCCGAGATCGTCAATGAGCCAAACGGTAAATATTTTCGCTACATGAAAGCCATTGTGATGCAGCAGGGTTGCGTCGCTTGTCACGGCAAGACGAATCAAATTTCAGCCGGCGTGAGGGCGCGGCTTGGCGCCGACTACCCATATGACCAGGCGTTCGGGTACACGCCAGGTCAGGTGCGCGGCGGCGTCAGCATCAAACGCGCCGTAGTTGAATAAACGGCACCCAGCACGCACTGGATGTCTCCGCGCTCACGTCGTTCGCCTTGTTTGAGAAAGTCACAGCATGTATGGCGCAAGCGATCTGCATACGCTTCGTTTCGTTAAACGTACTGGTACATTTGGCTTTCGTTCTTTGACTTACTAAGGAGCAACACCATGTTTGAACTACCCAGTGCACTGCTGCTGGCGCGTATCCAGTTTGGTTTTACTGTCAGCTTTCATTTTCTATTTCCGGCAGTAACTATCGGTTTGGCAAGTTATCTGGCGGTGCTGGAAGGCTTGTGGCTGAAGACCGGGCGCGATGATTATCTCAACCTGTTTCGCTACTGGATCAAGATCTTCTCGCTGGTGTTTGCCATGGGCGTGGTGTCGGGCATCGTCATGTCGTACCAGTTCGGTACCAACTGGGCGGTGTTTTCAGACAAGGCCGGCCCGATCATCGGCCCTTTGATGGCGTATGAAGTGCTGACAGCGTTTTTTCTGGAAGCCGGCTTTCTCGGCGTGATGCTGTTCGGTATGAACAAAGTCGGCAAGCGCCTGCACTTTATCGCCACGCTGATGGTGGCACTAGGCACATTTGTTTCGGCCTTCTGGATCTTATCGGTCAATAGCTGGATGCAAACCCCCGCCGGCTACGCCATGAACGCCAGTGGTCAGTTCATCTCGGCCGGCAGCTGGCTGGCGATTATCTTCAATCCCAGTTTTCCGTACCGGCTGGTGCACACCGTGTCGGCAGCGTACCTGACGACGGCGTTCCTGGTCGGCGGTGTCGGTGCCTGGCACCTCTTGAAAGATCGCAATAACCCGCGCTCGCGGCTGATGTTTTCGATGGCAATGTGGATGGCAGCGATTGTTGCGCCGATCCAGATCGTGCTCGGCGACATGCATGGCATCAATACCCTGGAACATCAACCGGTGAAAGTGATGGCCATGGAAGGACATTTTCAGAGCCATCCGCAGGGAGCTCCTCTGCTTTTGTTCGGCATTCCGAATAGCGCGCAGCAGCGTGTCGACTACGCCATCGAAATTCCTAAGCTGTCGTCGCTGATCTTGAAGCATGACATCAACGCGCCGCTAGCCGGGCTGGACACGGTACCACGCGAAGACCAGCCGCCGGTCGGCGTGGTGTTTTGGTCGTTCCGGATCATGGTCGGGCTGGGTTTGCTAATGGCCGGGCTGGGCGTGTTGAGCCTGTATGCGCGGGCGCGCGGGCGATTGTATTCTTGGCCGCTGTTGCATCGGTTTGCCCTCGCGATGGGGCCAGCCGGCTTGGTTGCAGTCCTGGCAGGCTGGATCACCACCGAGGTCGGACGCCAGCCCTGGACCATCCATGGCTTGCTGCGCACGGCCGAGTCGCATTCGCCGCTGGCAGCACCGGCCGTGGCGGCTTCCCTGCTGGCGTTCGTGTTGGTGTACTTTGCCGTATTCGGTGCCGGTATCGGCTACATCCTGAAACTGATGGCCAAAGCACCGCGCCCGCATGAACCGGCGCCAGCGCATATCCCAATCCGCAGCGCCGGCATCACCCCGTTACAGGCACTGGTGCCTGATGCCAAGCCCAGCCATCAGGAGCCAGTATGAATATTGACCTCACTATTATTTGGGCCGGCATCATTGTCTTCGCCGTATTTGTGTATGTCGTCATGGACGGCTTTGACTTGGGCATCGGTATCCTGTTTCCGAGTTTTGCAGTTGGCCACGAGCGCGACACCGCCATGAACAGCATCGCGCCGGTTTGGGACGGTAATGAAACCTGGCTGGTGCTCGGCGGCGGCGGCCTGCTTGCCGCATTTCCCCTGGCGTACGGACTGATTCTGTCAGCGCTGTACGTGCCGATCATTGCGATGCTGCTGGCGCTAATTTTTCGCGGCGTCGCCTTTGAATTTCGCTGGCGCGACCCGAACCACCGGGCCTTCTGGGATCTGGCGTTTTGCGCTGGCTCGTTTGTGGCAGCACTGGCACAGGGCATCGTGCTGGGCGCGCTGTTGCAAGGCATCAACGTCACCGGGCGCGCCTATGGTGGCGGCTGGTGGGATTGGCTGACGCCGTTTTCGCTGCTGACCGGTATCGGTGTGGTAGTTGCTTATGCGCTCATTGGCGCCACCTGGCTGGTGCTAAAAACCGAAGACACTTTGCAGAATCAGGCTCGCCGGCACGCCTGGCGCTTCGGCATCGCCACGCTGGCAGCGATTGTTGCTGTCAGTGCTGCAACGCCATTTTTGGAGGGCAATTACTTCGCGCGCTGGCTCACCGTCCCCAATATTTTCCTGGTGGCACCGGTACCGATTCTGCTGGGCATCGCCAGCTTGCTGTTTGCCCGCAGCTTGAAGTCCGGGCGCGAACTGGCGCCGTTTCTGCTGACGCTGTTCGTTTTCTTGCTGTGCTTTGTCGGTGTCGGCATCAGCATCTTCCCCTACGTGCTGCCAGGTGCGGTAACGATCTGGGAGGCTGCCACCGATCGTAGCAGCCAGGTATTCATGCTGATCGGAACGGCCGTGGTAGTGCCGCTGATTTTGATGTATACCGGCTGGGCGTACTGGGTGTTCCGTGGTAAGGTTAAAGCCGACGGGTATCACACATGATGGCCAGATTTCTGCAACGTTGGAAATGGCCCGACATCAGCGTACCGGCCGACGATGTGCCAGTGCCGAAACTGGCCAAGCGGCTACTGTGGATGGCGGCGATCTGGGGCGCCAGCGTGTTGTTGCTGCTGCTGGTAGCGCAATTACTCCGGATGACGTTGCTGAAATGAAGATGCTGGCTGCCATGCGCAGTAGGCATGATGACTGGAATGCGCGGTCACGTTCATCGGAACACACAGCGTCTTACTGCCGGCAAGTGACAACACCTGCAGCTGCGAGGAGTGCCTCGCATTTTTATAACTGTCCAAGGATAACGCTATGCTTTTTTCTAAATCCATCTTCCACCGTGGCTTGCGCGTGGCGGCAGCCATATCCGCAGTCATTGCACTATCCCAGGCCGCGTTCGCGCAGGACACCCTATTTATCTATGGGCCCGGCGGTCCTGCCCCGGCCATGAAGGAAGCCGCAGCCGAATTTGAAAAAATGGCGGGTGTTAAAGTCGAGATGAGCGCCGGCCCCACGCCAAAATGGCTGGAAAAGGCAAAAAATGACGCCGATCTTATTTTTAGTGGTTCCGAGACCATGATGACTGACTTCGTCTATGCGATGGATGGCCAACTGTCGCATCAGCGCGTGACGCCTTTATACCTTCGCCCGCTGTCGATCCTGGTGCGCCCCGGGAACCCCAAAAAAATCCATGGTTTGAAGGATATCCTCAAGCCTGGCGTGCAAGTATTAGTTGTGAATGGCGCA
>JBBQNW010000100.1:0-9715 GCA_038330335.1 Burkholderiales bacterium | reverse complement strand
GTGCTGATGCTGGCAAAGAAACGTTCCGCATTAGTTAATTTGCACGAGCAGATGCGTGATGGCGTGACCGATAAGCGGTATCTTACTTTGGTTCATGGTGATTGGAAAAATGCCCGTCAGCATGTTAAGTTGGCGTTGCATAAATACAATACAGCCGACGGCGAACGGCGTGTGCGGGTCCAGGCCGACGGCATGGCATCGCATACGGTATTTTCTTTAAAAAAGAAATATGCACAATTTGCTTTGCTTGAAGCAGAACTTAAAACTGGCCGTACGCATCAAATTCGTGTGCATTTGTCTGCCAGCGGCTTTGCCATTGCAGGTGACGATAAATACGGGGATTTCTCTTTAAACCGTGCCCTGTTGAAGCCGGCAGAGGGTCGTGGCGCGTTGAAGCGCATGTTTTTGCATGCACATCAAATTACCTTTATTCATCCTGACACCAACACGCCGATGACACTGAATGCGGCCTTGCCGCCGGACTGCCTAAAATTTCTTTCCAGCTTGGCTTAAGGAAAAAACTTAATCGTTTATTAAGGGTAAAATATTGACTTTCAGGATGAGACTGTAAGTAGCAAAGCTCCGGCAGTTTGCGTTACATAATAACTATGGCAAAAAAGCAATTTGATTTTATTGTGTTTGACTGGGATGGTACCTTGATGGACAGTACCGCTACCATCGTTAAATGTATTCAGGCGTCTGCCAGAGATTTGGGGTTGCCTGTTCCTGATGAGCGGGCAGCGTCTTATGTGATCGGGCTATCCTTGTCCGACGCGATGCAAATGGCGATGCCTGATGTCGATCCAAAATATTATCCTCGTCTGGTGGAACGTTATCGTTACCATTATCTGGCGAAAGATCACGAACTCCCTCTGTTCGCTGGGATTGGGGAAATGCTGACGGAGTTGTCGCAGGAAGGGTATTTTCTTGCTGTGGCAACTGGAAAGAGCCGGGTCGGGCTCAATCGCGCTATGCACAGCACTAATTTACTCTCGATGTTTGATGCGACTCGCTGTGCCGATGAGACTTTCTCAAAGCCACATCCTGCCATGTTGCAAGAGCTTACACGCGAGCTGGGGCAAGATATGAAGCGCACGTTGATGATTGGTGACACTACGCATGATTTGCAGATGGCGCAGAATGCAGGTGCCGCCTCGGTCGCCGTGGAGTATGGCGCGCACGACGCGGCAACGCTGACCGCGTTCGATCCGCAATATTCAGCCAGTACGGTAGAGCAATTGCGGCTTTGGCTCAGGCAAAATGCCTGATTTTGAAGTGAATTAACTTATTTTTGTCTGAAATTATGTCTGAAATCCAGCCTGAAACCTCCATTGAAACCTCGTCTGAAATAGGTATTTGTCGCTCTGCCGAACTACTCGAAGGTGGCCTGGGTGTCCGTTTTCCGGTAACGGCCGGTAGTGATGACGCTACCGGCTTTGTCGTCCGTTATGAAGGTGTCGCCCACGCTTACCTGAACCGGTGCGCGCATGTGCCGATCGAATTGGATTGGGCGCCTGGCGAGTTTTTTGAATCAAGTGGTTTGTATATTATGTGTGCAACACATGGTGCCATTTATACGCCGGATACCGGGCATTGTTCAGGCGGGCCGTGTCGCGGTAGTCATTTGAGAAAGCTGTCTGTTATTGAGCGTGATGGCCAGGTTTTCTGGTATCCCGATGATTACGTTAAACCTGTGATTGCGTGAAAACATGATAAATGATACCTCTGTAAATATTGCCGGCGCCTCGTCTGCACCTGGTTGGGAACGCGCCTTAATTGAAAAGCTTGCGTTAGAAGCATTAAAAGAGCAACGTTTGCGGCGGCGTTGGGGCATTTTCTTTAAACTCAGTTTTTTAGTAATGCTGCTCGCTGGTGTCTATTTGTTCACCGATCTGGGTGATAGCGAGATGGAAAATTTAGGCCGGCACACTGCCTTGGTTGAGATTGACGGTTCGATTGAAGCTGAAGGCAGTGGCAGTGCACAAGCGGTAATACCGGCGCTGATCAGGGCGTTTGCTGATGCAAATTCGGCGGGGGTAATTTTGCGGATTAATAGCCCCGGTGGCAGTCCGGTGCAGGCTGGCATGATCAGTGATGAAATAGTGCGTTTAAGTAAAGCGTATCCACAGAAAAAGTTATATGTCGTCGTTGATGAAATGTGTGCATCCGGCGGGTATTACATCGCAGCGGCGGCCGACAAGATTTTTGTTAATAAGGCAAGTGTTGTCGGTTCTATCGGTGTCTTGATGGATGGATTTGGCTTTACCGCATTGATGGAAAAAGCCGGTATCGAGCGTCGTTTAATGACTGCCGGTGAAAATAAAGGTTTTATGGACCCATTTTCACCGCATTCGGAAAAGCAAAAAGCCTATTCACAAGCAATGCTTAATGATATTCACCAGCAATTTATTGATGTGGTGCGCAAAGGCCGCGGACAAAGACTGAAAGAAACACCTGAAACCTTTTCTGGCTTATTTTGGATAGGTTCAAAAGCCGTGGAAATGGGCTTGGCAGATGGATTCGGTAGTATCGACTCAGTTGCCCGCGATGTCTTGAAAGCGGAAGTGATTGTTGACTACACTCAGAAAGAGGGCCTGCCAGAGCGCGTATTGAAGAAGTTTGGTGCGTCTATCGGTAGTGGTGCGATATCCTCAATCTGGAAGGGCAGTTCGCCTAGCCTGAGATAGCATAATTGACACGGATAACACGTTGCAACTTAGTATGCTGGAATTTTCCTTTTTGTTGATATCGTCTAGTTGTTTTTTTTAATCTCAATTAAAACTGCATAGTTTTAATTTTCTTTAAAATATCATCCTTATCATCTATATTAGAGTTGTAACTGGTTCAAAAGAAGGAGGTCGATATACAAGATATTACCTGTATCCAAGACGGATTGAATTTGGGCTCCGGCGCAATGAGATTGGCCGGTTAGTTATGAAGTGGATAGACCTACGATCTGTGAAGTATACCTCCGAGATTTAGTCCCGGATTAGAGGGTTCTAATAACCCTCATTATGTCGCTATCATAAGGACAAAAAGCGGTGGTGCAATGCCACCGTTTTTTCGTCTGTATTCATATCTATGTCATGTTCATATCGTTGACTGACTACCGATAAATTCGTATTCTCCTTGTGTCAGATCAAGAAAATAATCCGTATATTTGTTAGCATGCCATGCTACTTCGCCGTTTCTTCCAAACTAGCTCTGTTTTTACTTAAACATTTAATGGCTTTTGCTTTTTCTTCGCTTTTTTCAGTAATTACGACGAGTCTTCAGCCTCGGGAGCGTATTTCCTGTTTCCACTGTAACGAACAAATGAGAAAAGAAAAGGCGCTGATGGCCACATTTAACGGCGCATCTTATCCCGTCTGTTGTCATGGTTGCCTGGCTGTGTTGAAAACGATAGAGCGTAATGGACTGACTCAGCAGTATTTGCAAGAAAAATATGGCACCGACAACATGCACAATCCTAGCGACCTATGACGCCACTTTCTTTTGACAGCACCTCGACTGGCAGCACCCAAGACGAATTGGGTGAAAGCGATCTGCACGATAAACTGAGATTGTCCGGAATGCGTTGCGCTGCCTGTGCCCAGTTGATTGAGTACCGGGTCCGGCAATTGCCCGGCGTAACTTCATTTCGCATTAATACCGCTAGCCATCGGGCTGATTTGTCATGGCAACCAGGAAAAATTTCATTAAAGAAAATTATGGTCGCGATTGCTGATCTTGGTTATGGCGCTTTACCAGGTAATCAGTCGCCAGACCAGTTTGAGCAAAGTGAAAATAAAATGGCTTTATGGCGTTTGTTTATCGCCGTCTTTGCCATGATGCAAATCATGATGTACTCGTTTCCGGCATATCTGGTGCCGCTGCCTCAAATTGATGGAGATCTGACACCGGACCTTGATCGCTTATTAAAACTGGCCAGTCTGATCATTGCGCTTCCGGTGATTTGTTTTTCATCTTTGCCTTTTTTCAGAGCCGCATTACGTGACATTCGCAACCGCCATATCGGAATGGACGTTCCTGTGTCGCTGGGAATTTTACTGACCTTTTTTGCCAGTATCTGGGCGACGGTGAAGGGCGGCGCTGTCTATTATGATTCAGCCATTATGTTCGTGTGTCTGTTGCTCGCAGCCCGCTATATCGAAGCGAGTGTGCAGCGCAAGACGACTGCCGCGCTACGAGTCCTGACTCAGTTAACACCGCTGCTGGCGCAAAGGTTGCTCGCTTATCCTGATAGCCGGACTACCGAGCTGGTCGATGCGCAAATGTTAAAAGCCGGCGATATTCTGCTGGTTGCCGCTGGCGAGCAAGTTCCGGCAGATGGCATCGTTATCGACGGACAAAGCGAATGCGACGAATCTTTGATGACGGGCGAATCGCATCCGGTAAAAAAATCCCTTGGTGCCAAATTAATCGCCGGTGCAATTAATCAAACCGGCGTGTTACTGATGCGCGCCGAACAGGTCGGTAACCAGACCGAATTGTCGGCGCTGGTCGGGATGATGGAGCGTGCCGCAACCGAAAAACCACCTCTGGTTCAATTGGCAGACAAGCATGCCAGCCGGTTTCTATTGATCATTCTTTTTATTGCGGTACTGACCGCGCTGGCCTGGTGGCAAATCGACAGTAGCCGCGCATTCTGGATTGCGATCAGCGTGATTGTCGTGACGTGCCCTTGTGCGCTGTCATTGGCGACGCCGGGTGTGATGTCTGCTGCGATTGGTCAGATGGCCAAGCAAGGTGTGTTGGTTGCCAAGGGCGGGGCGATTGAATCTCTGGCTGGCGCAAGCCATTTTGTCTTCGACAAAACCGGTACGCTAACGTATGGAAAATTGAAACTGCGGGACACGATCAAGCTGCGCCAAAAGTCCGGCGATGCGCTTGCAGCTGAACCGGATGCATTGAGTTTTGCGCTGACATCTAATTCCATGCACCCGGTATCGAAAGCGATTGCCGACGCACTTTCATCAAAAGCAGGGCGCATCGCTCCCGATGAGATCACTGACATTAATGAGATTGCGGGTGCGGGTATTGAAGCACGCTGGAACGGGAAAATTTATCGACTTGGTCAACTCGGTTTTGTGCAGGCATTGCACGGATTGGCATGTCACATACCGCCACATCTTGCCGGAAAAACCTTGTCTGCACTCGGCGATGAGAGCGGCTGGATAGCCCTGTACGCGCTGGACGACAGTTTGCGGGAAGATGCGCTAGAGGCAATAAAAATCCTACAGAGCCGGGGTAAGGAAATTATCCTGCTGTCGGGGGACCGGATTGAAGTCGTACAAAAAATAGCACGGGATTGCGGTATTGAACAGTATCAAGGTGGGCTCAGCCCGGCCGCCAAGTACGACGTGGTGAAACATCTACAGAGTAATGGTGCGGTGGTGGTCATGGTCGGCGATGGGATGAATGATGGTCCTGTGCTGGCCTTGGCAGACGTTTCTGTCGCCATGGGGCAGGGCGCACCCATTTCGCAATCCCGCAGTGATCTGTTATTAATGTCGAACCGCCTGACCGATCTTGCGTATGCTGAGAAAATATCAGGCATGGCGTTACGCTTAATCAGGCAAAATCTGGCCTGGGCGGTGATCTATAATGTCATTGCGATTCCCGCAGCGGTCACCGGTTTGCTGGAGCCCTGGCACGCCGCACTGGGGATGTCGCTGAGTTCTCTGATGGTGGTGTTGAACGGTTTGCGTTTGCTGGCGATTCATCAGGATGAACAGATGCAAAACACTGAACAGACAGCGCACACACAATTCGACCCGCCCGATGATGCGCGTGCCCGCCCTTTACCTATGACGAATTAATTCATGAATATTCTGTATTTGCTGGTGCCTTTGAGTCTTGTTCTGGTATTCGCCATTGGCGGGGTGTTTTGGTGGGCATTAAACCACCGCCAATTTGATGAGCTCGACCAGGCCGGGCAAAGTATTATTGAAGATAAAGACGCTTAAACCGGGATGTCTGCTTGTTTTAAGATATGTTTTGCGGTGCATGTGAAATCGTCGTCGCTGATCCCTGTTTGGCTTAATTGAAGCGCATCGGGCATCTGCAAAAAATTTTTATCAATTGAACGCAGGTACGCCGGATCGTAATGCTGTGCCAGTAAGGCCGCGACCAATTCTGGCATGTTGCCCTGCGTTGCCAGGTCTTTCCAGCTTTGTATTTTGTCTTTGCCGTGCAGGCTGATCAGACAATCCAGCTGGCGATTTAAGACTTCTGGCTGGCGCACAAAATGAGCATAATCGTCCATGAGTAACGCCACTCTTTGTTCTGGCGGCAGGTCCATTGCAATGCAGGGTGCTGCGCGCATGGTGTCGATAATGTTGTCCGGCACGCGCAGATTGCCTACTTTTTTACTTTCTGACTCGACAAATACTGCTTGTTCGCGATCAGCATTGCGCAGCATTTGCCAAATCTTGCTCTCAAACATTTTTTGTGAAGGCTGAGCCTGGCTGGGAAGGTGGCCCAGCACAGAACCGCGATGCGCAGCCAGTTGCTCCAGATCGAGCACCTGCGCCCCGAGTTCTGCCAGGGTTTGCAGCAAACGGCTTTTTCCACTTCCGGTGGTGCCGCAGATGACTTGCCACTTGATCCCTGCGGCGATGTCAGGCAGGGTCAGATTGACATGTTGGCGATAGCTTTTGTAGCCGCCATCAAGTTGCACCACCGGCCAACCAATTTTGGCAAAAATATGCGCCATCGATCCGCTGCGATTGCCGCCGCGCCAGCAGTAAATAAGCGGTTTCCATTCTTTTGGCTTATCAAGGAAATGATTTTCCAGATGCCTTGCAATGTTTTTTGCCACCAGCGCCGCCCCGACTTTTTTCGCTTCAAATGTGTTGACTTGTTTGTACATGGTGCCGACGCGAATCCTTTCCAGATCATCAAGAACCGGGCAGTTGATGGCGCCGGGAATATGATCTTCCGCGAATTCAGACGGACTACGCACGTCGATGATGGTGTCAAATTCGGAAAGTCGTGGCAATACATCGCTAAAGCTGGCTAATTCAGGGTATTTCATGATGTCTTCTTATTCGGTATTGTCATTAAACGGTGTAAATAGGGCCAGACGTTATTGAGTATCATCGGATGAGCTGCTGCCAAAAGATGTAAACGGTCTGGTTGGAACAGTTCTGGTTTGTCGGCAAGGCCTTCCAGAAAAAAAGGAAGCAGGACGGTGTGGGTATCTTTGGCGACCCGTGCATACATCGTAAAAAACTGTTCGGTGTAATCGCGGCCATAATTTGGCGGGATTCGCATACCGATCAGCAGTACCTTAGCGTTGGCTTGGGTCGATAGCTGTATCATGTCGCGGAAGTTGTTCTCTGATGCCTTCAGAGCTAAGCCCCGTAGCGCATCGTTGGCACCAAGCTCTATGATGACGATTGCCGGATGGTATTTGCTTAACAAGGCGCTCAGGCGTGTTTTGCCACCGCTGCTGGTCTCGCCGCTGATGCTGGCGTTAACGACAGTGACACGCTCGCTGAGATTGCGCGGTTCTTGCTGAAGGCGTTTTTCCAGTAATGCGACCCAGCCGGTGCCGCGGGCGATGCCGTATTCGGCTGATAAACTATCGCCCAGCACCAGGATGGTTTTTGATGCAGAATGTGCGGCCGGACTAAACAAAGTCAGGGCAAGAGATAACAAGATTGTGAAAAATATAGTGTTGCCGGATAAATTCTTACCCGGGAATGTGTGAATAGTTTTTCGACTAAATATAAACATAGTGAGAGTATGAGCCTTCCTAATAAACCTGATGGTCCCGCGGTACCGGCGATAGCCGTACTGAACTTGTCGAAACGCGTTTCTGACGCGACCGGTGAACTGACTATTTTGCACGACATCAATTTTACCGTGCAAGCGGGCGAGACGCTTGCTATTGTTGGCGCTTCCGGCTCGGGAAAGTCGACTCTGCTGGGCTTGTTGGCGGGATTAGATACCCCCAGCCAGGGGAAAGTAATACTCCATGGGGTTGATATTTTTGCCTTGGATGAAGATGGCAGAGCCATATTCAGAAAAGACAATCTGGGTTTTGTCTTTCAGTCATTTCAATTATTGATGCATCTCAATGCACTTGAAAATGTGATGCTTCCTCTGGAATTGCGCGGCGATAAGCAAGCCAAAGACAAGGCGCAAGCCATGTTGGAGCGTGTCGGCTTGTCCAGCCGTTTGCGGCATTATCCAAAGTATCTTTCCGGTGGTGAGCAACAACGTGTTGCCCTGGCGCGCGCTTTTGTTACCGAACCGCCTTTACTGTTCGCTGACGAGCCTACCGGCAGTCTGGATGCCGTGACCGGAGAGGCCGTGATTCAATTGATGTTTGCACTGAATCGTGAACGCGGTTCGACGTTAATCTTGGTGACGCATGACCTGTCGATCGCGGCGCGTTGTGGTAGAACGCTGACCATTGCCGCAGGGCACTTACAGCCGGAAGTCTGATACGTACACAAGCTTATTCGCTGTGGGTTGCTTGCGCTTGCCCGCGCCAGTTCGCCCAGCCAGCTCGCCCAGCTAAAAGCAGGTCGCTGTAAGTAGGCAATGCGCCTATGGCAAGCTCTGGGTCATTCCAGTTATCACTGCGCGATAGCGGTTATTTGATTCAGGCAGGCTCTTACTGCCGGGATGAGTTCACTGGCGCTTAATCCGACTGGCCCTGTGCCTTGCGCTACTAACTGATCGGCCGCATGGCCATGTAGCCATACGGCAAGCCTGGCGGCCTCGGTTGCCGGCAGATGCTGCGCTAATAATGCACCGCAAATTCCCGCCAGGACATCGCCCGTACCTGCTGTCGCTAATGCCGGATTACCGCTGGTGTTGATACTGATGGGCGTATCAGGTGCCGTGACGATGGTGCCGGAGCCTTTCAGAATGACTGTTGTCATGAATTTTTTTGCCAGCGCTCTGGCACTTTCCCAGCGGTCGGCCTGGATTTGCTGAGCGCTCGTCCCCAGTAAGCGGGCTGCTTCCAGTGGGTGCGGTGTGATGATGGTCGCTACAGGCCGCTCATGCCGTAGTAACAGCAGGGCTTGTAAGGATGGCCTAACCGCGATCAGATTTAAGGCGTCAGCGTCGATCACCATCGCTTGTGCCTGAGTTAAGGCCTGCTCAAGCAATTGTTCTGCAGCACTGGAATCACCGAGCCCGGGGCCAATGACCAGCACCGGGCCATCAAAATTGCAATTTTTCGCTTCCCGGCACATCAGTTCCGGATATTGGCTGTCGGTGAGCAGCGGTGTGCTGATAAACCCGACATACACCCGGCCAGCACCGCAATGAAGTGCGGCCCTGGCGGACAGTAAAGGCGCGCCAACCATCCCTGCGGCACCGCCCACGATCACTACCTCACCAAAACTGCCTTTATTGCTATCGTGCTCACGCGCTTGCCATACATGGGCAAACATTTCTGGGTGAATCAGAATACCGCCAGGCGTTGGAAACAAATCTGGATCTATTCCCAGGTCATCGACGATGACCTGGCCGCAATAATCGCGCCCGGCACCGGTATGTAAGCCCGGTTTATTCCCGATAAAAGTCAGCGTATGCGTGGCGTGCACTGCGACACCCGCCTGCTCAGTTCTAGTGCCGGGCACTTGGCCGGTATCGGCATTTCAGCCGCTGGGGATATCGATCGCCACGTCCGGAAAACGGCCGGCGCGACTCAAACGGTTCAGTTCTGTGATGAGCGTCGCAACGTGAC
>JBBQNW010000099.1:0-9778 GCA_038330335.1 Burkholderiales bacterium | reverse complement strand
GATTCAGCGGCTAAAAATCGACGACGGCTGCTACGAAATTCACGGCACGGACGCCCAGGGCCGCTCCTTCAAGGCCAAGATCGACCCGGAAACCCTGAAGGTCTTGACGATGAAGCACCGCGATCGTCAGCGTTCCCGGCAACACGATCGTGATGAATAGCGTGCCGCGCAGCAGACCCGAACGCCGCAACTGAACCGCCAGATCCCCCCCACAATGGAGCATCACCATGTCGAAACCTCTTTTGACCACGTTAGCCGCCGCCTGTGCGCTGGCTGTTCCCGCCCTAGCGCACAGCCGCCAGGTCACACTGACTGCCCAGCTCAAGAACTATGGCGGTGATGGTGCTTACCTGGCCGCGTACCTGACCGATGCCAAAGGCGCCTATGTGCGCACCCTATGGGTGGCCGGCGGCAAGGCCAAGTACTACAAACACCTGTCCGACTGGAACCGCCTCTCGGCCGGTGACACCAAACGCCTCGCTGGCATGACCGGCGCCAGCGTAGGCGCGGGACGCGCACTCAAGGTCACGGCCGATCTGGCTGATGCCTTGATCGATGCAGGCTACGAGATCCACATCGATGCCGCCGCGGAAGACATGCGCGACAGCCCGTCAGAGATCCGCCTGCCGCTGACCACCGTCAACGCCGGCAAGGCTCAGGCCGGTAAGCAGTATATCCAGTCGCTGACCTTCCAACTCAAGTAAAGAGAGCACTCATGGGCTGGAAGGAAATACACCGCTGGCTGGGCCTGACGGCTGGTACCCTTGCTGTGGTGCTCGGCCTCAGCGGTGCCATCCTGGCCTTTGACCCGGTGCAACAGGCCTGGCAAGCCGCGACGGCGCCAGACGATCTGTCGGCGGCGACGCTGGTGGCGCGAGTGGCACGCACCGTGCCGAGTGCGCAGGAAATCCGTCGCCTGCCCTCCGGTGCCATCGTCGTCTTCAGCTTTGCCGGGGACCAGGCTCAATCGTCTTATGTGGATCCGTCCGATGGCCGGGTGCTCGGCCCCTGGCAACCCTCGGCGCTGCCGCGCTGGGTCAAGAACCTGCACCGCTCGCTGCTATTGGGAGACCCCGGGCGCTGGGGTGCGGCGGGGATTGCACTGGCCATGGGCTTATTGAGCGTCTCGGGTCTGCTGCTGCTGCTGCGCCGCATGGGCGGGTGGCGGCGACTGGCGGCGCGGGTGCGTGGTTCACTGGCACAGCGCATCCACGTGCTGGTAGGCCGGGTAGTACTGGCGCTGCTGACACTAACGTCGATCACGGCGCTGATCATGAGCGCCTCCACCCTCGGGCTGGTCGTGCTGGACCTTAGACCCGAGACCGAGGTGCTGTCTGTGACCACCGGCCAGGCTGCCCTGCCCGCCTTGTCCGTCACGCAGCTTGCCATACTGCAAAGCATCAGCGTGAAGGATTTGCGCAAGCTAAATTTTCCGGCCCAAGATGACCCTGAGGATACCTGGAATGTGAGCACCAGCCAGGGCGAGGGCTGGATCGACCGCTACTCGGGGCAGACGCTGGCTTGGCGGGACAGCACCCCGGCGCAGCGGATCTACGACTGGGCTTTGGTGCTGCACACCGGCGAAGCCGCCTGGCCCTGGGCAATTGTGCTCGGGCTGGTGGCCGCTTGCGTGCTGCTGTTCTGGCTGTCGGGAGTCGTCATGTGGTGGCAGGCACGCCTTCAGGCACCGCACATCACAGGCAACAGTCCCCTGGCAGAGGCCGACGTGCTCATCTTCGTCGCCAGTGAGGGCGGCAGCACCTGGGGCTTTGCCCAGACACTGCAAGACGCACTGAGCCAAGACGGTCACCGCGTGCACACCAGCTCTCTGGAGAATTTTCAGACCACGGCCGCCACACGCCAGGTGTTTGTGCTCGCCGCAACCTATGGCGATGGCCAGGCCCCGGCTCACGCCAGCCACGCCCTGGCGCACATCGCCAAGCTCAGGCCCGACTTAGTGTCCGTGCCAGTACCCGTGACGGTACTGGGCTTTGGGGACCGGCAGTTCGGGGCTTTCTGCGCCTTTGCTGAGGCATTGGAGCAAACCTTGCGGACACAGGGCTGGCCCACGCTATTGCCACTGGAGCGCATCCACCAGCAATCGAGCCAGCAGTTTGCGCGCTGGGGCCAAGCCCTGGCGCAGGCTCTGGGTGAGCCCCTGGTGCTGAACCATGTGCCGCGCGTGCCGTCCACCACTACGCTCAGCCTCGTGTCCCGCCAGGACTTCGCGGGTCCTCTCGAGTCCGCCTTGCAGAGCGCGGCGATCTTGCGCTTTTCGTGGCCCGCGCAGGGTCTGGGCGCGCGTTTGCGTGGGCTAGGTCTGGCGCGTTTTGTGGCGGGCGACTTGGTAGGCATCGTGCCGCCGGGCTCGGCCGTGCCGCGCGACTACTCGCTGGCGTCGAGCAAGAAAGATGGATTTGTCGAAATCTGCGTCCGCCAGATGCCCGACGGCCTGTGCTCCACGCATCTGCTGAGCCTGCAGCCAGGCGACTGTATCGCCGCCTTCATTCGTTCCAACCCCGGCTTTGCGCTGCCACACACGCGGCGACCGGCGGTATTGATCGGGGCAGGCACGGGCGTGGCACCGCTGGCCGGCTTCATCCGCGGCAACGAACGGCACCGCCCCATGCACCTGTACTTTGGTGGGCGCGACCCGGCGCGCGATTTCTACTTCGGCCCCGAGATACAGCGCTGGATCAGCGAAGGGCGTCTGGCGACTGCGCAGACAGCATTCTCGCGTGTACCCGAGGGTGGGGGCTACGTGCAGGATGCACTGCGCGGCGACGCCAAACGCCTGCGCGAGCTGGTGGCTCAGGGCGCCATCCTGCGTGTCTGCGGCAGCCGCGCCATGGCGCGGGGCGTAGCCGAGGCCCTCGATACAGTGCTCGCACCACTGAAGCTGAGCGTACTGCAGCTCAAAGCGCAGGAACGTTATGCCGAAGACATTTTCTAAACCTGCTGCGCCCTGCAAGCGCACCACCCTGCACGGCCCAACCATGGGCACACGCTGGTCCGTCAGTGTTGACGCCGGCTCCAGCATGGACTTGCAGGCTCTGCGCCAAGACCTAGCAGCCGCAGTGAGGCTGGTAGACACACAAATGTCCCCCTGGAAACCGGGTAGTGACCTCATGCGCTTGAACCACGCGCCTGTAAACGCCTGGGTGACTCTGCCTGCTGAGATACTGGAGGTACTGGCATGTGCGCTGGAGATCCACCGCCTGAGCGCGGGCGCGTTCGATCCGGGCGTGGGGGCGCTGGTAAATGCCTGGGGTTTTGGCGCGATACGCGACGCACCCGACGCGGCCGCGATCCACGCTGCGCGCCAGGCCACGCCGTGCCCGACGCACGAGGCCCTGACCCTCGACAAGGCCGCAGGACGCGCGCTCAAGCGTGCACCTGTGCAACTCGATCTGTGCGGCATTGCCAAAGGCTACGCGGTAGACCGCATGGCCGCCGTGTTGCGACATCACGGCGCGCAGCATGCACTGGCGGTGCTTGATGGCGAACTGCGCGCCGTCGGCAGTCAGGCCAGCGGTGAACCCTGGGCCGTGGCGTTAGAGCGCCCCGAAACGGGGCGCCGCGCGGTGCACGGCGTCATCGAACTGCAAGACATGGCCGTGGCCACATCGGGCGACTACCGACACTATCTGCAGGTGGGCGATGCCCGCCTCGCCCACACCATGGATGCGCGCCGCGCGGCTCCCGTCAACAACAGCGTAGCATCGGTCACCGTGTTGGCCAGCAGCTGCATGCACGCCGACGCCTGGGCCACAGCGCTGCTGGTGGCCGGCTCCGGCGAAGGCCTGGCGCTGGCGCAGCGCATGGGTTTGGATACGCTTTTTCTGCTGCGCAGTGGCGAGGGCTTGGTGGAGATGGGGCTGGGGCGTTTTGGCACGTCCACCGTGCGCTCAAACCTTGCATGCCAGACCAACTGAAGCAGCCAAGCTGCTGCACCGCGAACGCCTGGCCCCTGATGATCCCGGTGCTGGCTCTGCTGCGCCTGCTGCGCGGTGGCGCCAAACCGGGGCTCTGCATCACCTCGCGTTCCGCAATCTCGTTCGCGAGCGAGATTGCGCAGGCCGGGTAGAAGGCAGTCACGTTGGACAGAATACCCATCAACAATAAAACGTTCCGCCGACAGTAAACCGGCGGGGTCGACAAACTTGTCCGGATGCCAGCATGATGACGGGCATTGGCCGCTACAACGACCGCACAGATGCATTTATATAATCCATCAAGCTTGTCACGCTGTGGCTGCAGGCGCTCGTTTTCCGGCGGCAGTTCATCGTTGATCAAATTAGACTTGATGAATTCATATTGTTGGACGAACTGAGTCGTGTCCACCATCAGATCGCAGACCGCAGTGAAACCCGGTAGCGGGCGCAGTACCGCGGGCTCCTAAGTCCCGCACGCGGGAAATACATGCCAGTCGGTTGCGGCCATTGATGTTCATCGCGGCTGATCCACACACACCTTCGCGACACGATTTCCGCATGGTGCGTGAATCATTTTTGGGTCTTAATACGCAAGCGAACATCCAACAGCATCCGGTCAGTGGGTAATAGCTCAACGTCGTAATCCTGCATGTAGCGCTTTTTATCCGGATCCGGGTCAAAGCGAAAAATTGAAAATTTCATTGGATCTCCTGACAAGAAGTCAGCAATAGAAGCTCATTCCGGTCAACTATCAAGATCGTTTTTCAATCAAGAAAATAATTTGCGCTCAATAATATTTCTGCATTGCATCCCGTTTTCTGATTTCGTTATAAAATGACCTTAAAATTACTCAAATAGTTATTTTAAATTTACTGTTTTTGTGCAAAAAAAACGACTTTCCAGGTAAAAATATCTCCTGAAAATCCATCAAAAAAATTCGTTGATAATTATCAACGGTAAAAAAAATCGCCACGCTACCATCAATACCTTGGGGGAAACCCCCTCGCAACTCAAGGTAATGAAACGAAGTTATCGCTGTTAATTGGGTCAATGCACATACAATATGTTGAAAATTTTGGTCGTTTATTATTCACGAACTGGATTTACCAGTACCATCAGCCGGCAGATTGCCGGCATATGTAATGCAGAATTTGAATCTATTAAGCTGGTCGAAAAACGCAATAGCGCCCTGGGATATTTACAATCGGCGTGCGAGGCGACCTTACATATGGAAACTCCGCTCCGACGTATCATGCATACACCGGATAACTATGACATTATCGTGATCGGAACGCCGGTTTGGTGCCACAATATCGCCAGCCCGGTACGCACCTATATTCACGATCACCGTCACCAATTTACCCAGGTTGCATTCTTCTGCACTTCCGGAGGATCAGGGCAAAAAAAAGTTTTGCGTGACTTGGAGAAACTCGCCGGCAAGACCCCCATTGCGACCTTATCCCTGACCGATAATGAGATTAAAGCCGGCATGCATCATGACCAGATTACAGAATTTGTTGCACGCTTAAAAAGCGCCGAGAACACAGCGAATCAATAGAGGAAACACCATGACTACGCATAAAAATGCCCCTGAAGCAAAAACAACACAAGATCAGCCCAAGCGACGTAAGCAGTATGCGCTTCATCTACCACTTCAACTGGCATCGAAAATAGAGGCCTTGTGCGAAATACACCCGCATAAAACACGTTCGCAACTGATTGAAGATCTGCTGAGCTTAGGACTGGCAGAAATTGAACGTGCGGCGGCGCAACCGGGCACGAATCGAGACGAAATACATGCGGATACCAGTCAACCTATTTATCTGCTAACAGGGCCATTTTCTGAGTTTCATGGTTTGGTTTTTAAACATCATAGCGCGATGGACCGCGAGCAAGACTCAGATGAAGTCGATGTTCCTTACTTGCCGGATGAATACACCTTAGACGATAGCAAATAACCGACTCACTCTGGAGCAGTAAACCTCAGGTAATCACCCCTGAGCAGAAATATGGCCAGGACGTCCGCGAGGTCTGGCAAATCGATATTGCGCTGAGTATAAAGAGAAGTGACATATTGCCTGCGCCAGATGATGTAAAAGATGACGTAAAAGATGACGTAAATCGGGTGACTAAGTTAAGGCTCACGCTGTCCAAGCTTTCAATCTTGGGATACTCCGCGTCAACAGCCAGGCAAAAAAACTGTTTATTCCCGCTTCGCATAATTTTCCTGCACAAAAAAATCAGCATCTCTTTTGCGCTCATCTCAGCATGAACAACTGCGCCATTGATGTAATAATAATTACAATACTCTGTACTTTTAGACCCACCGCGATTGCTTTTACCTCTCGGGGATCTTTAGTCAAAGGCATTGCACAGCGTTGACAGAATTTTTTCCCATCAGGTTTTTCATTTTTTAAACGCGTCAGCGCTTAGCGGCGAAGGCTTGCCATCCGCAATGCCATTCTTACTGTCGCGCGCCATATCACACGTCATATCACACGTCATGTCACACCTGATGTCACACGTCATGTTACATTTTTTGCCGCACCGGTCGCCTTGCCAATTTGTGCAATTGTCGTCAGCGTCAGCGACAGCTTTTCAACAATATCATCAAGCGTCACAATGCCGACCAACACGCCTGAAGAATTCACGATCGGCAGGCGCCGCACTCCCGCACCGCGCATGCGCTCCAGAGAAAATTCCATTTGCTCCCCTTCATTGGCAACGACCAGTTTGCCTGACATGATCTCGCCGGCAGTCATCGCCGCGGAATCTATCTGCATCGCCATGACCTCAACGACAAGGTCACGGTCGGTCACAATACCAACCGGAACCGGTTGGCCAGACCGGTACTCAACCACGACAAGATCACCGACGCCTGTCTTGCGCATAATTTCTGCCACTTGTAAGGCGGTGGCATGCGTTCCGCAAATCTCAACGTCTCTGGTGCCAGCGCTGACTGTGTACATAGAATATCCCCGGTGAGACAATTAACCGTCGCGCTTGGCTACGGGCGCATTGTTGACAACATGGATGACAATATTGATTTCGGTCATCATTTTTCGCAATAACATTAATGTGACATGAGTACCGGCAATGTCATGCTGCGTAAGATGGAATGGGTCATTCCGCCTAATACCAGCTCACTCAAACGGTGATGTCCATATGCTCCCATGACAAGCAAATCAGCATTCATATCGGCAGCTCTCGAGAGTAACCACCCGGCTGCAGCGCTATCAATATTTTCGTTTCGCTCAACGACGACCGTCACGTCATGCTTGGCCAGATAGGCAGCGATATCAATGTCTGGCAAATCGTTTTCCTGATCGATTTTTTCTAAAATTGTGAGCACCGTGACTTGTTTTGCATTCACCAGAAATGGTAAGGCATCGGCCACGGCACGTGCAGCCTCACGCCCGCCATCCCAGGCAACGAGAACATTGTTGAAAATTTTTGGCGCTGGCCCAACCCAGGGCAGAAACAACACTGGCCGGCCCAGCTTTAAAACAAAAATTTCAGGAAATCGATTTCCCAGATCGGCTTCAATATCGTTAGGGTCACGCTGGCCAATGATGGTTAAATCCGATGTGCGGGCGTGAGCGATGACCTGTTGTAATTCGCTACTGCGATAGCCACTCCAGTCAACATTCACCCCGGCTTTTTGGGCGACAGAATAAAATAATTCTTTGGCGGCATTTTGCCGCTTTTCGGCTGCCGCTTCCCATTCCACCAAAATGGGAGCCCATTCAGCATACGGGTCGTACACCATAATAGGCGTGTAGGTGATATGTAAGCCAGTCAGATGAGCTGCATATTGGGCCGCCAACTGAAGCGCAAAATCCAGACGCCGCGATGAGCCGGCACCATTATCTAGACAAACCGTCATGCTTTTGTAGCTCATTTTACGCACTCCATGTTGATGGCTTAATCGGAATATGGCGCAATCAGGGAACATCACAAGCTGATCACTATGCACTTCTAGCGCACGAATGCATGATTACCCGATGGGGTTACCATTTTGCAGCTTGTATACGAAATCCAAGCCCTGTGCGACAAATCACCATCCGAACTTGATCACACGCTTTTTTACCCTAAATACCTTCCGGAAAAGTTTCAGGCACTTCGCCATTCGTCCACACCATTGAAGGCTCTAAGGGCATGACCGCGCAAGTCTCATCAAAATGCACAACAGCATCAAATTGTTGTGGCATATTACAAAAAAAATAATGGCTTTGGCGCTCGGTCTGTGGCCGGTAAATCACGCCGATGGCACGCTCCAGACGATGCTCCTGCAATGCCTGAGTCAATGTGTTTTTCTGCCTAAAAGGCAGCATAAAACCTTGAATGCCGGCCTGATGAAATAATGCTTCATAACTTCCGGGCAGCGCTGGCTGAACGCGTTTGCGCTCAGCCGGAGTATCCCAGTCAGAAGCGGCAGTCACCGTGCCCTGGTAGGTTGTGAAACCGATTAAAACAGCCTCTTCCCCATACAGGTCGCGTGTCAGCTGCCCTACATTCCATTCGCCGGCCTGGCCAACTTCGGTCGCGCGGGCATCGCCGAGATGCGAGTTATGCGCCCATACGACAATTTTGGCTGGTTGAGCATTGGTATGCGACAAATGTTTTTCCAAGGCCGCCAAGGTTTCTACCATGTGCTGGTCACGCAGATTCCAAGATGACACGCGCCCCCGATACATACTCCGGTAATAGGCCTCTGCGCGTGTCACAAGGCGCGCATTCTGTTGTGCATAAAACAGCGCATCCGTGGCCTCTGGACTAGCGGTTTTCAGATATTGCGCAGCCCGCGCATTAAGGCCGCTAAACTGAGCCACGACTACATCCTCACAAGAAGCAGACAAATCAAAGCCTGTTGCATAGCCATAACGTTGACTGTCTTGATTGAAGTGATCAAAGCACGCATACCGGGAGCGTGCCAGCTGCGCTTCTTGCGGATCGACTTTGTCCAAATACCGTAACACTTCTTCAATCGAGGTAAATAAACTATACAGATCCAAGCCGTAAAAACCGATTTTGGGCAAAGATCGCGGCAAGCGATCGTTATAGTTGCGTAACCATTCGACAAATTCGACGACATCCGAATTACGCCACATCCACGCAGGAAATCTTTTAAATCCTGACAGCGCCAGCTTGCCATCGGCGTCGTCGTGATGATCCCACTCAGTTGTAGCCTGTCGTACGTATTGATTGACCCGGTAAGCGTCTGGCCAATCGGCCTCGACTGCCACCGCCGTGAATCCTTTTTCAGCAATCAGACGCTGCGTAATGCGGGCACGTTCCTGATAAAACTCATGCGTACCATGACTGGCCTCCCCCAACAACACAAACCGCGCGTCGCCAATTAAATCGAGTAAAGACGAGTAATCCGTAACATCACCGCTTAACTTGTGGGCGGCCGAGGCTATCATGCTGCTTAAGGACGATGTACTGTAGCTCTGCTGTGGTGTTTGTATGAACATTGACATAATAGGTTGCCCCTCGCTTCATGATAGGTGCGATAAACACTGTGACAACTTATTAGTATCTGTAACAAAACCAAGATGAAAAGTGATTAATATCATCAGTAAATGGCTCTAGATGTTGAATACCAGTCAGTTGCCTCAACCACACACTGGTGGCATGGAGCCGCTGAGTCAGTAAAGCGATATTGAAGCGGGTTTGGTAATCCTGCTCTTCCTGCGACATTAACCCATCTTTGTCACATTTTTGCCCATTTCCCCTGCCAAAGCTCCGCAAACCCGCATGAATGCTCAGTCTTGACGGAAAAGCCGTTTGTTGTGCCATAATATTTTGTAACATGCGTGATTTCAGCTTGACTCTGGTGT
>JBBQNW010000098.1:0-9821 GCA_038330335.1 Burkholderiales bacterium | reverse complement strand
GCTTTTTCTGCGGCGCTGCAAATGCTGCGACAACATCACAGACTCTGTGTTTCGTTAGTCAAAAAAACAAACGGGTTGAACTTGCTCTTCGTAATTATCTTGATGAGGATTTGCAAAAAGAGGTGGGGGCTATTGAAAAATACGGTGGTTCAAAGGGGATAATTTCACTCGCTTTTGCATCCGATAGTACGACTGATGATTCCGTCGACTATGAGTTGCGTTGGTTAGAAGTATATGATGAAAAAATCACAAGTGAGTATCGCCTTTTGAAACCGAAAATGGCGACAATACTTGGTGCCTACGTCAAATATAAGAGTTTCAAAACTGGACGTGAAGTGGTTTTTCAACCATCTGGAAAATCTGATATCGAGTGTGAGGGATTACTTAAATCAGAAACTCTTCGTTGAATCAGGGTTTTACTTGGTTTCCAAAGATTACAAAGATCCATTGCATTCGTCACGAAACAAGCATCCAAGAATTGCCGATCAGGGCAATGAAACTGACTCAATTGGCAGACTATGCTTATGTATAAATGGTGGTGGCGATCAATATGATCATAGACATAGACATGGCATGTTTGTCTAGCGGTGTCTTGATGACTTGGTTTATCCATCCACTCCTTTGAGACAGCAGTTAACTTTTAACAAGTTAGAATTTGTTAAGGAAACGGCAGGTCTGTACGAAAAATCGTAGGCACACAACTTGAGGTGTACTGTCAATAACGGACACTCTTGTTTCAAGCCGTCCGTGGCTGTTTGCTGAATTTTTCAGCGAACAAAGCGGGCGGAACATTGCCGAGACGCGAGTGGCGCCGCTGGCGATTGTAAAAGCGTTCAATATATTCCTGTATTGCGGCTTTCGCGTCGGCCCGGGTGGCTAGGCCGCGTGCTTTACCCGGGTACCCGACTCCAGGTGAGCAGAACACAAGCTAATGGTAACAAAGGGGTCACCATGAGTTGGCGTGGAATCGGGGACGGCAAGCTATCGCTAGTCAGATCGCCGGCAACGAAAGCTTAATTCGATTCTTTAATCAAACGTCCGGCGGCTTTTTGTATTGGTCTGGCGTTCATCGGATACAGACGGCTAAAAATCGCCAGTTGCTCCGGTGACATTTCTATACTTTCTTTCATCACCAGCCACAACACGCCTTCGCTGCAAGGGGGGGTCGTGAGCGAGCCCATGTAGGTGTAGTACTGGCGTCGGGTCGGCAAAATCTGGTTCAGATCCATGGTGCTGAGGGCCTGCACCGTCTCATTTTTTTCCAGCGGCAGATTGTTCCAGACACTTTGCACCAGCGCCTGCGCTTTACCGCGCTCTATCAGTACCGCTACCACGGCCAGCTTGCCGTCGCCATCTTTGTGCACCAGATGCGCCACCATTTCAAAATTCCTGCCATTAATACGTTCTTCAGATGGCTTATGAAAATGGAACTGGACTAATTCATAAGTGCGGCCCGAAACGTTAATAAAATTACCGGCACTCAGGTTCACTTGTATGGTGTGGCCATTGTCGATGACACTAAAACGCGAAGGTTTGTAATCAAATGTCAAAGGGTCCAGATCGACATGAATGCCGTCACGGATATCAATCGGCGACTGGCGTTCGCCAATGTCGCATTTGACGTTGGCCGGGCTGAGCTTGCCCCAGCTTAAAGGGCCGCCCTCGCCTTCGTAACTCCAGTGCAAAGTGCTGTGCGTGACAACCCCGGCCATTGCCCCGTTTTCTGCGCTGGCATGACCGTTGCCAGCTAGCTTTGGCTTGCTTTCGCTACGTTCGGGGCGCCGTACTGGCGGCGCATAAGTTCTGGGTACAGACCTGACGGCAGCGGTCGATGTCTCTTCTTTATTTTTACGGATGAGAGCTAATTTTTCAGCAATTTTTGCTGCCAGTTCGTCTGCTGCCTGCTCTTCTTTCAGGCGTGCGGCTTCGGCACTTTTGCTTTCCCTGCTGGCCTTACTTTCACGCGAACCCGATTTAGTCTCCTTGCCCTCTTTACCGTCTTCCTTGCCGGAAGCCGCCGCCTCATCCTTGGCCGATGCTTGCTTGATAGGCTTGGAAGGCGGGTCATTGGCCAGAACAGGCGCGCAGAACAGCAAGGGAATCAGCAAGGGAACAAGCACGACATGAAGGCGGCGCATAATAGCTCTGGACAAGTAGGAGGAGATAGCATGGTAACGGCAGCCAAGGCTAAAAACTTGAACTCAGGCAAGGATTTTTCATCGCCGCTCGGTATTTTCCTGCATATTTGCCCCACACCTTTGCTACGTATGTCTCCGCTTATTTCCCCACTATTTCGCCACGTGTTGTCCAACCCATCAGACAAAAAAACGGCACCCGCTGGATGCCGTCTGATGTCGCGCTGCCACTGACTGACAGTAATCTTTAGCCCAAAATACGCGCCTTGGCGGCATTGTATTCTTGCGTCAAACGCGCCACCACCTCGGCCACTGACGGGGCATCATGCATCAGACCCACGCCCTGGCCTGCGCCCCAGATGTCACGCCACGCCTTGGCGCTGCCGGAACCAAAGTTCATGGCGCTCTTGTCGGCAACCGGCAAGGCTTCCGGATCGAGCCCGGCAGCGATAATCGATTTTTTCAAATAATTGCCATGTACCCCCGTAAACAGATTGGTGTAGACGATATCGGCGGCAGTCGATTCTATGATGGCCTGACGGTAAGCGTCGTCCACATTCGATTCTTTGGTAGCCAGCCAGCGTGAGCCGATATAGGCAAAGTCTGCACCCATAGCGAGCGCAGCCAAAACTGCGTCGCCGGTCGCAATTGAGCCGGACAGGGCAATCGGCCCTTTGAAAAATTTACGGACTTCACCGACCAGCGCAAATGGCGACAAACCACCGGCGTGGCCACCGGCACCAGCTGCCACCAGAATCAAGCCATCGACCCCGGCTTCCAGCGCCTTTTGTGCATGGCGGATAGAAATCACATCATGCAGCACGATGCCGCCGTAACTGTGGATGGCATCGAGCATTTCTTTCGGCGGCGCGCGCAGGGAAGAAATGATGATAGGTACCTGATGCTTGACGCACATCTCAACGTCATGCGCCAGACGGTCATTGGATTGGTGCACGATCTGGTTCACGGCAATCGGGCCGACTTTGGCGTCAGGATTGGCCGTCTGGTAAGCCGCCAGCTCGGCTTTCAGATCTGTCAGCCAGGTATCGAGCAATTCGGCCGGGCGGGCATTCAAAGCGGGGAAAGATCCGACGATACCGGCTTTACATTGGGCCGCCACCAGTGCCGGGCCGCTGGCAATAAACATCGGCGAGGCAATAACAGGTAAGGCAAGGTTTTGCAGTGCTTTAGGCAAATGGGACGTGCTGCTCATGGGTAGATTCCTATCTTTTCAAATGCGGATCAAGTGCGGTTTGGACATTTTTACTGTTACTGATATGATGTTATCAGAAAAAACGTTGTTTTTCACGTTCACTTTACAACTGATGTTTATTGTGATTTGTACCATGCTTCGCAGAAAATATTGTTATGACCAAAGCTAAAGTTGTCGATTTCCGGCTCGGCCAGGAAGAGCTGCGCGGGTCGCTGCGCCAGGGCATGCTTGATGCCGCCTCACGCCTGCTGGCAGAAGAAGGCGCCGCCGCCTTAACCGTGCGCAAGGTGGCGGAAGCCGTCAATTGCTCTACTACCCTGTTGTATTCGCTGTTTGGCGGCAAGGACGGCGTATCGAACGCCCTGTATCTGGAAGGCTTTGCGCGTCTGAAACTTGATTTTGCGGCCTACCAGGCCAGCCTGTCGTTGCCCGCCCCCGCCCTCGCTGCTGCCGCTGGGCTGGAGCGGCTCTGGACCTATGCCGCCCACTATCATGCTTACGCACGGCGCAACCCCAGTTACTACATGGTCATGTTTGGCGATGCGATTGCCGGCTTCGTGCCGCCCTTAGAATCGCGTGTCGCCGCGTGGGAATCCTTCACGCCGCTGATTGCCGAATTTGAACACTGCATGCGCGAAGGTAGCCTGCCGGCATCTAACCCCAGCGCCGCAGCGCGCCTGTTGTGGGCGGCCATGCACGGCGTGATCAGCCTGGAACTAAAAGGCTATTACCTCAAAAAAGAACATTCCGATGCGCTTTACCAGGCTGCCGTGCGCGCCGTTTTGTTTTCACTGCAACACCCGGACAACATCGCATCAAACTCAGCGTCCCACACCACCTAAACCACACCCAATAAGCTTTCATCTTCCCCATCAGGAGCCGCCATGACTTACCAATGTTTTGACTTCAGCATCAGCAACAAGATCGCGCATCTGCAGTTCAGCCGTCCGGACAGCATGAACACCATGCAACCGGTGTTTTTCCGCGAACTGATCAGCATCCTGCAAGAGCTGCAACGCGATGCCTCGGCGCGCGCCCTGGTCATTTCATCCACCGGCAAACATTTTACGGCAGGCATGGCGCTCGATGTCTTTGCTGCCGGTTCGCTGACGCTGGACGACAGCAACGCCATCGGCCGCGCCAACATTGCGCTGGTGTTACAAGACATGCACCAGTCCTTTAACCTGATAGAGCAACTGCGCATGCCGGTCATCAGCGCGATCCAGGGCGGGTGTATTGGTGGCGGGGTAGACCTGATCTGCGCCAGCGATATCCGGCTGGCCACCAGCAATGCCTTTTTCTGTATTCAGGAAATCAACATCGGCATGACCGCCGACCTGGGCACGCTGCAACGCTTGCCCAAATTGATCCCCGAAGGCATCGTGCATGAAATGGCCTACACCGGCCGTCGTCTGCCAGCCGCCCGCGCCTTGGCGGTAGGCCTGGTCAATGAAGTCTTCGACACCCAGGAAGCCATGCTGACAGCAGCGCTGCAAATGGCCGCAGAAATCGCCGAAAAACCACCGGTGGCGATCTGGGGCAGCAAACAAGCGATTCACTACGCGCGCGACCACAGCACCCACGACGCCCTGCAACAAATGGGCTGGCTGCAATCGGGCATCTGGCAAAGCAGCAATCTGATGGAAGCGTTTATGGCAAAACAACAAGGCCGGCCAACGCAATACGCCGACCTGCCTGCCCTGCACCCGTTTGCCGATGCCGCTTACCACTTAAAATAAGCGTGTTGTGCGCGCCTGAAAATATTGACGGGACGCAAGCATTCAAAACAAAACGCAAAAAAACAAAATACTTATTTGTATAATGTCTCCGTTACAGTAAAGTGTCTGATATCGCCACAGCGATGTCATCGCCCTTGCCTTTCACGGAGATTTTCTATGAACACGAACAAAAACTACCTCGACATCACCCGATCACTTTCCGGCTCGCTGGCCAAATTGCGCACCGACACACCCGATGTCATGAAAGCCTTTTCCATGCTGGCGCAAGCGGCCACCAAAGACGGCGCGCTAGATAAAAAAACCAAAGAACTGATCGCCCTGGCGCTAGGCATTGCCGCCCACTGTGACGGCTGCATAGGCTTTCACGTACAAAGCCTGATCAAACTCGGCACCACCCGCGCCGAACTCGAAGAAATGCTGGGAATGACCGTCTACATGGGCGGCGGCCCCTCACTGATGTATGCGGCGGACGCGTTAACGGCATTTGAACAGATGTCCGGGGGACAGGGGTAATTGCGCTGGGGGATGTCTGCCTGGGAGGGTTGGCAGGCATTCAGCTGGTGGCAAAAAAACTTTTAGTTTTTACACGTAAATTGAGGGACTCCAATAGGAGTCCCTCTCAAATGCAGTGGTAGGCAATCATAGTTGACCACCTAAATAATGCTACTTACCCTTTGGAGGATTGTTACCCCGACCTTTGCCTGAGGGATTTGGAGTTTTACTCGGAGCGTTAGGCGGAGTATTACTAGCGTGTATATTCTTCATAATATTTCTTACATATCTTTCATTTCACGCCCTCTGTAAATCAATTAAGGCACGGGGCGTAAAAGAGTGCCTCAAAAATTTGGGTCTTGCAATACAATTGCAACTACCATTCTCAGCCTTTTTCACCGTCTGGATCACAGTTAAATAATGTGCATTGAAGTGCTTCGTTATTTCTTGCAAGGTAAAACCTCCAATAGCAAATGCGGCGACCATCGGCACTGCGATGATGCTCATTCTCTAACATAGTGAGCTAATGCTTTAGCAGTTGAACGGCGCTGGGATTAACATTAGGATATGAAATACTTCAACGCAAGATCCCTTTTTCACTTAGGGGGTCAGCAATAAAGCCGTCAATGAATATTTGCACTTGTAGCTTTAATTTCGCATTTAACTTTTTCCTGCAATGGAAATGGCTATAGTCTTTACAATCCCCCATATCGTTTAGCCCAACCCCTTGGGATGTACCGGCGCGAACGTTGGGTTAGACGATTGGCCAAGTCCTGCATCTCGCAGCAATACGAGAAGTCCCATATTGAAACTTAAGAATGCTTTCGTCACCAACATAACTTGGTCGAAGCTTAGTGAACTTAGGAGATCGATCTGAAATTGCAGATCGCTTCCGTAGTGACCTGCCGCTTCATTCCGAACATCTGACCAACGTTGAAGTACCTTAAGCTCTGCCTTCCATTTGCGCCGTTGCTCTCGAACATCTTCGCGATCGACGGCGATACCACGTACTTTTGCCAATGACAACATTTTGGGAATGAGATGTTTACTCAAAGCGAGGTCATATTCGAACAGGCGAAGCACTAAGCCCTTTAGAGCGACGGAGACAGCAAATCCTGTTGGCTGATTTCTTACGACGCTCGCCATTTCTGCGCAGACGTCGTACTGGAAGATGCAAGCTTGCAGTTTTAGCTCAATAAACTCTCTAGTTATCGGGTCTCGGACCTCCTCCAAGTGACGAAGGGATTCATTCAAGTTCTTCTCCGCAGTTCGAACGAACGCGTCAAGGTCGTGCATTTATAGCGCCTAACGTAATTTAATTTGACAAGATTGAATCTTAACTAGAGACATGCGAAAAGACCATTTGTTTTACCCATACTGACGCCCTCACGGGCATTGAACTGATTTACTTACACTAATCAACTACCCAGCTAAACCGAATCGACAAAAACCATAGGCAGAAAAAGAAGCGCGAGCTGCCCCCACTCAGGCATCAAACTAGCGCGTACTCACCAAACGTTCGCCATCCATACTGGCGGCGCCACTGCGCACCAGTTCGGCGGCCAGTTGGCGAATGATCAGTTCTGCCGGGGTGTCGAGTTGCTGTATGGCTCTGCTCATCAGGCGGTTTTTGTGCACGTCGCGTACGACTTCTGGCAAAACGACATACCGGGCATCTAGTAGCAAAAAGGCTAGCATGACTTTGAGGGCATTGCGGGCATTGCGTTTGGGGTCGGCCGACAAGTAATCGAGCCGGCTGTTGGCGCGCGCCAGTGCGCCTTGCACATCGGTAAATGGCGCGCCGTGGCCGGGTATGACCAGACGCAGATCGAGTTCGCTGATGAGCTTTAATACGGCGGCCTGTTCGGCAAAGCCCGATTCGCCGTCCAGCTCCGGGAAGATCACGCCGAAGCCATGTTCCCATAGGGCATCGGCAGAAATCAGAATGCCCTCGGCCGCGCAATACAAGATCATCGAATGCGGATCATGTCCGGGCGCGCCCAGCACTTGCCAGTTTACGCCACCCAGTTGCAGCTGATCGCCCGGCGCGATGCAGGCGTCGTAGCTAAAGCGTGCGCATTGCTGGCCGGTGGCCTGATAAGTGAGCACTTGCTCATCCCAGCTGGCAACGGCGGGCGCATCAGCCACCGGTATCAGGGTGCGGCAGCCGTAGGCATTTTGCAAAATAGCGTTGCCGCCGCAATGATCCGAATGCAGATGGGTGTTAATCAGGGTGGTCAACGGGCGTTCTTTGAGTGCATGCTGCACCAGCGCCAGCGTCTGCCCGGCATGGCTGAGGTAGCCGCTGTCGACCAGCGCGGTGCTGTCGGCGTCGATCAGTAAGATATTGTTAGATGACAGCCAGCCGCGCTCGAACACTTGCATGCCTGCCGGTAGCTGAATCGGGTTGGCGCTGGTCATTATTTTACCTATCCGTGGTTAGCAAACATGCGTTGTTTGATCTCGCGCCAGACCATGCGTTTGCTGTCGTTGCTGGCGGTGCTCCAGCAGCGCAACTCATCGATGGTGCGAAAACAACCTTGACACCAGCCGCGCGCCTCATCCATTTTGCACACATTGATGCAGGGCGACGGTACAGCGGCAGGGCCGGCTTGGCTGCCGTCATTACTGCCGCTACTGTCATTGCTGTCGGGGTCGTAGTCGTAAAGAATGCTCATGCGTCCGCCTGTGCCAGCGCGATGTCGGCCAGCGGTGCGCCGGTCATCGCCAGTAATTGTGCCGGTGTCAGCTGAAACACGGCATGCGGATGGCCGGCGGCGGCCCATACGGTGGGGTATTGCAGTAAATCTTGGTCGATCAGCATTATGGCTTTTTCCAGGTGGCCTATCGGGCAGACGCCGCCGATGGCGTAGCCGATTTTTTGTTTGACGAATTGCGCATCGGCGCGCCCGACCGGGCCGACCAGTGCCGCAACTTTTTGTTCATCGACACGATGAATGCCGCTGGCAATGACCATCACGGCAGCATCGTCCGACAAACGGCGAAAGACGATGGATTTGGCAATTTCTGCGATCGTGCAGCCTAATCCCAGCGCGGCCTCGGCCGAGGTTTTACCGCTGTCCGGCAACATGACGATGGGCTGCTCGTGCCCGATGGTCTGCAACAAGGCGGCAACCCGGCGCGCGCTATCAGGGAGAGTCTGGTCTGATGACATGGCAATGAACAGAAAAGAAAAGAATTAATTTATAACACAGCAAAGCATCCCTTGCTGAGAGGCGCTGGTGCTGACGTCGGTGCTGGTCCAGCCGGATACTACGGCAACACAGCAAAATATTTCAGCCCTGCACGGTATTCACTCCACTGAGCAGCGTGTACAGGACGCATTCGAACGCGCGGTGGAAAGTGACTCGCTGATAGCAACCAAGACACGCTTAAGGCGGAAGGCAAGGCCGGGAGCGTCGTCATTGTCGAATTAATTTCTTTGCATTAAGTTCTGTGCATTAAGTTCTGCACACAATTTCCGGGCATCAATATTAATGTCGTTTCTGCTGGGGCAGCTTGTCCATCCATGCCAGTACGCCCTTAGCAGCCTGACGGCCAGTGGCGAAACAGCCGGTCAGTAAATAGCCGCCGGTCGGGGCTTCCCAGTCGAGCATTTCGCCGGCGCAAAATATGCCGGGCAAATCATTCAGCATCAGCGCCGGGTTAAGCCCATCAAAACAGACACCGCCGGCGCTGCTGATGGCCTCGTCTATCGGTCTGGCGGCAAGTAGCGTCAGTGGCAAGGCTTTAATCGCCGCGGCCAGACGTTCTGGTTGTTGCAGTACCTCGGGCGGTAAGCATTCATGCAGTAAAGCGGTTTTCAGGCTATCCAGACCAAGCTTGCTTTTTAAATGGCTGGAGAGCGAGCGAGAACCGCGCGGATGCATGACTTCACTGCGCACCCGCTCCGCACTTTTGCCGGGGACCAGATCGAGCTGCAATATGGCCTTGCCATCGCGTGTAATGGTGTCGCGCAGCGCTGCCGACAAGGCATAAATCAGGCTGCCTTCGACGCCGCCGGCGGTCATCACAAATTGCCCCTGACGTTCGATATGGCTACCGTTAACGTCGTTGACATGGGCAATTACCGAGCTCACGGGCTGGCCGGCGAAGCGGCTGCTAAAATAGGTGGACCAGGCAACATCAAAGCCACAATTGGCCGCTTGTAAGGGGGCGATGTGTATCCCTTTGCCGCGCAACAATTCTACCCAAGCGCCATCGGAACCAAGACGCGCCCAG
>JBBQNW010000097.1:0-9882 GCA_038330335.1 Burkholderiales bacterium | reverse complement strand
TGAATATGTCGCTGTAGAAGCGCAGCGTGAGGTTGGCCGCTGGCAATTTCTGCGTCTAACCATTCCACCGTCGTCGCATTGCGCAGAAAGCTGGCAACGAACTGCGCGCGCGGCATGCCGCATTTATTGACGAGCAGTTCTAATATGCGTTTTTCGGTCTGACGCAGTTCCGTCATTTGTTTGCGCAGGCTGTCGCACAGTTTTTCCAGGGTTTTGACAGTGAAGCGAATGCCCAGCAATTCGCGGCAAATCGCTTGTTGCGCGCTATTGCAGGCCGCTGATTGATAGCCGTCGCGTGCCCGTGCCTGGGTCATTTCTTCGTAGCGCACGCCGACCAGTGCAATTTTTTGCAGGACCGCCGCTTTTAATTGCAGTAATTGTTCGGCGCTGACGCTGGCGGCGCCGGCGGCATCGTCCTCATCGTCCTCATCCTCGTCGTCTTCCGCATCGGCGTTGGCGGCCATGCTCGCGGAAGGCAAAGTGTCTGTGGCGTCAGGATCAAACAGGCCATCAACGACGTCATCGATACTGATTTCGTCGCTACTGATCTTTGCTGCTAAGGCGAGGATTTCGGCGATTGTACCAGGGCAAGAGGCAAGCGCTTGTAGCATGTCGCGCTGGCCGTCTTCAATGCGCTTGGCGATTTCTATTTCGCCGCTACGGGTCAGTAATTCCACGCCGCCCATTTCACGCATATACATGCGTACCGGATCAGTGGTGCGGCCAAAATCGGAGTCCGCTGTTGATAATGCCGCCGCCGCCGTCGCTTCTGCGTCGTCTTCGCTAATTGCGCTGGCGACGTTGTCTGTCAGGAGCATCATGGTGGCGTCCGGGGCCTGGTCATAGACCGCAATTCCCATGTCGTTGAGCGTGCGGATAATGCCTTGTATCATCTCCGGATCGGCAACGTTGTCCGGAAGATGGTCATTAATCTCTCTATGCGTCAGATAGCTGCGGTCTTTGCCCAGGTTGATCAGTTTTGCCAGTTTTGTGCGGTAATGCGCCAATTGCTCTGCGGCGGCAGCTTCACTGGCGCCCGATGCCGGACCGGTTTTTTTTGCTTTCGCTCTGGCCACGCGCTTTAGTTCGGAAGACTCGACGGCGTTTAGGGCATGGATTTCTTCGTTATACAGTTGCGGCGAGGAGGGCTTACGGCCACGTTTCGCTGCTTCTCTGACGCCTGGTAAGATGTAACCGGAGGTGTCGATATCTGCGGCCGTTAACACCGTCACAGGAGATTTTGAAGGCGCCGCTGAGCGTATTGTAGGAACCGGTGTCTTTACCGCTGAGGCGGAGGTTTTTGCTGGGGTCGCAGGTGCCGCTTTGGCACTCCAGACGCGCGGCTCACGTTTGACTTCGGCGACGGGCAAGGCTGCCGTTGTTAGTTCTGCCGGTTGCGTCGGTACATCTGCGACCGGTTTTTTTAATAAGCGCGAAATGACTTTTTTAATGACAACCACTGGTGCCTTGTTGGCATCGCTCTGCACAGGCGGCACGCCGTAGTCCGCATACTCCGCACACTCCGCAGCATCGCTTGCGGTCTCCTGCACCTGATGCACCTCGTGTGCTTCAGACATGTCTGGCAACGCTGCCAAGGCGCTAACAGGCGCCAGTTCGCTTGTGACTGATGCCGGCTCGCTTGTGAATGGCGCAAATCCAGGCTCGGCTGGCAATTGTGCCAGCGCTACAGACGCTGCGGCAGGTTCAGGCAGCGTAACAAGTTCAGGCACAGAAACAAACTCTGCCGTTGTGGTATGGGTCGCTGCCGCAGCCAATTCAGTGCTGATAAGTTCGGCAGGCAGGTTCTGGATGTGTGTTACATCCGTATTGGTATTACGACTTGTAGCGGTACGTGTAGGCGTATTGGCGTGCGTATCGTCAGCCGTAGTCGTTACTATCGTGACAGCCGATTCTGAATTAGTCTCTGCAACAGGAGTGGCCAGTCTGGATCGGCGCTTTGTTACCACGACAGTCACGGCAGACGCCGCTGAGCTTGCCGGCACTTCTGATACAGTATTGTCTGCTTGCACCGCAGCTTGCACCACAATGGTTCTTGACAGCGCTTGCTCTGCAGGTTTTCGCTGCAAAGTTTTCTTTCCTAAGGTAAGAGTAGACGCTGTTTTCGAATTGGAAAGAGTGGCGGAATCGGTGGTGATGTCAGTTAAGCTGTTTTTCATGTAACAAAATCTAGTGCGACAACAAATACTTGTCAATATGGTGAGGCAAGAGCAATAACGAGAACTGTTTGGTGGGTTGATAATGCAGAATGATTCAGGTCTGACGGCAGGTGCAGAAAACGCCAGAGACTTGCCGGGCGCCTTGTGTACGATATTTCGCGTCAGTTGTGATCGCTTGCTACAGATCAACTAAGATGAAAAAGCCCGCTGGTAAAAGCGGGCTGTTTTCATTTTTGGTCAAACAAATTCTTGAAAGAGGGACGAGCTCAGGATTATCCACGGCTTCGCTGTTCTTGACAAGTTGAAAGGGCCATTGTTTCCAAATCTGCCCAGAATAAAGTCGTAGCGTGATACATCCTTATTATTTAAGCATGCATCGCCGCTAGTTTATCCTGAGCCCGACCAGGCATTTATTTTTTTACTTGACTTAATTCGGCTATCAGCAGCTAAACCGGATGACATCGATGCTTTAAAAATCAAATTGCGCCGATACCTTGTAGGTTCTTGATGCCCCCGGGAATAAATACCCACCCAGAGATTGGGTGACATCGCGCCAATAAAATTGATTGGTCAGGTTATCAACATTCAAGCGCAAAGTCGTGCTGACGCCGGCTATTTGTGTCAGGTAGCGGCCACCGACATTGATTGTCTGATAAGCCGGAACCGTAACCCGATTATCCGGGCTAAAGGCTTTACTGCCAGAATATTGCCAGGTCGCGTTCAGACCCAGACCTGCGATCTGAGGGACTGCGTAATCGAGGTAAACCGATGACTTGATTTTCGGCACGTTGGTCACGCGTTTATCTTCCAGATGGATGTCGCCTGTGTTTTGCTGACGCGCATCGATTCCTGTCACGCTGGTGCCGATGTTAAATTGTGGACTCAATTTTCCTTGCACTGACAATTCCAGTCCGGTGTGAATCGCGTCACCATTGCGGATATAGATTTTGTTGCTGTCGGTGTATTCAAAGGGTTTTTTGATGTGGAACAGGGCCGCAGAGATGCTCAGATCGCGACTAAGGTTTGCTTTGGTACCTAACTCAAATTGTGTTGATGTCGCGGGATCGAGCATGGTGTTGACGTTGTCAGTGCCAACCGGGGCAGTGCCACCGTGCTCTAAGCCTTGAGTGAAAGCGCCATAGACCGCCCAGTTTGCTGTTGGCTTCACTACGAGCGCCAAGTTTGATAGCAGGTAGCTGCGTTCATAGCCTGGATTGTCGAATTGACTACGTTGAATATGCAAGTGGCGCGTGCCCATATGTAGCGTCAGGTTATCACTTAGGCTAACGATGTCTTGCGCAAACGCCGACCATTCTTTGTCGGTGCGGCGCAAAAAAGCCGGGCCGGTTGTAATGTTTGATGGCGGAACGATGACTGGTTGAAAAATATTACTAACTCCAACGTAATCGTATACAGCGTCGCCGAAATAATCACGCCGTTGCGAGCTTAAAATACCAGCCGCAAATTGATGTCTGAAATTACCAGTAGAAAATTTACCATTGAGGAGTGCTTGTACTCCCGTCAATGATTTGGATTCATTTATGCTTTGATAGTCATACACATTGTAATCGCCATTGGCGCAATAACCTGGATCCATATAGGGAGTGCCGCAGCCATACGGAAAAGCCGTGTAATCGTCACGCTTAAATTCATGTTTGTTGGCGGCCAGACTGGCGCGCCAGGTCGGGCTGATCTGGTATTCAAAACGCAAGCCAAGATTGCTGTTACGGGTGTCGACCGGTTTCGCCCACGGCTGCTGGTTGAGCAAGATGTCGGCATTGATACTGGCAGGCAAGTCAGTGCCATTACTGAGCTGAAAGCCGGGAACGGATAATTGCGATTTGTGCTGGTAATCGAGATCCAGTTGCAGCAAGGCTTGCGGCGTCAGATGCCAGTCGAAGGCCCCGGAAATAAATTGGCGCTCGCCATTGGCTCCCTTAACGTAAGAACGTAAACGCTCCCCTGCAGCGTTGATGCGATAGCCGAACTGCTTGTCGTCAGAGACCCCGGCCAGATCGGCTGCACCATACAGCGTGCCACGTTCACTGGCCTCCAGCGTCACCGAGCGTAATGTGGCGCCGGTCGGGCGTTTTGTGACGTAGTTGATAAGGCCGCCAGGTGTGGCAAAGCCTGCCTGAAAACCGGCGATGCCTTTCAGGACTTCGATGCGTTCTTTATTTTCCAGTGGGATGGAGGCGTCGCCGGGGATAGCAAAGCCATCTTTGCGGTAGCTTGAAGCGTTATCGAGCGCAAAGCCGCGGATGGAAAACTGTTCGGCATAGCCTATCGCGTTGTACGCATCGTTGACGCTGGCGTCAAATTTCATTGCATCGCTGGTTTGGCGTATACGTAAATCCTGCATTTGTGCCTGGGTGAACGTGCTGACGGAAAGCGGCGTGTCAAGTAAGGCAGCTTCAATGAACCCGCTAATTTTACTAGGGGTCATTTTTTTGTCATTCGATTTACTCCCCGTGATGACCACTTCAGGCAGGGCATTGTCGTTGGTTTGGGCAAAAGCGGTAGGCGTAAATATCGTTGCAAAAACCTGTGCAATGGCGGCGGCGATAAGGGAATGGCGGTGGTTTGAGGTAAGCATGAAGTGCCCTTTGTTGCAGTGTGCGGTAAGTAATCAATACTGACGTAGCACAGCGGGAGAGGCAAACAAAGGGAAATAGCTTTGCGCTTCCCTTCGCTGGCATTATCCAGATCAGGTAGAAAGGGACTCTCTCACCCGGAATATGAAAAACAGCGAAGCCTCAAATGATGCACTCAGGAAGTACTCAGAATGTACTCAAAGGCACATTCACTGGCGTACTAACTAAATCAATATCAAATGACCAACGACCTGCGCTTTTTCATATTTCAGGACCCCTAGCGAGGCTGCACTTTAGCATAAAAATCTCTGATTCGTTGATTCTGGGGTACTTTTGCAACGTTGCACCTTAATCCCGGTCAAGGCTACGAAGATCCGTAGTGCATCCTGTGATTGCCATTGTATAGTTGCTGAGTGTCATTTTTTTTGACGCGAGAAAGCAGCCGGCCAACAGACCTAGCAAGAGTGCGAATGATGAATAGTAAAACAGCGTTACATAGTACCGATCAGTACGATCGCGAGCAGTTTAAAGCACATGGGCGGGTTGATATGTGCCTTAAGGGCAGCACGATTCATGTGGAAGCCCAGGGCCCGTTTAACGAAGAACTGATGACAGCATTGGCTTCATTGGAGGCACAGTTTCTGGCTAGTGTTGCTGCTCAGGGGCCATTTGCCGAGATCGTGGTTTTTCACAAAAGCGTACTTGCGTCCCCGGAAGTGATGGTCGCGCATGCACAATTGCTTGTCATGCTCAAGACCGCAGGTTTCGCCCATAAGGCCAGTGCCTATGTAATACCCGATGAACTGGATGGGGCAATGTTTACGGGGCCGATTGCGATAAAAAATTATGCCGCCGTTGAATGGCCTTTTCGCATCTGCCAGACCCTGGAAGATGCGCAAGCGTGGATAGCTGGCGTGTCACTGTCGTGATGACAGTGGCTGGTGCTGCTCGTTTTTGGCTCAGTATTTGTGCTGCGTCGCTGCTGCGGCACCTTGCCATTTTTTCTTCTAAGCTTGTATCATCCACATTTACTGAGGGGTAGTATTATTTTACAAGTATTAAATACCTAATTATATTGCGGCGCGGTATTTTTGCTTATACCCCCTGTTTTTCCTTCTTTAAACTGTATCGTAGTCCCTCCGCTGAATATACGAAAAGCGCTGCCCAGATTGCCGCGAAGCCGATCAGTCGGTCGCCGGTAAATGGTTCGTGATACAAACTGACGCCAAGTATCAGTTGCAAAGACGGGGCAATATACTGCAACAGTCCCAATGTTGACATAGGAATGCGGCGCGCACCGGCCGCAAATAACAGCAAGGGAATGGCAGTGATCGGGCCTGCTGCCAGCAGCAGCAACTGCGAAGTGCCCGACCCGTTGATGAAGGCATTTTGCCCGTGCACCGTGAGCCACATCAAATACCCGAAGGCAAATGGAAAAAGCAGAAAAGTTTCCAGCGATAACCCCTCTAACGGTCCTAGTGCAGCTGTTTTTCTCAATAAACCATAGATTCCGAACGATAACGCGAGAGATAATCCTATCCAAGGCGGATGGCCGGTTTGCCAGGTCAGCCAGAGCACTCCCAATCCTGCCAGGGCAACCGCCAGCAGTTGCGCTTTGCGCAGGCGTTCATGCAATAAAAAATAACCTAACAGTACATTCACCAGTGGTGTCATGAAATACCCAAGACTGGCGTCAATGACTTTGTCGTTATTGATTGCCCAAATGTAAATGAGCCAATTGACGGAGAGGAGCAGGGCGCTGGCGGTGAAACCGGCTAACAGCTTAGGTTGCTTCGCGACAAGACGTATCCATGACCACTGACCGCGTGAGGCGAGAACTGCCAGTAAGAATACCAGTGACCATAACATTCTATGTAATAAAATTTCCACAGGTGGAATGTCTCGCAATGCCTTGAAATAGAGTGGGAATAAACCCCAGACGGTATAGGCAGCAGTTGCGTAGAGTATGCCTTTGCGCATGAATATCAATCAAAAAAAGTGGGAAAAAGTTGGCCATTATCGCAGCTATCCCTGGCCTGTGTCGCTGCGCCCGTCTGGCTATTGATTTTCAAAAAAAATGTCCCATGTAGTAAGCAATCAATACGAGAGACCAGCGGGTAGGTCAATGTGCAAGAGCATCAGTAAGCAAATCAGTAAGCAAATGAGTAAGCAAATGAGTAAGCAAATGAGTAAGCAAATAAATATGCAAATATATAAGCACAAAGAGAAGGTGCCGGCCACATACGGCCGGTCGCTGTTTGGCACAGTGAAACAGCGCAAGGCTTTGTGCGCCAGTGATGGCCAGAGGAGCGCAGGATGACACCCTTACTGAGTTTATTGGCGCTCATAGGCACAGGTATCGGGTTGGCAATATTTCTGCCGGGTTACCGCTTGCGACTTGCCATCGCGCGACCTTTTCCTTTGCATTTTTCAAAAATACTGAGAAGAAATATCCCGCAATTTTCAAAAATGTCTCCTGAGTTACAAGGCCAGTTAAAACGACTGATTAAGCAGTTCCTTTATGAGAAAAAATTTATAGGTTGTGATGATTTTGAAATCGACGATGAGGTGAGGGTGACGATTGCCGCCAAGGCGAGCATGTTGTTGCTCAATCGCCCTACGCGGGTGTATCCCGATCTGAAGCTGATCCTGGTGTATCCGTCGGCATTTATCGTGCCGCGCAGTGAAACGGGCTTGGGAGGAGTGGTTACGCATGCCAATCAAACCTTGTCCGGTGAATCGTGGAGTGACGGGCGCGTTGTTCTGGCATGGGATCATGTGCAAAGACGTGGCGCTGATCTGGCCGACGGGCATGATGTCGTTTTGCATGAATTTGCGCATCAACTAGACAGTGAAACCGGTAGCACCAACGGGGCGCCTGCGCTAATGAGCCAGGCGCACTCCCGGCGCTGGTCAGAAGTGATGTCAGTCGAATTTTCCCGGCTGCAGCACGCCGCGAGCAGGTCACAACATGCGCAACAACACTCGCAGCAACATTTACATCACAACGCACAAGAAAGTACCCAGACAGAAAATGTTCTGGATCACTACGGCGCAACCAATCCGGCAGAATTTTTTGCCGTGGCAACCGAAACTTTTTTTGGCAAGACATGGCAGATGGCACGCCATCATCCGGCATTGTTTGAGCAGTTTCGTGCTTACTACCAGGTTGATCCCCGTGACTGGCAGTAATTGCGCCCGGGCAGGCTCAGTGCTTTGCTCTGGCTGTCGCCAAGTCCTTGCACAGGGCTTCGGTGCCGTCGAGTACGCGGGGGCCAGCCCGGTTCATCCAGTCACCCTGAATGCGGAATAAATTCGATTTACTGACCGCCGTCAGCCCGGGAAAGGCTTGCCAGTGCGCCAGAACGTCATGTTGTTCCCCATCGCTGGCGATAATCGCTTGTGGATTTGCCGCGAGTACGGCTTCTATGTTGACCGTCGGGCTGATTTCTCTGAGATCAGCAAAGATATTTCTGCCACCACACAAGCTGATTGCCGCAGACACCAGATGTTGGCTATTTAATGTCATGAGCGGTTGACTCCAGACCTGATAAAACACGCTGACAACTTGTCGTTTGTCCTTGAGTTGGTAGGTATGGCGCAGTAACTCAAGGCGGTTACGAAATTTGTTTGCTGCAAGTTGACCGATTTTTTCTGTGCCTGCCAGTGTCGCCAAGCGCTCCAGCGATGAAGCTACCGTTGCAAAATCATGCGGCTCGCTTTCAAACACCGTGACGTGATGGTCGCGCAATTTGTTGGCGAGCAGCTTGGCGTTACCCGTGCCCCAGACCACCACCAGGTCGGGTTTGAGGGCGATAATCCGCTCCAGATCAAGCGCAAAAAAATTCCCCACGGAGGCTATTTTCTTGGCTTGTTCAGGATAGTCACTGTAGTCACTGACGCCAACAATCAGATGTCCGGCACCGGCCTCAAACAATAATTCGGTCGCATGCGGCGCCAGACTGATAATGCGTTGCGCCGGGCGGCTGAGCGTGACGACGCGCCTGGCATCGTCGACCGCGCTAAGCGGCTGACTGAGCGCACTGGTCGTGCCGCAGCTTGTTCCGATTGCCATACCAGTGACCAGCAGCGCCCGACGCAGTAGAGGTGACATCAAATTTCCAGATTGTCGATCAAACGGGTATTGCCCAGTTTCGCTGCAGTTAACACCACCAGCTCGGTATTTTGTGCCAGATCCGCAAGTGTTGGCTGCTTCAAGTCAGCCCGTTTGCGAATCGAAACGTAATCGGGGTTCCAGTGACGCTGTGCCAATCTTTCCATGGCTTTTTTCTCTATATCAGCGATGTTCTTGTTACCACTACGTACTTCCGCCGCCACCTCATTGAGGGTTTGGTAAAGAATCGGGGCTTCGGCACGTTCTGCCTCTGACAGATAACCATTGCGGGAAGAGAGCGCCAGACCGTCTTCTGCGCGCCAGGTTTCTGCTGCAATGATTTCAGTCGGCAAGGCGAACTGCTTGGACATATTGCGGATAATCATCAGTTGTTGATAATCTTTTTTGCCAAAGACGGCGACCTTCGGCTGCACACAAGAAAAAAGTTTTAACACCACGGTCGTGACACCGGTAAAAAAGCCTGGACGAAACTCTCCCTCGAGTGTGTTTCCCAGGTCATCAGGAGGGCTGACGCGGTATTCCTGAGGTTCCGGATACAAATCTTTTTCCGAAGGGGCAAATAACACATATACGCCTTCCTTCTCTAATTTCTCGACGTCGGACTGGAAACTACGCGGGTATTTATCAAAATCTTCGTTTGGGCCAAACTGCAAGCGATTGACGAAAATAGAGGCCACTACAGGATCGCCATGTTTTCTGGCCAGGCGTATCAGCGACAAATGACCTTCGTGCAGATTGCCCATGGTAGGGACAAACGCGGTGCGCAGTTGGCCACTTAACTGGTCGCGCAATTCTTCAATGGAGGAGATAATTTTCATATGAAATTCAGATCAATGGTAAGCATGCTGTTCCTGTGATTTGACAATCAGGCAGGGGAATAGGATAAACGAACATAGATGGGGGCAAAGGCTTCCGCTTGCGTAATTTCAATCAGCGTTTCTTTTGCCAATTCGAGTAAAGCCACAAAGTTGACAAC
>JBBQNW010000096.1:0-9922 GCA_038330335.1 Burkholderiales bacterium | reverse complement strand
TTCACCATGAATCAAAATGGTATCCGCCGGAATCTCGGGCATTGCCCATTTGCCAGCGGCGGCGCCGACCAGCACCAGTCGCTGCACCGCGTCCCCCGCAGCGTGCAAGCGCTGTTGCAAGCGCGCCTGCACGAAGGTACCAAAGGAAAACCCGCCCAACACCAGCGGCAGACCCGGATACTGCTGGCGCAAATGTGCCAGCAGCAAGGCCATGTCATCGGTTTCACCGATACCAGCATCGTGCACACCTTCTGACTTGCCTACGCCGCGAAAGTTCATCCTGGCGGTGGCATACCCTAGCCCGACAAAGCTGCGCGCCAGAGTTTGCGCCACTTTATTGTCCATGCTGCCGCCAAATAGCGGGTGCGGGTGTGCCACTAGCGCGATCCCGTGCGGCTGGCTAAAAACCTCGGGGTCAGGCAGATCAAGCGCGCATGCCAGCTGACCCGCAGGGCCGGGAATGAGGAAATATTCGGTTTGTGCATTCATTTTTGTTAAACGTGTGCTTAGATTTTCAGGCGCTCGACGACACCGCCGCCGACCAGATCGACGTCGATGATCTCGTCAATATCGGATTGGTCGATATAGGTGTACCAGGTTCCTTGCGGATACACCACTAACACCGGGCCTTCGTCGCAGCGGTCAAGGCAGGCAGCCTTATTGATGCGAATCTTCCCCGGGCCGTTCAGATCGAGCTGTTTGATGCGTTTTTTTGCGTGTTCTTGCGCCGCCTGTGCACCGCGTTCGGCACAGCAAGGCCGGCCATCTTCACGTTGATTCATACAAAAGAAAACGTGTTTTTGAAAATAAGGAGTATCGGACATGATGAGTGAGAGAGTGATGACGTTGCTAAAAATACTAAAAATGGGCTCTATGATACCTTGAGTTGATCCCGCCAGTTGATCCCGCGAGTAGATGCGGCGGGTTGATGCAGTGGCCGCCGCAGTTCATCTGACTTCCGTTTGCTGTTCGGGGTCGACATCTGAGCCAGTCTGCGCTTCGGCCGGTAACGGGTGGCTAAACAGATACCATAAGGCGATAAATGGCCAGGTAATTGAGAGAAACTGGGCGGCGCCGTTAAAGTTCAGAAATTTTCCTTGCACCCAGCCTTGCATGGTCACTAAGAAATACGGGTTACTCGGGATCAGATTCACCGAGATCAGACTAATGAGCAGCAGCAGGATGGCTAGCCGCCTTTGTGCCTGAAACGGGGCGAAGGAAAAGCCGTAGAGCATGATGACACTAATCAAGATGCCACCTTGCGCGCCGGGCGTCAGCCAGGCGAAGGCATATTCGGGCTTGAACAATAAGGCGCTGGCCAGCGCCTTGGTGCATAAGGCTGCGAATAATAATAGGCTGGAGAGCCAGAATTTGGGCGCATGGCGGTTCAGCAGAAACAAGAAAATCAATACCGCGCCGGTGCAGCCGCAAGCGGTGATCAGGGTTTCCGATAGTAAATATTGCTCCGCATTGAGCTCCGTTCCCTGGCGCAGGATGGCGCCAAGATCGATGTCGATTTCAAAAAAATCTTCTAACCACAGCGACAACAGCGGCAAGATCTGGCCTAGTCCAAACAAATAGGCTTGCGGATAAATTTGCGCCAGGGGCCACAAGCCGAGCACCAGCATTTCGCGGCTGGCCTCGCGCTGCAACCACTGCTTGCGCAGTAAATGCAAGCGGCCTTTTTCCAGCACGGCAGGAATCAGCAAGACGCCCAAGATTGCCCCCAGCATTGTCCCGCTGGCATTGGTGATGGCGTCGAGCAGTGAAGTGACGCGGCTGGGCAAAAAATATTGCACCCCTTCCATCAGCAGCGACAGCAAGGTGCCGGCTAGGCTCGCCAGCAATATTGAGCAGCTGCGCCGGCACCAGGGGTAAAGCGCGAACACCATCAACACCCCCAGTGGCACGTAACCGACGACATTGATGATGGCATCAAAGACGGTCCAGTAGCGCGGCCATTGTTTTACCACGTCGAGTAAGGCGGCCAGATTATTCACCTGCCAGCCTGAAAAAGGATACCAGCTTGCATAGACGATCAAAAACACATACGCGACCAGACTGACCCGGGCAAATGGAGAGGCTTTGGGTTCTATGCTCACTTCCGTCGTCATCAATTAAGGGTCTTTCTCTGTAGTGGTCTGAAACATGGTGCTGCGACCATGCGCTATTGGTGGGTTTGCTTTATTTGGCACGCATTTTTGTGCTTAGTTCATTGTTATTAATTTATTGCCGTGTAGTTGCAGGGATGCTTTGTAACCAGACCAGGATGGCCGAAATGCTGGCATCTGCGCTGCGCTGCATGGCCTTAGCGCCGGCCGGCGCATCGGCGCTATCGGCATCGATATTGAACGTAAAGTAGCGTTGCGCCAGTAGCTTGTTTCTTTTGGTGACAGAGGCGCGCAAAGTGATCTGGGCATGGCTGCGGGCAGGCGTGGAGAAAATTTGGGAAAATTCGTCCAGATCGATTTTCAGCACCGGTAAATCGGCCACCCCGTCGGTAACGGCCAGGACGCTGCCACCGGCTGCGGCCATGCGCGATTTGAGCCGGTAGGTCAGCAATTGTGCCGGTGACATGCTCCAGCGATGCTGCGCATAGGCGCGCAATTGTTGCTCGTTATCGTAAGCCAGGCGGTACCACATGGCGGTGCTGTCCAGCACCAGGGGCGCACTGACATCGGCCACGCTGATGCTGAACGCAGGCGCGCTTGTTGCCAGCGGCGACAGTGGCTGCTGGTGCTGTAATACGTCGGGCAGAGCACCGAAATCATATTGCAGCCTTGTTGCCTGCGTGGCGCCGGCGCAGCCTTGCAATAACGGCATCAAGCTCAACAGCAAGCCAACTGACAAGCCAACTGAGTGCCCAAGCTGGCGCAGCGACGTCGATAATGGGTATGCTGTCATGCTGCTTATTTTTCTTAAGATGTGTTGTTTCATATTGTTTCCTGCTCCCTGTGCTCTGCTCATGTTGACCGTGCTGACCCTACTGACCCTACTTACCGGGGGGCGACAAAGCCGGCTTCGCCCGGTCCGGGTGCTGCCGGCGCGCTGCCAAACAGTAAGCTTTGCGGGCGCTCACTGAGCGTCTCTGCCGCCTTGTTGATGGTGCGCATAGAGCTGCGCGCTTCCCGGCTTAGACTGTTGACGGCGGGCAGGGTTTCCTGGGTGAGGTTCATGCCGATCTGGTCAACCGTCTGGTTTAGTCGCGCAATCAGGCCGTCATTTGCCTGTAACTGGAGCGCTAAGCGATTGAAGTTGCCGCTCGTGTTGCTGGCATTCTCAGTGAGCACCTTAAAAGCATTGACGCTGTCCCGTGTGTTATCGACCAGCGCCGGCAAGCTGCTTAAAACCGGGTCGAGCTTGGCGGGCACGCTTTGCCACGCCACTGCGGCGCGATTCATGCTGTCAACGGCGCTGGTGAGCGATTTGCTGTTGCCGGGGTCGAGCAAACTATTCATGCGCTTGCCCAGTTCTTCGGTTTGCTCAAGGATCGCCATGCCACGTTGTTCCAGATTCTGCATCATGCCGGGACGCAAGGGAATCAGCAGCATGCCATTGGCTTTTTGCACTGTGACAGGCAAGCCGCGCGCATCTTCATCCAGTTGTACGTAGGCGATGCCGGTGACGCCCTGGTAACCGAGGGTGGCATAGGTGGACGGCGTGACCGGTGTATCCGGCAACACATCGAGCCTGAGTAAAATCTGCCCCGGCAGCTTGTCGTCAAAATCGATATCGGTGACATTGCCCACCTTGATCCCTTTATAGCGCACCGCCGCTTGCAGGTTCAAGCCTGCCACCGAGAGCTTGGTGGCAATCAGATAGGGCGTGCGCTGTATCCGGTCTTTGCCCAGCCAGAGCGCAAACACGGTGGCCAGTGTAATCAGGGCGATGGTAAAAAAACCTGCCATCAAGGCGTGCGATCTGCTTTCCATGTAGTTCTCCTAAAGCTCTCTCTGGTCCGGCGTCGCCGCTGGGTGCGCTGACCCAGCGGCCGGCAGCACCTGCATGGCGCGCTTGCCGCGGCCACCGAGAAAAAATTTCTGAATAAATTCATGCTGGTATTGCACCACTTCAGCCGGTGGTCCTACGGTCACCACCTGTTTGTCTGCCAGCACCGCGATACGGCTGGATAAGGCAAACAGGGTATCAAGATCATGTGTCACCATCACGACAGTTAAGCCCAGTTGCTGATGCAGCGCCTGGATCAGGTGTACAAAGCTATCGGAACGGTCAGGGTCCAGGCCGGCAGTGGGTTCGTCAAGAAACAGTAATTCCGGATCCAGTGCCAGCGCGCGCGCCAGGGCAATACGCTTGATCATGCCGCCGGATAAGTCGGCCGGCATTTTGCTGGCATGTTCAAAACTGATGTCAGCCATTTGTAATTTCAGATACACCAGATCGGTGATCAGACTTTCGGACAGGCTGCCCAGTTCACGCATAGGCTGGGCCACGTTTTCAAAGACGCTTAAGGCCGAATACAGTGCGCCATGCTGAAACAACATCCCGGAACGCTTACGCAGGTAATCCAGATGCCGTTGTCTGGGCGCATGCAAGTCTTCACCAAATACTTTGATGCTGCCACGGGTCGGTATCTCTAAGCCGAGCATTTGCCGCATCAGCACGGTTTTGCCAGAGCCGGAACCACCGACTATTGATAGAATTTCCCCTTGCCTCACCTGCAAATTGAGCTGGTCGTGAATCACAGCGCGGCCAAATTGGGTGCGCAGGTTGTGTATCTCGATAATGTTGGTGCTGATGCTGGTGCTCATCAATAGCCTGCCTTACTAAAGATGATCGCAAACACCGCGTCGGCAATAATCACCACGGTAATGGCGATGACGACGGAGCTGGTCGTACCCTGACCCAGACTTTCGGTATTGGGTTTAATGCGCAAACCGAAATGACATGCCACCAGCGCGATTAAGATGCCGAACACGGCACCTTTCCCTAACCCTATCCAGTAATTCGCCAAGGGAACGGCATCGGGCAATTTGTAGAGGAAAAATTCGGGAGACATGCCCAGGATAATTTGCGCAGAAATCATGCCACCGATGAGTGCCATGACGTCGGTCCAGATGACGATTAACGGCATGGCAATGGCCAGTGCCAGCACTTTCGGCATGATCAGGCGGTATCCTTGCGGAATGCCCATCACCCGCATGGCATCTAATTCTTCGGTCACGCGCATGACACCGAGCTGGGCCGTGATGGCGGAGCCGGAGCGTCCGGCAATTAAAATCGCCGCCAGCATGGGGCCGAGCTCGCGTACGATGCTCATCCCTAAAATATTGACGATGAACAGATCGCCACCGAAGGCGCTTAGCTGTTGCGCCGACAAATATGACAACACCACGCCGATCAGTAAACCGACTAATGCAGTAATCCCCAGCGCCTGAAAACCGGTGCGGTAAAGGTTAGCGGAAATCTCTTTCCATGGCCCTTTCAGCGGGTGCCGGGCAAATAAGGCAAGGTCTAGCACCAGTTGTCCGAGCAGCGCGGAAAAACTCAGTAAATGAACAAAAAAGCCCAGCATCACGGTACCCAGCCGCATCACACGGTTGAGGCGCGGTTTTGGAACTCGGGGAATATGAAGCTCGCTTAGCTGCGCCAGACGGTCAAATAACCCCTCGTGCAAGGGGTTGAGTATTAACTGTGTCGGGCGCTGTTTGCCCCAGCTTTGCCACAGCATTTGCGCGCCGATATGGTCGAGCGCACTAATTCCCGACAGGTCCCACCGCAGATCGCTTTGTTGCGACGCAGTTTGCAGCTGTGCGCTTAAACTCTCCATCACTGCGCGCTCTGCCAATACATGTACCAACCACGCCCCGTTGACCTGAAGGCTTGGCTGTTCTTGCTCATTGAGCGTTAATGTCGGAATTTTCTCTCTAAGCATGCCGCAAGTGTAATGGAGAAAGATCTATCTATCAACGAATCGCCCCGCCTGAACTAAATAGGCCCGAACAGAAGCTGAGCATAATTAGAGGCATTAGTAAATCCGCCCGGATTGAAGAACTGCGTCACATCCGCTGCGTTGGCGAAGACAGACCTAGGCGTGTCACATTCACCGAAACGCATTTGATTCGAGAGCCAGAAAGTCTTGAAACGGCCCAGTGTATCTAGCAGCATGAATGCCTGGAAGCCTATCCGGTCAGTATAAGTGTTGCAGCTTAAAAGCAAGATGTTAAAAATTGCATTTAGTAGCGTTTACTTGTGTGATTGACTGCAAATTGTCTGGATATGTCAGCACTCAACGCTTTTTAATTGACTTCGCCAACTTCCCGGGTGTACACTCGCGAGTTCTCGATTTTATATAGTTTAAGGCTGCGCACGAGGTTTTAGTGGTGTTAGTTTTGCTGTTATAGCTTGAGAATGATTAATCTCGTGCAGTGTAAGTTGCATGCGAATAAAGATTTATGTCCCCGGGCAACCGTTTCCGGGTTTGTGTTTTAACGTTGTATTTTGTTGGAATTAGAGCGATGCCAACCATCAATCAACTGATTCGCCAGCCACGTGTTTCTGCACGTGTCAAGAGCAAATCGCCGGCGCTGGAAAACAGCCCGCAAAAACGCGGCGTATGTACCCGTGTTTATACTACAACCCCTAAAAAGCCTAACTCGGCTTTGCGTAAGGTTGCTAAAGTACGTCTGACCAATGGTTTCGAAGTTATTTCGTATATCGGCGGTGAAGGCCATAACTTGCAAGAACATAGCGTGGTATTGCTGCGCGGTGGTCGTGTAAAGGATTTGCCGGGTGTGCGTTACCATATGGTCCGTGGTGCTTTGGATACTCAAGGCGTTAAAGACCGTAAGCAATCTCGTTCCAAGTATGGTACGAAGCGCGCTAAGGCTGTTAAGAAGTAATCAGCTTGTAATTTAACCTCTGTAATCTACGCGATTCAGAATAGTGTCGGTCTTAAATGGGCCGAGTAAGTGGCAGGCTATGATGGCACGCCGCGAGCGTCGATAAATTTGTTATCGGCCGCTCAACTGAAGATTGAAAGGAATTGAAATGCCACGTCGTCGTGAAGTCCCGAAACGGGACATACTGCCGGATCCAAAATTCGGCAATGTAGAAGTTTCTAAGTTTGTTAACGTATTGATGTTGTCTGGCAAGAAGTCTGTTGCTGAAGGCATTATCTACGGTGCGTTTAATCACATCCAACAAAAATCCGGTAAGGATCCATTGGAAGTGTTTGCTGCGGCAATTAGCAATGCTAAACCTATGGTTGAGGTTAAATCTCGCCGTGTTGGTGGCGCTAACTACCAGGTTCCAGTTGAAGTTCGTCCAGTTCGTCGTCTGGCTTTGTCTATGCGTTGGTTGCGTGAAGCGGCTAACAAGCGTAGCGAAAAGTCCATGCCGCAACGTTTGGGTGGCGAATTGATGGAAGCTGCAGAAGGCCGCGGCGGCGCAATGAAGAAGCGTGATGAAGTGCATCGTATGGCAGAAGCCAACAAAGCCTTCTCTCATTTCCGCTTCTAATAGCAACTGTGAGAGATTATTGTATGTGGTTAATGCAATAATTTCGGTGAGTACTTTGAATCAGACCGGGCGCGATTTTTTATATAAAATTGCGCTCGGTTTTGTCCATTAAAAGATTTAGGATTAGCTATGGCCCGTAAGACCCCCATTGAGCGTTACCGCAACATCGGTATTTCAGCTCATATTGATGCTGGTAAAACAACGACAACTGAACGTGTATTGTTCTACACCGGTGTAAATCACAAAATCGGTGAAGTGCATGATGGCGCGGCTACCATGGACTGGATGGAGCAAGAGCAGGAACGTGGTATTACTATCACTTCTGCAGCGACCACATGCTTCTGGAAAGGCATGGCAAATAATTTCCCTGAGCATCACATCAATATTATTGATACGCCGGGTCACGTCGACTTCACAATTGAAGTTGAGCGTTCTATGCGTGTTCTGGATGGTGCTTGCATGGTTTATTGTGCTGTCGGCGGTGTGCAGCCACAGTCTGAAACTGTATGGCGTCAGGCTAATAAGTACAAAGTGCCTCGTTTGGCATTCGTCAACAAGATGGATCGTACCGGTGCGAACTTCTTCAAAGTGTACGAGCAAATGCGTACCCGTTTGAAAGCAAATCCAATTTTGATGCAAATCCCTATTGGCGCTGAAGAGAACTTCCTGGGTGTGGTCGATCTGGTCAAGATGAAAGCAATTTACTGGGATGATGCATCTCAGGGCATGAAATTTGACTACCGCGATATTCCTGCTGAGCTTCAGGCGCAAGCACAAGAGTGGCGCGAAAAAATGTTGGATGCTGCGGCAGAATCCAGCGAAGAGCTGATGAACAAGTACCTCGATGAAGGTGACTTGACTGAAGAAGAGATCAAAGGCGCTATCCGCGCCCGTACTATTGCGGCTGAAATTGTGCCGATGTTGTGCGGTACTGCATTTAAAAACAAGGGCGTACAAGCCATGTTGGATGCGGTTATTGAATACTTGCCTTCACCAGTGGATATTCCGCCAGTTAAAGGTCTGGATGAAGATGAAGAGCCGACATCACGTCGTGCTGCTGATGATGAGAAATTCTCTGCATTAGCATTCAAAATCATGACCGATCCATTCGTTGGTCAATTGATTTTCTTCCGCGTTTATTCCGGTTCGGTCAAGTCAGGCGATACCGTCTACAACCCGAACAAGAACAAGAAAGAACGTCTCGGCCGTATTTTGCAGATGCACGCCAATCAGCGTGAAGAAATCAAAGAAGTGCACGCTGGTGATATCGCTGCTGCAGTTGGTCTGAAAGACGCAACAACCGGTGAAACTTTATGCGATCCAGCTTCCATTATTACTCTGGAGCGCATGGTTTTCCCTGAGCCGGTTATTTCTCAGGCCGTTGAGCCTAAGACTAAGGTCGATCAGGAAAAAATGGGCCTGGCCTTGAATCGTCTGGCGCAAGAAGATCCTTCTTTCCGCGTTAAGACTGACGAAGAGTCCGGTCAAACCATCATCGGCGGTATGGGTGAGTTGCATCTGGAAATCATCGTTGATCGTATGCGTCGTGAATTCGGCGTTGAAGCAACTGTAGGTAAGCCGCAAGTGGCGTATCGTGAAACTATTCGCAAAACTGCCGTCGATGTTGAAGGTAAATTCGTTAAGCAATCTGGTGGTCGTGGTCAGTATGGCCATGTCGTATTGACGCTTGAGCCGCAAGAGCCAGGTAAAGGTTTTGAATTCATTGATTCGATCAAGGGTGGTACTGTTCCTCGTGAATATATCCCTGCGGTTGAAAAAGGTGTTATTGAAACTTTGGCTTCTGGTGTGTTGGCGGGTTATCCAGTGGTTGACGTTAAGGTTACTTTGACATTCGGTTCTTACCATGATGTCGATTCCAACGAGAACGCCTTCCGTATGGCAGGTTCGATGGCGTTTAAAGATGGTTGCCGTAAAGCTAGTCCAGTCATTCTTGAGCCTATGATGGCGGTTGAAGTGGAAACACCTGAAGACTACGCCGGTACAGTGATGGGCGACTTGTCCTCACGTCGCGGTATGGTGCAGGGTATGGATGAGATTCCTGGTGGTGGCGGAAAGATCATCAAGGCTGAAGTGCCTTTGTCCGAAATGTTTGGTTACTCGACTTCTTTGCGTTCCGCAACGCAAGGTCGTGCAACTTACACGATGGAATTTAAGCACTACGCTGAAGCGCCGAAGAATGTTATCGACGCTATCGTTACTGCAAAAACTAAGTAATAAAATCAGAAAGCCCGTCCCCAAAAAGGACGGGTATATCATCTAATCGTTCTTTTTGAAGGAAGAATAAAATGGCAAAAGGTAAGTTCGAACGCACCAAGCCGCACGTCAACGTCGGCACAATTGGTCACGTAGATCACGGTAAAACCACATTGACGGCAGCGATTGCAACAGTCTTGTCGAAGAAATTTGGCGGCGAAGCAAAAGC
>JBBQNW010000095.1:0-10015 GCA_038330335.1 Burkholderiales bacterium | reverse complement strand
TATTCTTACTTGCGGCTTGGTCGCTTTCTCTTTACTGGCCACCGAGCTGGCCACCGCACTGGCAACGCTATCGGCAACATAAGAGGCCTCAGACTGGCTCTCGTCCGCCCTGACATTTTCCCCGGTATTGACCACAATGCCGGAAGACGTAATTTCTACCGTTACATCCTCATGGCGCTGAAAGCGGCGATGTCCGGCAAACTCACTCACCCGGCCGTTGGCGTAGGGTTGGTGCGAGGACGGAAAATCGACATGTAGTTGGGGCACGCCCGACAAGCTAGCCGCGGTAATCACGATCCCTGTGACATACAGGCCCAATGAGACGAGGTAAGCGGAAAACAATAAGGCGGTGTAAGTGAGCGCCGGAATCAGCATCAGCAGATTCACCACCAGCACACCGAGCAAAGCGACTAGCAGACTGGCGAGATTGGTCGGTGAAAGATTTTTTTTCAGCGCATCTAAACGCAGGCTGGCGCGCTGTTGCGCTGCCACTAAGTGTGGTGGCGGCAAGGCAGCGGCGATATCCGCCTCGCTGCGCCCGGCGATCATGCCATCGACGAACTTGCTTTCATAAGCCCACATGGTGTGTTCCAGCATGTCGGCCGGCAGCCCTTCCAGCTCTTCTCGCAGGCGGTTCATGTAGTCAGTTTTATTCATAAGCTCTCCCGGGCTATCGCTGTCAATAGCAGCGATAGGTATGAAAACAGAATAGCCAAGCCGCCACGTTGCCGCCAGCGCAAAGCGACCATATGCTGTTTAAAGGGAATGAGAGGCACAAAACCGGTACCAGCTGCAAAGGCGTATAGGCCATATCAGGCAACCGGTCGCTGGCCGGGCAAGGCTGCGCCGCTTCGGCATAAATATCAAGGCTGCGCTGAAACTACGAAGTCAGCGCAAAAGCCAGGCCAGGTAAGACATCGGTTTTTAAACCAGATCACCATATTGACCAGAAAATTCCAACGCTGACTCAAAATCACGGATAGCGACAGGATCGTGCAGGCCGATGCGGCAATTCCCTAATTTGCAACGCAAATTAGCCAGCAACGCGGCATTGGCAGCAAGCTCGGTGTCAGCACTGACGCGTTCGGTCAGGGCCAAGATCATCTGGCTCGCCTGAAACGGCGGGCTGTCGATCAGTGCAATTGCCTGAGCCACAGCGGTCGCAAGATCCACTTCTTTTTTGCTGTTGACAGCAAACTTCTTCGGCAATTCAGCGCTCCGGCTGATCGATATTTAAGAACAGCTTGTCATCGTGTTTTTGCCGGCAAACGCCTGATGAAGTTCCCTTCAGATAAGCTGATCAGGAATGTAATTCTCGTCCCGCATCATAGGTGCGTAACCAGGTTAATTGCAAAACTTTGGCATCACTACTGGCGCGATGTCTTGAAACCCCCAGTTCTTTCACTACCTGATCTTTGGTGGCATGCCAGCCCACTTCCTGTTCCGGTGAAATAATCTCACGTATGTCGGCCAGTTTAAAATGGGGCACCGTATCGGCAGCATCAAACAAGCGGGCCATCCAGACATAATCTTGCCCCCAGCCATCGGTGTACACGGTGTGACCGGCCAAAAACACGTTAAGCTGATCCGCCACATAGGACGAGGAACGACCGCGTTCGACCAGAATCTCACGTCGGATATGATGCACTTTCGCCGCATCGTCATCCCAGTGTTGCCAGTCATTCTCCGGCCGGATCAATGCGCACCAGCCTTCACCATGGCGTCCGGAAAACCCCACTTCGATAGGGTAACTGCCCTTACCGAAGCCGGACGCTTCAAAATCAATAATGATAGGCACCGTCATCATCAGTAGCTCCGGTTAATTGCGTACATGAATGGCAAATAAGCCTGGCTTATTCCAGTTGCCTGATTCTGGCCTTAACGTCATTCGCCTGCGAAAAATTTGGATCAATCTGCAACACTCTTCGATATGCCTTCATCGCCTCAGATTTTTGCCCTGCATCGGCTTTGATCTGAGCGAAATGGTAAAACACCTCAGCCGACGCGTCTGGTGCTTTCATCAGAGGTAACAAGACTGCCAACGCCCCATTGGCGTCACCTCTGGCACGTTTTACCCATGCCAGAGTATCCTTAAAACCAGCCTCGTTTGGTGCCAGCTGTATCGCCTTATTTGCCCAGCGTAAGGCTTCATCAAGGCGCTCTTTACGATCCGCCGCCATCCACGCTAAATTATTATAGGCGAGGGCGCTCTGGTCGGAAAGTTTAAGTGTGGCTTCGTAGGCGGCATAGGCTTCGCTCCACTGCTGCGCTTGCTGATACAGCATTCCCAGTTTTAAGGGGATATCCGGCATTTTCGGCGCCAGCCTGGCAGCCTCTTTTAAAGCAAGAATCGCCGCCTTGTTATCGCCAACCGCAGCGTACACCTGACTCAGGATAATTTTCGGCATAGGATTAGCTGCGGCCAGGCTGCTGGCTTTGTTTAAACTAAGTATGGCCTCGGAATAATTCTTCAATGCAAAATACGCATTACCCAAACCAAAGTAAGCACCGGCATGATCTGGCTTGAGGCTGATAGCCTGACGAAATAAAGCTGCCGCCTTGTCCGGTTTGTTCAAGGCATTCATATTAAGCTCGGCCAAATCAAGCAGCGGAGCAAGCATTGCCGGCGCCAGTGCAATGGCTTTGAGAAAAGACGATTCTGCCCCAAGATAGTTCTTTTTGACATAGAAAAGCCGCCCGATCGCAAGCTGGCTATCAGGACTATCAGGCGCCAGCGCAAGTGCTTTGCGCACCAGCTTTTCTGCTTCCGCATCCTCTTTATTAATGCGAGCAATTTCTGCCAGGCCCAACAAAGGCAAAGGCGACGTCGGGTCGCTGCGCGCAGCATCTTTAAATAATCGCTCAGCAACATCAAACTGCTTTTTCTCTAATGCCGCCAGGCCCTGGTCGTACAAAGCGCTGGTTGCGGCAGAAGAGGAACTTACCATCTCTTTTTTGGGAGCCGAGGTCAACACGACTGAGCAGACCGGCACGCTAATCGCCAGCAGAGAAATCAAACTAATGGCTTTAAAGGGAGTACGCATAATATGAATAATTTATCATGACAAATGGATAATTGTAATTCTATTTTGAAACGAAACGCTTGCTTTATTCTTGAATTTTATTCAGTTCAAACAACATTTCCGGCAATCAATGCATGCAGGAATATTGTGACTCACTGAGGAACACACGATACATCGTCGATTATTTTTAAGCGCAACATTGAAAATAAAAAAACCCCAAAAGTTGATGTCCAACTTTTTGGGGTTCAGTTCACCCCGGCACGACCGGGGAGGGGCGTTATGATCAGAACGATTAATGCGATTTACGACGGCGCATTGCCAGCAAACTCAACATTCCCAAACCTGCCAAGGCCAACGAGCCTGGCTCAGGCACAGAGACTGGAGGAATCAAGACACCACCGCTACCGCCGAAACCAAACATAAACGTACTCGGCGTACCCAATGCAGCACCATCCGCGGTGGAAGCCTGACCCAAAGAATACAAACCAGCACCAACCAGACTCAGGGCATTCAAAGCATCGGTTTCATTAGCCGCAGCACCATAAAAGGTTGTGAATTCGCGGGTGGCATTGTCTGCCAGGCTTTCAAATTCAAAATCAAACAAAGCGCCATGATCAGCAGGACCGCAATCGGTAAAATCAGTATTCGATGCGCAACTAATCGTACCGGCAGCGATCAAGGGATCAGAACTGGCAAATCCGTTATCGCTGGTACCGCGCACATTATTGCCATTGGCAAGACCCAAAGCAACCGGAACACCACTAATAGTGACATATTCACGAAAAGCCGTTGGTTGAATATCCCAATCCATCACACGACGATACACCAGATCGCCAGCGCTAAACGCGACGCCAGAGATGTTTTTAACCGAAACGTCGACCTGATAAAGATTGGCAGTAGCACTAGGGTGATAGTTATGCGTCACCACCATCGAGCTACCGATTTGCACCACAGATACCGCCGTTGTTGCAGTAGAAGTGAAGCTGATCTGGCTGTAACCACCAGAACCGATTGCCTGGTTTGCATAACCGGTTATCCCCAAAGAGCGCAGACCAACGCCCCAGCCTTCACACAGGCAACCATCCGCTGTGGATTCAGCCTGGTTTGCGTTGTAACGCAGACCAACGGTCGTCGTCCCTGACAGGGAAGGAAGGCCACCGGCAACATTTAATTCGCCAGCGTCATTCACACCAAGGGTCACCGTACCGTTAGTAATAATAGCGCCTGCATTAGCAGCGCCGGCAGACATTAACGCGAGACCGGCAACAGCAACGGCGACCGTGGTTTTTTTAATTGTAAGTAACATATTTTTACCTATTATAAACTTATTGAAAAACTAACCTGCACCTAGAAAAGCAAATTTAGTGCCAGCTACTTATGTCATTGATTTATATCAATAAAAATACAATTAAAAAAAATTTTATGAATAAAATGTAAAATTTTCCGACATGCAAAACACGCCGAAATTGTAAAGATCAGAAATTAAATTTATGTAAAGATCTCACCACAATTATTTTAGGGAAACACCGGAATATGCGGATCCATGCCGCCGAAACTTACCTCGGGATGGCGGCTGGTGATCATGCTGCTGATGTCGTGGGCGCGATGCAAAGGCAAGTCCACGATCAATAGCACCTGATCATGCTCAATACCGTCACGGAAAGGAATCAGACTGGAATTAGGGATCGCCGCAGCAGCCATGCCAGATACCCATGATCCAAAAATACCGCCACCCAAAGCAGATAGCAGCAGCGCCATCACGCGCAGCTCTATACTTTCGGGAGGGAAGATCAGCAGGGTGCTACCGGCCAGCAAACCAGAAATGGCACCGATCAACATGCCGACCTCAACGCCATGAATCAGATCAGTTTTTTGAAGAAAGCTCGCTTCGGGCAAATCTGGTGGCAAACTGTCGTCCTTTGCGCAAAAACGGATGGCACGTTCTTCGATGCGCGCCAATAGCAGTTCGTCCAGCATTGTCCTGGCCGTGGCAACGTCGGGCAACATAAAATAGAGTCTGCGTTTCATGATGATCTCCTCCGATTAACTAACAACGCCCGGGAGCAGTTGCGAAAGTCGCGCTGATCTTCCACAGACCAGAGTGAGACAGCAAGCATCGCCGACCAGAGACCAAAATAACCGTAGGAACAGCGACGGGATGTGCAACTACCTGTTTTTAATTATAGGAAGCTTTGGCAGGAAATCAAATACCGGCACATGACGAGTGCCTGCATATCAGCAGAAAATGTAAGTTGTGATGCGGATGCGTGATGCGCAAAGGTGACAAAAGCGCATCACCCCATACATCAGACAGTCACTGGCGTGCATAACTCAACTAAGGTACCGTCCGGGCAACGCAGATAGGAAACGGTTTGTCCCCAGGGTTTCAGGCTGGGTGCGGCCAGTTCACGCGCCCCTGTATACAAAGCGTGGGCATGGGCGGCACTGACGTCGGCGGTAACGAGGGCAATCTCCATCCCCAAAGGCTTCAGTGAATCGTGTGCTGCCACATGTCCGGTAGAAAAATTCATATCCCCTAATTCGTGGGCGGCAAAGGACAAGGTGGTTTCACCCGTTTCCAGCTCGCCATACATGCCCGATTCGTGTAAAAACCGGCGTGTCATGCCGAAAGCATCTTCAAAGAAACGCAGCGAGGCGGAGACATCGGGAACGTAGATAATTGTGTAGCCAAATTTCATGGTGGGCGACTCTTTCAGCGGTTAATCAATCAGGTAGTCATCAATGATAGTTCGTTGGCATTTCATTACCCGCCAGTAGTCAAGCGATGTTGCAACACGACCGCTACGACAAAGTAACAGCATAGTTAAGCGATAAATAAATGCTATGTAAAAAAAATAACATAATATCGATACTGGCGGCCCGCAGTCATAAACCCGGCGTTTGCGGCAGATGTCAGGACAGAGATGTTTTCAATTTCCTTGACAGCGCGCACACAGATTATCATCCGGCCAAAGCGATCCCCAATCTCTTTTTCATTTTTCGGCTATCCTTGCGAGAAAATAAACGCCGCATCTTTTGCGTTACAACACGACTACTACGAACCACAAAGGAAGATCCCTTGACTACACCTGTCAGCACTCTGCTACAACGTCGCCTTGCGCTGCTCGGCAGCACCGTCCACCGGCCTTTGCTGGGTCTGGGCCTGCGCGGGATAGAGCGCGAGACTTTGCGGGTCAACAGCGACGGCAAACTGAATCTCACTATGCATCCGCGGGCGCTTGGTTCGGCCCTGACCAATCCGCAAATTACCACCGACTACTCCGAATCCTTACTGGAATTTATCACCCCGGCGGAGCAGGATATTGCGCTCGCACTCGATAAGCTCGATGCAATACATCGTTTTGCCTATACAGAACTGGGCGACCAGATGCTGTGGAACCAGTCCATGCCGTGTGACTTGCCGTCCGAAGAAGACATCCCCATCGCCTGGTATGGCACTTCGCACATAGGAATGATCAAACACGTTTACCGCCGTGGACTGGCACTACGCTACGGCAAAAGCATGCAATGCATCGCCGGCATCCATTACAACTATTCCCTGGCCGAAGACCTGTGGCGTCTGCTGCAAAAAACCGAACAAGCCACCAGCGCCAGCACCGCACCAAGCGCCGCCACCGAGATGGCGTTTCAGTCGGAAAGCTATATCGCGCTGATCCGCAATTTCCGGCGTTATAGCTGGCTGCTGATGTACTTGTTCGGCGCCTCGCCTGCCCTGTCTAGCCAGTTTCTGCGCGGCCGCCCGCATCAGTTAGACACCCTGTCAGATGACACGCTGTACCTGCCCTACGCGACTAGCTTACGCATGAGCGATCTGGGTTACCAAAACAATGCCCAGGATGGCCTGGTGCCGCCCTACAACACGCTGCTGGAATACATGAGCAGCCTGTCGCGCGCGGTCAGACAAGCGTATCCGCCGTATGAAGCAATCGGCATGCAGCGCAATGGCGAATGGGTGCAAATCAACACCAACGTACTGCAAATCGAAAACGAGTTTTATGCCACCATCCGCCCGAAACGCGTGATCGGCACCGGCGAGCGGCCGGTCGAGGCGCTGTGCATGCGTGGTGTGCAATATGTTGAGGTGCGCTGCATGGATGTCGACCCGTTTGAGCCGCTCGGCATCAGCCTGGAAACCTCGCGCTTTCTGGACGCCTTTTTATTGTTCTGCGCGCTCGACCATAGCCCTCTGACCAACGATGCCGAAGGCCGCGAAAACACCGACAATTTAGCCCTGACAGTAAAACAGGGACGCCGTCCCGGGCTTTCCTTACAGCGCGGCGGCAATGCTATCAGCTTGCAGGCATGGGGCCTGGAACTATTGGACAAAATCGCACCGGTCGCGGCACTGCTTGATGCCCAGCATGGGGATACCCAGCATGGGCAGAGCATGCAGATTCAAAAAGACAAATTATTCCATCCGGAAAAAACCCCCTCGGCATTGGTACTCGATGCGATCCGCGCCAGCGGTGGTTCATTTTCCGCTTTTGCATTGACGCAGAGCACGCGTCTGGCGCAGCAATTCAGAGCGCGGCCGCCGAGCCAGGAAGAGCTCACATATTTCCGCGCAATGGCGCAAACCTCTTGGTCCGAACAAGAAGAGATGGAGCGTTCGCAAGTGGGAGACTTCGATCAGTTTATTGCCGATTACCGCTCGCGCACCTCAAGCCAGATTTGCTGTGGCAGCTAGACAACCGGCGCTTGATCCGCAGGTCTGTGCGGATCAAGCGCCGGGGCAGTCAGAGTGAGGTAGAACGCAAGACAAAACAACCCGGGTGTTTGCTTGACAAGCGGGCTCGCGGACCATCATTTTTTCTTACTTTCAACGATCTCGCGATAGTGTTTTAAGGTGTCATCGAACTGGCTATTGATACGAATCTGTTCTTTTTCGTAAGCATCATTAATGATCTTGCTTTTCTTAATCGACTGCTCAAGTTCAACTGCACGGCCATGCAACGCGGCAGCTTCGGTTGCCGATTTTTTTGCATTGCCAGGCTGCTCAGCCTGAAGTTGCAACAGCAACTGGCTAACCGCCGCGGTCTGTTCCTTGCCCAGCCGGATTCTTTCCTTCAAAGCATCTAAAGAACGGCCGCGCATCAATTCAATATCGTTTTCGCTGCGGTAATGGGCTAGCAGAAAACGCTCTTCCTTTAAGCGATTCTCTTCGGCCAACTCTGCATTTTTTTGTTTTTCCTGCTCAATTTGCGCCTGACGCCGCTCTTCGGCGCTCAATGCGGGAGGGATGTCGCGCTGATACTGGCCATTATTCCGACGCACTTTGACGGCACGATCCAGGCATTCAGGGATAGGACGATCGGACGAGATGGTATGCCCGGTCGCGTCTTTGCAGCTATAAATCTCGGCCCGCAGGCCGGCAGCAAACGTCGCACAAAACCCGGAAATCAACACGATGGGCAGAAATTTCATTGGCTAATATTTGCTCCAAAGTGAGAACTGGCATCGGGCTTACGCATAGTTGCCCGAGCCAGATGTGACGACGAGAATGCGATGACAATGCCGGCAGGCGCCAACGCCGCCGGGCTGTTTTGCGCAAGTCCACATAAATATGCCGGACGACACGGCAGCAAGCTTCGCCAATCAGCAACATCTTAGCATTATCGACGACGTCATTACACGGCGGATTCAACTACGAAGTAACAGCTGCGTTTTTAGCTTATCCGCCGGGCACTGAAACCACACATAGGAAGAGAATCTGAGCGACCGCCAAAAATAAGCGTAAGTGCGACGTCCCGCCAGCCCGGTGGTCCGGCTTCAGGCCGCCCGGCAGCGCCTGATCCGGCTCTTAACTGTCGTAATTTTAAATCAATGATGTCAAAAAGCCAGAAGAATCTGTTTCCTGATTGGAAGTTATTGGGAAGTTATTTGAAAGTTAGCCGGTTTAGGCGTTATGCGAATGCCCATGAATATCGATACGCCTTTAACATCTCTCGCCCATCCGCCGCTGATCCCTAAAGAGCGGAAAGAGCGGAAAGGGCGGATAGGGCGCTTTGTCTGTGAGCAGGAAATTGGCCACGGCTAGGCCGGCATGGTGTAGTTGTTTCGCGCCCCCTTAACCGGCCGCAAAGTCGCGATGAAAGTCCTGAAGCCTTAGCTACCGGCAGCGCAACGTCAGATATTTGAAAAACACTTCATGCAGGAGGCCAGAGCCGCGGAACGGTTGAATCATCCGAATATCGTCACCGTGTACGACGCTGACAAGTCCGGCGATCTGTTGTTTATCGTGATGGAATATCTGGAAGGCAAAGAGTTGCGCGAGCTGATGAGCAACGGCCATGCTTTCCGTTACCGGCAAATCGCCGACCTGGTGGTACCATCGCCCATGCGCTTAATGACGCCCGTGAACATGGCGTGATTCACCGCGACATTAAGCCGGCGCCGATGGGTTCAGGCACTGCAGGTTTTTCGCTTACGGCGCGTCGATAACCACGCTAGCGCGATAGGCATCCGGTGCGACAGCCGCTTGCACGCTAGCCAGGGGTTGTAGTGTTTGCAAGCTCAGGCGGAAAGTGCGTGCTACGCCAGCCTGATTGAGTGTGACGTCTTTTGCGGCTGAAGTGTCGAGCATCACAGAACTGGCCACGGCACCGGCATCGAGACCTTTTACCGTCACGGTCACGGCGGCAATCCCGGCCCGGATACAAGTGGCTCCGACAGGACAGCGTGAGTCGTTGACCTCGGTCATTTCAATCCTGAGCGCCTGCTGCGGAATGGTCTGGGCTTGCCCCAGTTGCAGACTCAGCACATATTGTCCGGCCAGCGCTGCGGATGTCGTTGGCGCTGTTGTCATTGTCGTTGGCGCTGTTGTCATTGTCGTTGGCGCTGTTGTCATTGTTGTTTTCGGTTGGTGACTCTCTACGGCACTGCTGCAACCAGTGACAACTGGGCCAATCAGTGCGGCCGATAAAATAAACAAGCGCATGTTAGCCATATAAATTCCTCTAAAGTATAGTCGT
>JBBQNW010000094.1:0-10156 GCA_038330335.1 Burkholderiales bacterium | reverse complement strand
AAACGGCCTAGCCATCCATCAGCAAATCATACTCGAGCCCAGTGGCCAAGCCTGGTTGTTCGCGCTGGATATTCCCGGCAACGAACCCAGTCTGGAAGCGGGTGACAATAACAATAACAATAACGGCGCGCCGGCTAGCAGCAGCCTGAACAGCCAACTGGAAATCGTCAGCTCCCAGACGATACACAAGCGCGTTCGTTACCATGCTGTGTCTTATCCGGCATATCGTCTGCAAGCCGATGCACCGCCATCCGTACTGCGGCGCTCGCTCGAATTGCCTGTCGGCTTTAACCCGCAAACCCTGCGTTATGCAGCCGCCTTGCGCCAGCGCGCCGGCACAGTTGAGCAAGCCACAGAACAAATATTACAGATGTTTCGGCGGGAAAATTTCATCTATACGCTAGAGCCGCCATTGTTGGGCATTAACAGTATTGATGAATTTTTATTTGCCAGCCGGGCCGGCTTTTGTGAACACTACGCCAGCGCCTTTGTCGTCTTAATGCGCGCCATGGGAGTTCCGGCCCGGGTAGTCACCGGTTATCAGGGTGGCACCGTCAACAGCGTGGACGGCTATATCGAAGTGCGCCAGTCAGATGCACACGCCTGGGCAGAAATCTGGCTGACCGGTCGTGGCTGGATCAGAATTGACCCCACCGCTGCCGTCGCCCCCGAGCGCGTCATGCACAATCTGCAATCGACCCAGGCACCAAACGGCATGGCCGGGCTGCTCAATTTAACTCTGGACAATAACTCCTGGCTGCAACATCTGCGTATGCAGTGGAGTGCCGTCAATAATTCATGGAACCTGTGGGTACTTAATTACAGCCAGGCCAAACAAGTCGACGTCCTGCGCGCTCTGGGTCTGGCGCAATTCGACTGGACCCGGCTGAGCTTGATTTTTTTCTTACTGGCGGCGGTCGCCATGGCCCTAGTAGCACTGCCTTTGATGCTACACCGACCCCAGATTTCTGCACTGGATCGTATATACTTATCGCTGTGCCAGAAACTGGCAAAACAGGGTTTTCCGAAAGCCGTTCATGAAGGCCCGTACGCCTTTGGGCAGCGCCTGCAAAGCAGTTTACCCAAGGTACAATACGAGGCAATACAGGCATTTCTGAGCTTGTATGCGCGCACTAAATATGGCAAAAAAACACGCCCGGAAGCGGCCATCCTGGCCCAATTAAAAACCCTGCTGGCGCAATGTCGCCAGCATTCATGATCCTTTATTACTGTGAATACTTCTCTTCGTTTTGCCGCTAGCGCCGTCTGCGTTTGTACCCTGCTTGCCAGCCCGCTTGCCTTTGCCAGCAACGCCTCACCGAAAAAAACCGCACTCGCCAAAGCGGCAACGCCGAATACTGAGTTTGCCCACTTTACCCAATGGAAAGAAGTCGGCGAATTTATTGACGACATGGTGACGCGGCATGGGTTCACCAAGAGCCAGCTGGACGCGACCTTTGACCAGGCCAGATATGTGGAAACAGCGATCCAGCTCATCAAGCCGGCACCGTCCGGCAAGCCCAAAAACTGGAAAGTCTATCGGGCGCGCTTTGTCGACACCTACCGCATCAATGCCGGCATTGCGTTTTGGAATCAGTATGAAGAGGCACTGAACCGGGCAGAAAACCATTACGGCGTACCGGCAGAAATTCTGGTCGGGCTGATCGGGGTCGAAACCGTATTTGGCCGAAATACCGGCAATTTCCGCGTCATGGACGCACTGACCACACTGGCCTTCGCTTATCCCGACACGCCCACGCGCCTGGCCAGAATGACTTTTTTTCGCACAGAACTGGAAAATATATTACTGCTGGCACGCGATTCGGCAACTGATCCGTTTTCGTTTAAAGGCTCGTATGCCGGTGCCATTGGCTGGCCGCAATTCATGCCAGGCAGTATTCGCAGCTATGCCGTCGATTTTGATGGTGATGGCAAAATTGATTTAATTAATTCGCCGCTCGATGCGATCGGCAGCGTCGCCAATTACCTTTCCCAGCACGGCTGGAAAAAAGGCCTGCCGACGGTATTTCCCGCCACCTTAGTCAATAGCGACAGCACGACCGAACAACTGAGTAGTGTTTTAGCGCAAGGTTTAAAAGCGAGTTACCAGTTAGATCAACTCAAGACAGTCGCCACAACCTCCAGTGCGGAGGCGCCGGGCCAGCTGTATTATGGCCTGATTGATTTACAAAACGGTAGCGATGCGACCGAATATTGGCTTGCTACCGACAATTTTTTTGCTATTACACAATATAATCGTAGCTATTTTTACGCCATGTCGGTGATTGATTTAGGCAGAGTGATTGCCACTGCAAGGCAGAAATGAGGGGCAGACGCCGTAGTTGCATAGCGCCTGGCCACGGTAGCAAAGAGTAAATATTGTTAATTTATATTGCCAATCTGTATATCTTATACTAAAGTAATATTATCGAATGATACATTTACTTAGAATTAATGCAATGTGTCAATAGATTTAACATTGTTTTGCGATTTCAAATAGTAAAAACTAATCATTTTAAAGATACAATATTACCGGATGATTAATTTTTTATTGAAGCAACTTTTTCCGCATCAATAACCATACACAAAACAGCGAGGTAATTATGGCAAATCTGACTCAGCTTGAATCCGATGAAATCGACTACGATCCAAATAATCTTTTGGATACTCTGATCAAGCAATTACATTTAAAAAACGATGCCGCTCTGTCGAGAGCTCTGGAAGTTGCACCTCCGGTCATCAGTAAAATCCGTCACCGCCGTCTGCCTGTTGGCGCGTCATTGTTGATTCGTATGCACGAAATCAGTGATGTCAGCATCAAAGACCTGCGCGGCCTGATGGGTGATCGTCGTGCAAAGTTCCGCATCAGCGATAAGCAGTTCAAACCAAAGGAAGACGGCATCAGCAGCTAATACTGCTGATAACCTACCAGAGACCGAAGAAGCGTAACAATCCTTCTTCGGTTTTTTTATGCGTGCGGCAAACATCATGAACCTGATCGCTGGCAAAGCTGTCATTTTTTAATAAAAATTAACATTTCATGCCAACTCGCCCGACTTAAACCAGAATCCACCCAGTTGACACTAGACGACTGGTCTAATATAATCCGCAAATGGACAGGACAGAACATTATCAAGATACCCGCGAACGTATACTCGCCATCGGTGAAACCTTAATTTCAGGCCGCGGCTTTAGCGCCCTGGGCTTAAGTGAAATACTGGCGCGGGCAGAAGTGCCGAAAGGCTCTTTTTACCATTACTTCCAATCCAAGGAAGGCTTTGGCGTTGCCTTGCTGATACGTTATTTTGACGACTACCTGATGCGTGCATCAGCATTACTCAACAATGAAAGCATTCCTGTCAGAGCACGTTTGCTGACATATTTCGGCAACTGGCGCCAGATCGCGACAGGCAATCAATGCCCGAATATGTGTCTGGCCGTAAAATTAGCCGCAGAGGTGGCCGATTTATCCGAACCGATGCGTCTTGAACTGGCGCGCGGTATGCAAAGAATTACCGAGAAAATTGCACAAACCATCTTGCTAGCACAAGATAAAGCCCAATTCCCAGCAGATATCGATGCAGTGCAATTGGCCGAGTCTTTATATGGCATGTGGGTAGGTGCTTCCCTGCTGACAAAAGTCAGCCGCACGATGACACCGATGGACCTAGCTTATAAGCAGACCGAGCAAATGTTAGCCGCTTAGTTTTAAAAAACTGGTGAGGTCGTCCAAAGTAAGTACACATGTCAGAAGCAAATAAGTAGGCGAAAAAAATAAGCTGAAAAATAGGCTGAAAAATAAGCTGACAAATAAGCTGACAAATAAGCCAACGAGCAGGCTGACAAGTAAGCAAAAAAGTAAAACGAAAAGTAAGTCAGATTCAACAAAACATGGACAGAAGAGTTGTCCATTTTTTTGCAATACCAGCTAGACGACCGGTCTAATTTAAACAAGGAAAAAGCATGTATAAAAACTTACTCTCCCCCGTCACGACAGGCAAGTTCACATTCGCAAATCGGGTTGTCATGGCACCGCTGACGCGTTCACGTGCCGGCCAACCGGGTGATGTCCCGCGCGCTTTGAATGTCGAATATTATGCCCAGCGCGCTAGCGCCGGCCTGATCGTGACCGAAGCGAGCCAGATTTCCCGCCAGGGTCAGGGTTATGCCTGGACGCCCGGCATCTATACCGATGCGCAAGAAGCCGGCTGGAAACAAGTGACCGATGCCGTACATGCCAAAGGTGGACGTATCGCGATACAACTGTGGCATGTGGGCCGTATTTCGCATTCATTATTGCAAGAAAACGGCGCAGCACCGGTTGCCCCGTCAGCACTGATTGCCGCTAACAGCCAGTGTTTTGTGGTGCAGCCAGATGGCACTCCGGCCAATGTCCCGACCGAGCTACCACGCGCCCTTGCTTTAGATGAAATCCCTGGTATCGTTGAGCAATACCGCCAGGCAGCGATCCGCGCTCAACGCGCCGGTTTTGACATGGTTGAAGTACACGCCGCCAACGGTTATCTGCTGCAACAATTTATGTCGACCAACAGCAATGTGCGCACCGATGCCTACGGCGGCTCTTTGGAAAACCGGGCCCGCCTGACGCTGGAAGCAGTCGATGCCGCCATTGCCGAGATGGGTGCCGACCGCGTAGGCGTGCGCATCTCACCGCATTTTGTGGCGCACGGAATCGCCGATACCGAGCCGGAAGAAATGGCGCTGTACCTGGCCAAAGCATTTAACGAGCGCGGTATTGCCTACCTGCATATTGCCGAGCCAGACTGGGCCGGCGGCCCCTTGCTAAGCGATGCGTTCCGCCAGCAATTACGCGCTGCATTCCAAGGTAGCTTAATTTGCTGCGGTGCTTACACCGCAGCAGAAGCCGATGCCTTAATCGCCAGCGGTTTAAGTGATGCCGTAGCGTTTGGTCGGCTGTATATTGCTAATCCTGATTTGGTGGCGCGTTTTGCAACAGGCGCAACATTAAATACGCCTGATCGCAGCACCTTCTACGGCGGCGAAGAAAAAGGGTATACCGACTACCCGGCTTTGCCGCAACTGGCAGCAGCGTAATTGATACCGGGCTCAGCCGAATGCTCGCCACTGTAATGTAAGTAAAAAGCGCGCTCTGCATGGTTCCGCAGAGCGCGCCTGTTGTCAGCAATTCCTGCCGGCGGCAAATAACGTACACATGGCAAACCGCAATACGAAATACGTAATACGCAATAAGCAATAAGCAATAAGCAATAAGCAGCTGTTTTTTTAGCCCACTCTGCAACGCTATTGTTACTGTTTCTCCGCCAATGCATGAATGATGGGGCAAGCTTGGCTGCGCCCGGTATGTTCGCATTCATGTATCAGCTCAGACAGCATCTTCTGCATTTTTTGCAAATCGACCAGCTTCGCTTCCACCTGTACCAGCCGGTCCGCGGCCACCTTGCGTATCGCTATCCTGTCATCGGTGTCCTCTAATAGCAGCAATGTGGCAATTTCATCCAGAGTAAAACCCAGTTCCTGCGCACGCTTGATAAAACCGATGCGCTCGACCAAAGCCAGAGCATAGGTGCGAAAACCGTTGCTGACCTGCGGCACCGGCAACAACGCCCGGCGCTGATAATAGCGTATGGTTTCCACCCCGACATGCGCGGCACGGGCCAATTGCCCGATAGTAAGTTCATTCTTTAACGCATTCTTTCGCTCAAACTGAAGCCCGTCATTGAGTTCGCCGGCAATGCGGTTGGTTTGATTTCCCTCAGTATTCATAAAGTTCTTGACTCCGTTCTTGGATACAGGGTCTATGATAAGCTAAACGACAACCAAATACAGCCCGGAGAATTTGCCATGACTCAATCCCAGCCACATCAGCACGATAGCCAGACCGACGCTTGTTGCGGCACCGCGCCCGCGCCGGTTAATCCAGCAACGACATCTGAAGAAAAAAAATACCTGGACCCGGTATGCGGCATGAGCGTCAGTAAAAATCCGGAAAAAATGGCGCGCTATCAAGGCACGACGTATTACTTCTGCAGCCAGTCTTGTGTCAGCAAATTTAACCAGGAGCCACCCGCCTATGTGGCAACGAAAAAACTCATACTACCGGCAGTCGCGCTCAAACCGGCGGCAGCAACATCAGCAAACACTTGCTGCGGTACAAGCCACCAGCCTGGCCCGGTCGGCAACCCACAGGAAGCAGGCTTAAAAGATCCGGTATGCGGCATGAACGTGCAAGAGGATAGCCCGCACCAGTTCACTTATCAGGGCCAGACCTACTATTTTTGCGCCAACAGCTGTCTCGAAAAATTCCGTGCCAATCCGGAATCCTATCTCGATCCGGCCAAGCGCCCCGCGCCAAAAGCGGCGGCGAAAGATGCAATTTTTACCTGTCCCATGCATCCGGAAGTGGAGCAAGTAGGCCCCGGCACCTGCCCTTTCTGCGGCATGGCGCTGGAACCCAAAGACGCCAGCGCCGAAGAGGATACCGGCGAACTCGACGACATGACGCGCCGCTTCAAGTTCAGCGTGGCGCTCAGTCTGCCGCTACTGATCATGGCTATGGCAGACATGCTGCCCGGGGTCAGCGTGCACGGCTGGCTAGGCATGACGCTGTTCAACGGCTTACAGTTTGCGCTGGCAACGCCGGTGGTGTTATGGGCCGGCTGGCCATTTTTTGAACGCGCCCTCGCCTCGTTTAAAACCGGACATCTGAATATGTTTAGTCTGATCGGGGTTGGCACAGCCTCGGCCTATCTGTTTAGCCTGGTCGCCCTGCTGTTTCCGGATATCTTGCCGCAGGCGTTTAAAATGCAGGGCATGGCGCCGCTGTATTTTGAGGCGGCCGCGGTCATTATCACGCTGGTATTGCTGGGCCAGGTACTGGAATTGCGCGCCCGCTCGCAAACCAACACCGCAATTAAATCCTTACTGGCACTGACCCCGGACAGCGCTATCCGCATCGGTGCCAACGGTGAAGAAAAAGAAGTTCCGCTCGATCAGGTTCAGCTAAAAGATATCTTGCGCGTGAAACCTGGTGCCCATATTCCGGTCGATGGCGTCTTACTGGAAGGCCGTTCGAATGTGGATGAATCGATGATTACCGGTGAATCCTTACCCGTCACCAAACAGACCGGTGACAAACTGAGCGCCGGCACCATCAATCAACAAGGCAGTTTTTCCATGCAGGCAGAACGCATAGGACGCGACACACTGCTGGCCAAAATTATCGACCTGGTGAATCAGGCCAGCCGTTCACGTGCGCCGATTCAAAAACTGGCAGACCAGGTCTCGGGCTGGTTTGTCCCCGGCGGGATTGGGGTAGCCCTGCTCGCCTTTGCCGTGTGGGCTCTGGTGGGGCCGACACCGACCCTGGCCAATGCTTTGATGGCGGCAGTATCGGTATTGATTATCGCCTGCCCCTGTGCGCTAGGTCTGGCCACACCGATCTCGGTGACGGTCGGCATCGGCCGCGGTGCGACCGAAGGGGTCTTGATTAAGGACGCCGAAGCGCTGGAAACACTGGAAAAAATTGACACCCTGGTCATCGATAAAACCGGCACCCTGACCGAGGGAAAACCTGCCTTACAAAGCATCGTCACGGCACAAGGATTTACCGACGCAGACTTACTCGGCCTGGCCATGGCCATGGAAAAACTCAGCGAGCACCCGGTCGCCCATGCCATTCTGGCCTACGCAGAAGCGCGGCAGATAGCGCCGGCGCGCATCAGCGAATTTACCTCCATTACCGGCAAGGGCGTCAGCGCAATCTCTGACGGCAAAGCGGTTTTACTCGGCAACCCGCAACTGATGCAAGATCATGCGATCAAACTAGACGAACTGGCACAGCGCGCCACCGAACTGCAGCAACTCGGGCATACCGTGATGATGCTGGCAGTCGGTGGTAAGCTCGCCGGTCTGATCAGTGTGGCCGACAGCATCAAGGCGACCAGCCTGCAGGCAATACAAGAATTGCAGCAATCGGGCATCCGCATCATTGTACTGACCGGCGATAATAGCGTGACCGCTCAGGCCATCGCGACACAACTAGGCTTAAGCGAGGTACATGCCGATGTGTTACCTGAAGATAAATATCGTTTCATTCAAGAATTGCAGCAACAGGGGCGCATAGTGGCCATGGCGGGCGATGGTATTAATGATGCACCGGCGCTGGCGCAGGCCGATGTTGGTATTGCGATGGGCACCGGTACCGATGTCGCCATGCACAGTGCACACGTGGTCCTGGTGAAAGGGGATTTGCGCGGCATTCTCAAAGCCCGCTCACTAAGCAGCCATGCCATGAAAAATATCCGGCAAAACCTGTTCTTTGCGTTTGCCTATAATTTTGTCGGTGTCCCGATTGCTGCCGGCGTGTTGTACCCGTGGTTTGGTATCCTGCTCAGCCCGATGATCGCCAGCGCCGCCATGAGTTTAAGTTCCGTCTCAGTCATCAGCAATGCGCTGCGCTTGCGTCATACCAAACTGTGAGGCAAGCGCAGGCCCGCCAGTAGCCGGGCGTCAGAGTGTGCGTGCTGAGGAGCGCGCCGCTCATCAGCGTGATCACGTCAACCCATCAAACTGACAACCGGTTCACTGCAGCAAAAGGATGCGAGTAAAATAGACCCTGTTCCGAGGCTCCTCGCATCTCCTTCCAATACAATACCGTACATGTCATCAATCATCGCTCCTGCCGTATCCCGTCTTACTTCGCGCACAGTCTTTCTTATTATTTGCGGCCTCAGCCTGTCCGCGCCGCTGATGGCGCACGCCGGGCTAGCCAAGGACAAGTCCAGCGTGAAAAGCCTGACCGTTTATGCGGCGGGAGATATCGCCGACTGTAAAAAATTACCCCCGGCAGAAACCATGGCCGCCAGAACCGCGGAGCTCATCAGCGCAGGTCTGGAACAGGACAAAAAAGCACTGGTACTGACGCTGGGAGACAATACCTATCCGGTCGGCAGACCAGAAGAATTTAGCCATTGCTATGATGCAACTTGGGGCAAGTTCAAGGCCAGCACCCTGCCCTCACCCGGCAATCATGATTACGGCATGCCACTGGCGCTAGGCTATTACAATTATTTTGACGATTTAGCAGGACCGGACCGGCGTGGTTACTACAGCAAAACAGTCGGCAACTGGCTGCTTCTTTCACTCAATAGCAATCTGAGTGAAAGCCCCATGCAAGAACAGTTGATCTGGCTAAGAGAGCAATTGAAAAACAATCGCCGCTTGTGCAAGCTGGCGTACTGGCATCACCCGGTATTTAGCTCCGGTGGTCATGGCAATAACGATGTGATGCGAGAAGCCTGGAAATTGCTGGCGGAAGCTAAAACAGACATCGTGCTGGCATCGCATGATCATGACTACGAGCGATTGGTACCGCTCAACGCCAATGGCGAGCGTGACGATAAAAATGGTATACGCAGTTTCGTGGTTGGCACTGGCGGCGTCAAACTGACACCGATGTTTTTCCCAAAAGCAACGACTGAAGTTCGCGACAACGTCACTTTCGGCGTCTTAAAATTGAACTTGCATAAAAATAGCTACAACTGGGAATTTTTACCGGTAGCAGGACAAAGTTTCACCGATACAGGGCGTGACGTCTGCCATTGAGATGCATAGAGATACCAGATGGCAAGGACTGAGCACGGGCTGAGCGCGGGCTGAGCGCGGACTGAGCGCAGGCGGAACATGGGATGTGGCCGGACCTCAAATCCTCACAGCAAAGCGCATAAACTTGACTATACTCAAGTACGGCACAGAACTTCCTTGTCCATGCTCAACGGCATGGTACTTTTTGCCTCAGCCAGACGCTTGCCGGAGTCCTTATGCATATCGAAGAAACCCTCAAACTAGATTTTAAAGACGTATTAATTCGCCCCAAGAGATCCACCCTGAGCTCGCGTGCGCAAGTCGAATTACAACGCGAATTTGTCTTCCATCACTCGCGTAAAACCTATCGAGGCATCCCCATCATCGCGGCCAACATGGATTCTACCGGCACCCTGGACATGGCTGCAGCCTTAGCCCATCTTTGTCACATTTTTGCCCATTTCCCCTGCCAAAGCTCCGCAAACCCGCATGAATGCTCAGTCTTGACGGAAAAGCCGTTTGTTGTGCCATAATATTTTGTAACATGCGTGATTTCAGCTTGACTCTGGTG
>JBBQNW010000093.1:0-10166 GCA_038330335.1 Burkholderiales bacterium | reverse complement strand
CTCCAGTACCGCCAGAATTCTGGCGTGTCCGACTTTCCGGCGCAAGCCTTCGATGGTGGTCGCAATGGCGGTAGGATGATGGGCAAAATCATCCAGCACCGTGACACCGGCAGCCACCCCGCGCACTTCCATGCGACGCTTAACATTGACGAAACTGGCCAGGGCCTCGATCGCGACCGCAGGCACTACCCCAACATGGCGTGCCGCAGCAATCGCCGCCAGGGCATTCATGCGGTTATGCGCGCCATTCAAGGCCCAGTGCACGGTCCCTTGCCATTGCCCCTTAAACATCACGTCGAAATCTTCACCATCGTGTAATACCAGACTCCACGATGCCGGATCGGCCATCGCGGCATCGCCAAAAAATTCAGCATCGCTCCAGCAACCACGTTGCAATACCGTACGCAAGGACGGTTCTTGTCCATTAACAATCAGACGCCCGACTCCCGGCACCGTGCGGACCAGGTGATGAAACTGCGTCTCGATGGCAGCCACATCCGGGAAAATATCCGCATGATCATATTCAAGATTATTTAAAATGGCCGTTTTGGCGCGATAGTGAACGAACTTGCTGCGTTTATCAAAAAACGCGGTGTCATATTCGTCCGCTTCAATCACAAAAAAATCCGATGCCTGGGCACCGGACAAGCGTGCCGATATTCCGAAATTAAGCGGCACGCCGCCAATCAGAAACCCCGGCGAGTAACCGGCGCACTCGAGTATCCACGCCAGCATCGCCGATGTCGTAGTTTTACCATGCGTACCGGCCACGGCAAGTACCCATTTGTGCTGCAAAATATGTTCGCCCATCCACTGCGGGCCAGAAATATACGGCAAACCGCGGTTGAGTATCTCTTCCATCAGAGGATTGCCACGCGAGACCACGTTTCCGATGACAAATAAATCCGGCGCAAGCGCGATCTGCTCAGCGGCAAAACCTTCGGTCAGGGCAATGCCCTGCGCCAGCAATTGGGTACTCATCGGGGGATACACATTGGCATCACAACCGGTGACGGTATGACCTGCCTGTTGCGCCAGCACTGCCAGCCCGCCCATAAAAGTGCCGCAAATGCCTAATATATGAATATGCATAGTTGTACTTATTTTTCTAACAATATTTACGTTGCCATCTGTGCGACCTTGCCTGCTGGTCTGGCGTCGATGTTTTGCTTATTTAAGAATCCCGCAATTCTACCTGAGAGACGCGCCTGCACTGTATGCGTTATGATGCCGAAATGATGATTACTACCGCAACCGAAGCCGAAGCGCTACGCGCTGAAATTGCTGCGCTGGCCGCCAGAATGATCGCTGAAGACGGCGCTGACTACGGCTCGGCCAAACGTCGCGCGGCGAAACAATTGCTTGGAAACCACAAAATACGTGGTGACATCCTGCCAGACAATAGCCAGATAGAGCAAGAAGTGCGTGAATACAATGCACTTTTTTTTGCGGACACTCAACCACAGCGCCTGCTGCTGCTAAGGCAAATCGCACTCCAGATCATGCAAGAACTGGCGCGCTTCAACCCCTATCTGGTTGGCTCCGTACTCAATGGGACAGCAGGGCAACATTCCGACATCTACCTGCACCTGTATGCGGACAACACCAAAGAAGTCGCCATTTTTCTGCTGAATAAAGATATTCAGTTTGAAGTATCTGAAAATACCAACAAACGTAATGAAAAAATTGAGACCCTGAGTTTTATGACGCAACAGGAAGGCGTGCACTTGCTTCTGCATAGCCTGGACGACGTCAGAGCCAGCGCCCGCGCAGATCGCGCCTCGATTGCCGCAGTGCGCCAGTTAATTGAACAAAGCCAGTCTGAACAATCTTAAACAACCATAAGCAACCATAAGCAACCTGAACATCTCACCACTTTCCAATACACCTCCATGAACAAACGCTTTCTTTCCATCGCACTCCTGATCGGTCTGATGTTTACTGCCATCGGCATCTATGTCAGCAACCGGCACATTTCGCCAATCGCGCCCAAGAATGATGCAGTACACCAACTCATGTCACTCTCGCTGACTGACAGCCAGGGCCAACCCCGGCAATTATCTCAATGGAAGGGCAAATTTTTAGTCGTGAACTTTTGGGCAACCTGGTGCGCACCCTGCGTACAAGAAATGCCGGAGTTATCCACATTACAAAAAGAACTAAGCAAAGACAATGTGCAATTACTCGGCCTGGGTATCGACAGCCCCACTAACATTCAAGCATTCGCTGAAAAATATGACATCAGCTACCCATTATTTTCAGCTGGCATGGAAGGCAGCGAACTCTCGCGGCGTTTAGGAAATCAAGCCGGCGGTTTGCCGTTCACGATATTAATTGCGGCAGACGGCAGCTTGGTAAAAAGTTATTTAGGTCGCTTAAAAATCGAAGAATTGCGTGCAGACATTACAAAATTTAACCAGCACCAGTAAACACAGCTTAAAAATGAATCCGGAATGAGTTCAAAATAAGTTCGGAATCAGTTCGGAATCAGTTCGGAACAACCCGGGATGAACCCAGGGCAAGGACGAATAAGCAGCGCGGACAAATAATAGTTTTCCTTGCCAATCAGGGGTGATTGGCGGCAAAATGCGTCTACTCTGGTCAACCCCCACACATACTATGGCAAGCAAACTGCTGCTGCTGAATGGTCCCAATCTGAATTTACTCGGTACGCGCGAGCCTGGCATCTACGGCTCCGGCACCTTAGCGGACATAGAATTAGCGGCAAAAGCCCAAGCCGCTGCGGCAAATGCGTGCTTATTGAGTTTTCAAAGTAACCATGAAGGTGCCTTAATTGACCGTATTCATGCCGCCAGACTGGAACAGATCGACGCCATCATTATCAATCCGGGTGGTTTAACACACACCAGCGTGGCATTAAGAGATGCATTAGCGGGTGTCGCCATCCCTTTTATTGAAGTACATATTTCCAATGTGCACCAAAGAGAAGGCTTTCGGCATCACTCGTATTTGTCCGGCATCGCGCACGGCGTCATCTGCGGTCTAGGGATTGACGGCTATCGGCTAGCGATTGACTTTTCCCTGAAAAATCTTTAAATTCTCGCATCTTCACGCAATTAGCGCATATTGGCTTATAATTGCGCCCATTCCAATAACGCACCCTGAGATATTTTAGTCCTCAGGGGCATCTTCACAAGGAGATTTCACATGGATTTAAGAAAACTCAAGACCTTGATCGACCTCGTTGCCGAATCAGATATTGCAGAACTCGAAGTCACAGAAGGTGAAGGCAAAGTACGCATCGTCAAATCTTCAGCAATGCCACAAAACCAAATGGTTATGATGCAACCGCAGATGATGCAGCAACCGATGCCAGCGGCACCGGTTGCGTCTCCCGTCGCAGCGGCTGCGGCGGTACCGGCAGTGGCTGAAGGACATGTCGTCAAGTCTCCGATGGTGGGTACATTTTATCGTTCAGCGTCACCAGGCTCTGCACCGTTTGCCGAGATCGGCAAGAGCATCAGCGAAGGTGACACGCTTTGCATTATTGAGGCAATGAAGTTGCTCAATGAGATAGAAAGCGACTTCTCCGGCACAGTCAAACAAATTCTGGTTGAAAACGGCCAACCGGTTGAATACGGCCAACCGCTGTTTATTATTGGCTAACTTATTGACTCATTTAGCGACTAACTTATTGACTCATTTAGCGACTAACTTAGTGACTAAATTAGTGACTAAATTAGTGGCTAAATGAGTAGCTAAATGAGTAGCTAAATTACTTCAATTGGCTGACTTATGCATTTTGCCTTGCGCTGATTACGCGCATCGGCAAAATATGTTGCCTGCAAGGCTAAAACCATTGCCAAAGCAAAACGAAAATCATGTTTGAAAAAATTCTCATCGCCAATCGTGGCGAAATTGCGCTACGTATCCAGCGCGCCTGTCGCGAAATGGGCATCAAAACCGTGGTCGTGCACTCCGAAGCCGATCGTGAAGCCAAGTACGTTAAATTAGCCGATGAATCTGTCTGTATCGGGCCAGCACCGTCTTCGCTCAGTTACCTGAGCATGCCGGCAATTATCAGCGCCGCAGAAGTGACTGACGCACAAGCGATTCACCCCGGTTACGGCTTTTTGTCGGAAAACGCCGATTTTGCCGAACGTGTCGAGCAATCCGGTTTCGTTTTTATCGGGCCACGCGCCGAATCCATCCGGCAGATGGGTGACAAAGTCTCGGCCAAGCACGCCATGATTAAAGCCGGCGTACCTTGTGTACCTGGCTCGGAAGGCGCATTGCCGGACGACCCTAAGGTCATCGTACAAACTGCACGAAAAGTTGGCTACCCGGTCATTATTAAAGCCGCTGGCGGTGGTGGTGGGCGCGGTATGCGTGTAGTACACACAGAAGCGGCCTTACTGAATGCGGTCACGATGACTAAGGCAGAAGCCGGCGCCGCTTTTGGCAATCCAGAAGTGTACATGGAAAAATTTCTGGAAAATCCGCGGCACGTGGAGATCCAGATTCTGGCCGACCAGCATGGCAGCGCCATCTGGCTGGGCGAGCGCGATTGCTCGATGCAGCGGCGTCATCAAAAAGTGATAGAAGAAGCACCGGCGCCGGGCATTCCACGCAAAACCATAGAGAAAATCGGTAACCGTTGTGCTGAAGCCTGCCGGAAAATTGGCTATCGCGGCGCCGGCACATTTGAATTCCTGTATGAAAACGGCGAATTCTTTTTCATCGAAATGAATACCCGCGTTCAGGTAGAACATCCGGTGACGGAAATGATTACCGGCGTCGATATCGTACAAGAGCAGATCCGTATCGCGTTTGGCGAGAAGTTGCGTTTCCGCCAGACCGACATCGAACTCAAGGGTCATTCCATTGAGTGCCGCATCAATGCCGAAGACCCGTTTAAATTTACCCCATCGCCCGGTCGCATTGCTACCTGGCATGCGCCGGGCGGCCCTGGTATCCGCGTCGATTCGCATGCTTATGCAGGCTATTACGTGCCGCCGCATTACGACTCGATGATAGGCAAAGTCATCTCTTACGGCGCAACGCGTGAACAAGCCATCAAGCGCATGCAAATTGCCTTGTCGGAAATGGTCGTGGAAGGAATCCAGACCAATATCGCGCTGCACCGCGAATTAATGATCGATGCGCGCTTTATTGAAGGCGGCACCAACATTCATTATCTGGAACAGAAACTGGCCGACATGCCGGACTTATCAAAAAAATTGAAGTAGCCATGAAGGGGTGACTTATCTGTTCAGATACTCACCCCGCCGATTCAAGGTGAAAATAAAGGTGAAACATGGGCTGGATAGAAATAATTATTGAAGTTGCTCGCGAACACGCTGAAAGCCTGTCCGATGCCTTAATGGATGCCGGCGCCTTGTCGGTTTCGGTCGAAGACGCCGATGAAGGAACCGAGGCAGAAAAACCGTTGTTCGGCGAACCAGGCATGGAACCGGATGAAAATGCCTGGGATCGCAGCCGCGTCGTGGCTCTGGCTGCGACCGACACCGATCATGCGGGCATGGTGGCCGATGCCGCCGCCGCGATTTCCCTGAGCGTGCTCCCGGCCTATACCACCCGCTCAGTGGCGGACCAGGATTGGGTGCGCCTGACTCAGTCCCAGTTTGAACCTATTCATATCGGCAAAAATATCTGGGTTGTTCCCAGCTGGCACGACATTCCGGACGTCAATGCCTTAGTTCTGGAACTTGATCCTGGCCTCGCGTTTGGCACTGGCAGTCACCCCACGACACGCCTTTGTATGGAATGGCTGGAAGCCCACGCGCCGCAAGATTTATCGGTGCTCGACTATGGCTGCGGCTCGGGAATTTTGGCAATGGTTGCCGAAAAGCTCAAGGCAAAAACAGTGGTTGGCGTCGATATTGATCCGCAAGCAATCGAATCGGCCTGCTTTAACGCCGAACGTAATCATTGCGCGATCGAGTTTTGTCTGCCGAAAGCGTTTGCTGAAGCCCATCCGGTCAGCGACAAATTTGACGTGGTGGTGGCCAATATTTTGTCCAGCCCGCTCAAGTTAATGGCGCCGATGCTGTCTGGCCGGGTCGCCCCCGGCGGCGCGCTGATCTTATCCGGTGTGCTGTCTCGCCAGGCAGAAGAAGTTGCCGCTGCTTACGCTCCTTTTATCACGCTCAGCGTCTGGGCTGAACACGAAGGCTGGGTTGCGTTGTCTGGCAATTTGCCTGCTTAAGCCGCGTTCGCAGAATGGCACTCGCCACCCAATGCCCCTACTGTCATACCGCGTTTCGGGTCGCTAACGACCAGTTAAAGCTGCATGCCGGTCTGGTGCGCTGTGGTGCGTGCCAGCAAACCTTCAATGGTATTGAACATCTGCTCGCTCCGGCCCGAACTTCGCCCGTAGCGCCGGCAATACCAGCGGAACCAACGCTGGCACTAGTGCCAGCGCCGATATCTCCGCTTTCGGCCGTAGCGCCTGAACAAGCGGGCAATGCGGAACCTGCCGCCAGCCTGGCTTCTGATAGCACTGATAGCACTGATAGCACTGATAGCACTGATAACACTGATAACACTGATAACACTGATAGCCCAGCCAGCACTGATAGCAGCGATACGGTTGCAGACGTCGATAGCAGCGCCCTGTTGCAGGAAAATCTGCCGGTCGCGGCCGGTTCGACTTTAGAATTTGATCTGGGCGATGATGCTCTGCATGAGGATTTGCCGGATGCTGCGCGTATCGCCAGCGCTGAGGAGCGAGCGATAGGCCAGTTGGCGCTGCAGACACAGGCAACGCTCATGCACCAGAGTGACAGCGACTGGTCGGTCAGTGAAGCCCAAAGCAGCGCCAGCAAAGACCTGCGTGAGCAGATGCACCCGGTCTGGGCTGAGCAAACATCCATATCCGATTTCACCGCCGGTACCAGCACAGACGACGCGGCGCCAGAGGCACCCCAGACAAAGGTATTTTCGGAAACCTCCGTTAGCGACAGTCTCAGCACCGATGCCTCAGAGTCTGCATCTGTATCCGCATCTGAGATTGAATCGAATAACGAGTCAAATGAATCGACCGATGACGATACGCCGGATTTCGTCATGCATGCCGAACAAAAACAGCGCCGCGGCAAGTATGCCCATCGTTTGCTGATCTTATGCACGCTGATCTTGTTTTTATCCTTGCTGGCGCAAAGCGCCTACAGCCTGCGTAATCCGATGGCGGCATGGTTTCCGCAGACCAAACCTGGGTTACTGACGGCCTGCCAATTTCTGCATTGCCAGATTCAATTGCCGGCCCAGATTGAGTCGATCTCGATAGAGTCGAATGAATTACAGACATTGGCCACCGATCAGAATGTTTTCTCACTGGCGATACAGTTACAAAATAAAAGTAGTACGCTGCAAAGCTGGCCTATGCTGGAATTGATATTAAATGACCGCAAAGACAAGCCAGTGCTGCGCCGGGTATTTACTCCGGACGATTATCTGCCGGGTAAAAATGACATTAGCAAAGGGTTTATCCCGGGTAGCGAACAGGCAATTAAACTGTATTTCGAATTATCCGGCGTGAAAGCCGCGGGCTACCATGTCGGCGTGTTCTACCCTTAGCAAGCGGACAAGCGCTCATCATGATGGCAAATCTGCCGGCCACCCCGGCTGATCGGCCTTAGCAATACGCCGCCAGCGTGATCTGCGGCTAGCGAGCAAACCGCCGGCAAGCAATGAACCTCAGATGCCGCTTTATTTACCGCAAAAAAATTCAGACGCCAATGCGACCACAGCAGCCTATCGTTCACCCCGGACAAGTAATTCTTGACTTGCCCGGACTGAGCATAGTTAAATACAAAAATCATTGCGCAAACGATTGCGCAATCAAAATTCAAAACACGAGACACGTAATATGAAGCCTCACATCACCGTTGTTGGTAGCGTCAATATGGATCTGGTATTTCGCACGCCGCGCATGCCCGCCTTGGGCGAAACCTTGCATGGCCATGATTTTCATCAAATTCCCGGGGGCAAAGGTGCCAACCAGGCAGTGGCAGCAGCGCGTCAGGGTGCGGATGTCAGTTTTATCGGCGCTGTTGGCGATGATGGCTTTGGCCAATTTTCGCGCAACTGTCTGAGTAAAGACCATATTTCGCTCACGCATCTGGCCACGATACCGGGCGTTGCCACCGGCGTCGCCTGCATTTTGGTCGACGACAGCGGCAATAACTGTATCGTGCTGGCCGCCGGTGCGAATGCCGCCGTTACCGTTGCCGATATTACCGCCGCCAGCGAGAGCATCAGTAGCGCGCAATTTTTAATCTGCCAGCTCGAAACGCCGCTAAATAGCGTCACACACGCGATCCAGATTGCGCACGCGCATGGTGTCAAAGTCATCTTGAATCCGGCGCCGGCGCAAGCCCTGAGCGACGATTTGCTCAAGCTCGTGGATTATCTGATCGTCAACGAAACCGAAGCGGCCCAATTAAGCGACGTCGCGGTCACGGACAGCGATAGTGCCAAACATGCCTCGCAAAAATTATTGCACCGAGGCGCAGGTGTCGTGCTGCTGACCATGGGCGGCAACGGGGCATTCATCACCGACGCAAGTGGTACGTCTTTCATTCCGGCCGTGGTGGTCGAGGTCGTTGACACTACCGCAGCCGGCGACACCTTCGTCGGTGCCTTTGCGGTTGGCCTGGCCAATGGGTTAAGCCTGCTGGACGCCAGCCGGGAAGCCCAGTACACCGCCGCCCTTACCGTGACCAAACTCGGTGCACAAACTTCGATTCCACAGCGTCAGGACGTGCTCGAATTCATGCTAAGCCGTAACGCGGTATAGTCGGGGCCAACACAACACGAGCCCCGGTTCGCGATAAATTTGAACATCGCGGTGCCGATATTGTGTGTTGTTCTGCTGTTGTTTTACTGTTGTTTTACTGTTGCCTTATTGAAATTTTTTGCTTTGATGTTGAAATTGTCATTTGCCAATTGCCTGACACCCTGAACCTTTAGTCTATTAGGATTACGCATGAAAATTAGCTCACTCGCCCTGCCCCTGATCAGCGCATTGGCCGCCGCCAGTGTTCATGCTGCCGACCCGAAACTGGCCGTCATTTATGATGCCGGTGGCAAATTTGATAAATCGTTTAACCAGTCGGCATCCGAAGGCGCGGAGCGGTTTAAGAAGGAAACCCATATTGGCTACATCGAAGTACAGGTCGCCAATGACACCCAAACTGAACAAGTGCTGCGTAATCTGGCCCGAAAAAAGGTCGATTTAATTGCCGCGATTGGTTTTGTGCAAAGCCAGGCGGTACAAAATATCGCCAAAGAATTTCCGAATACCAAATTTGTCCTGATTGACGGTGTCGCCAGCGGCAACAACGTCAGTTCTGTTTTATTTAAAGAACAGGAAGGGTCTTATCTGGTTGGTGTGGCTGCGGCAATGGCAACAAAATCCAAAAAAATCGGTTTTATCGGCGGTATGGATATTCCTTTAATCCGTGCCTTCTCTTGCGGTTATGCCCAGGGTGCCAAAGCGGTTGATAGCAAAATCGAGGTGACCCAAAATATCGTCGGCAGCACCGCGACGGCATGGAATGATCCGGCCAAAGGTGGCGAACTGGCGCGCGCACAGTTTGAACGTGGGGTGGATGTCTTGTTTGCAGCGGCCGGCGGTAGCGGCATGGGGGCATTGCAGGCGGCCAAGGAAAAAGGCAAACTGGCCATCGGCGTCGACTCAAATCAAAATTATATGCATCCGGGCACCATGCTGACCTCGATGACAAAACGGGTCGATCAAGCCATCTATGACAGCTTTATGCAGATTAAAAATGGTACCGGGAAAGCCGGCATCATCAATAAAGGCTTGAAAGAAGGCGGTGTCGATTGGGCACTGGACCAGGACAACCGCAAGCTCATCACAGCGGAAATAGAAAAACGCGTGAACACGGCGAAGCAAGACATCATCAGCGGCAAAATCAAGGTCATCGATGCGCGCGACAGCAACAAGTGCCCGGTGTAACAACGCGATTTTTTTGCTATGTTTCTTTGCCAGCGCGGCAACGCCATGCGCCTAAAGCCTGACGCATAGTGCCGAATGCCGAATGCTAAATACCTAATGTTTATCGCCTGACTCTCCTCAAAATCAAGTATGCCAGTTGCCGTCGAATTTCAACATATTTCCAAACGCTTTGGTGCGGTACAGGCCAACCGTGACGTGA
>JBBQNW010000092.1:0-10176 GCA_038330335.1 Burkholderiales bacterium | reverse complement strand
GGCTGGTATCGCCAGCAGAGAGGATAGAGGCTGGTTGGTGGAACGGCCAGTTAGTCACCCGTGATTACTTTGTGGCAGAAAACACCGCACATCTGCGCTGCTGGATCTATCGCGAACGCATCAGCCCGTCCATACAGCAGGCAGATACCGACAAAGATGCGCGCTGGTATCTGCATGGCATATTTGGCTGAATAAATGTAAGGAGAATTCAAGCATAACTACAGCGGCAGTTGAAAACTCTGCAGGGTCAAAACAGCCAGAGCTTCAATCATGTTTTTAATTTAATAACTTCCTGATCTGCCTGATCTGCTTGATCTGCCTGATCTGCCTGATCTGCTTGATCTGCCTGATCTGCTTGATCTGCTTAATCTGCTTGATCTGCTTAATAAACTTAAGAAGCTTCATTACGCCGGCATGAATCTCGCTCCTGGCAACTATCGACATGAACAATTTATCCAAAAACTCTGATCAGTCATCGCCTCATTTACCAGCCTATGCTGAGCTATTTTGCCTGTCTAATTTCACTTTTCTGCACGGTGCCTCTCATGCAGAAGAGCTAGTCGCACGTGCGGTTAAACTCAATTACAGTGCCTTGGCAGTCACCGATGAATGTTCACTGGCGGCAGTAGTGCGTGCCCATGAAGAAGCAAAAAAACATGATTTCCGTTTAATCATAGGAAGCCATTTTAGAGTCGAACCGGAAGATGCCTGCCCGGCAATGACTATAATTGCCCTGGCGCAGAACCGCGAAGGCTACGGCAATCTGTCTGAACTCATCACCCTGGCGCGCACCAGAAGCCCCAAGGGCACCTATCTCCTGAAGCAGGAAGACTTCGCTGCCCCCTCAAAAGAGATGGCACATTTACGTGGCTTACCCGATTGTTTGCTGATACTGGTGCCCGATTACCCTGCAAGCATTAAGGATTTATCGCGACAGAGTGCGTGGATGGCGGCAACCTTCCCTCTTCGTGCCTGGCTGGGTTTATGCTTGCTGACAGGCGCCATGGATGATTTGCATCAACGCAACATCAGTACTATCGCCCGCCAATACCATTTACCAGTGGTCGCAACTGGCGATGTTTGCATGCATGTACGCTCGCGCAAACCCTTGCAAGACACTTTAAGCGCAATCCGGCTTGGCAAGCCGATTGCTGAATGTGGTTATGATCTAGCCCCCAACGCAGAACAACATCTGCGTTCACGTTTGCGGCTGGCCAATATCTATCCGAAGCAAGCATTAGCAGAGACTATACGTATTGCCGATTTATGCCATTTTTCACTCGATGAGTTACGTTATGAATATCCTGATGAACTGGTACCGCCAGGGCAAACCGCAGCCAGTTACCTGAAGCAAGAAGTCTATGCCGGTGCCAGACAACGTTATCCAGCTGGCCTGTCAGCCATGTTGACGCAAAAAATAGAGTATGAGCTGGCACTGATTAATGATCTGGCCTATGAACCTTATTTTTTGACGGTGCATGACATTGTCAAATTCGCCCGTTCGCAAGATATTTTGTGCCAAGGGCGTGGCTCGGCGGCGAATTCGGTCGTATGTTACTGCCTGCACATTACCGAAGTGAATCCCGAAAACAATACCCTGTTGTTTGAACGTTTTCTCTCCAAAGAACGCGGTGAACCGCCGGATATCGACGTCGATTTTGAACACCAGCGACGCGAAGAAGTGATTCAATATCTTTACCACAAATACGGCCGAAATCGCACTGCGCTAGCGGCGGCAGTGCACACTTACCGGCCGCGGGGTGCGCTGCGCGAGGTCGGCAAGGCACTGGGCATTGATCTGGGGCTGATCGATGCCGTCGCCAAATCGCATCGCTGGTTTGACAGTAAAAACGAATTACTCGCGCGCTTTACCGAAAGCGGGCTTGATGCAAGCTCAAGCCTGGCCCTGCAATGGGCAGAGTTAGTCAGCCAGCTATTGGGCTTTCCGCGACACCTATCGCAGCACAGTGGCGGCTTCGTGATCGCCAAAGGTAAATTATCACGTCTGGTGCCGATAGAAAACGCCGCAATGAAAGAGCGTAGCATCATACAGTGGGACAAAGATGATCTTGAGTCCCTTGGCCTGTTGAAAGTTGATATTTTGGCACTCGGTATGTTATCAGCCCTAAAACGCGCGTTTAATCTGATGGCGACGATGCCCGGCAAGCCGGCCAGAATGCAAGATATACCACGCGAAGACAGCGTCACCTACGACATGATTTGCCGGGCCGACACGGTAGGTGTGTTTCAAATAGAATCGCGCGCGCAAATGAGTATGCTGCCACGCCTGCGACCAAGAACATTTTATGACCTGGTGGTGCAGGTAGCCATCGTCAGACCCGGCCCGATACAAGGCGGGATGGTGCATCCCTATTTACGCAGGAGACAAGGCAAAGAACTGGTAAGTTACCCCAAGCCCGAAATAGAAAAGGTACTATCACGCACCTTGGGTGTCCCCATCTTTCAAGAACAAGTCATGCAAATTGCCATGGTGGCAGCCGATTTTTCTGCCGGAGAAGCAGATGAATTACGCCGCGCCATGGCCGCCTGGAAACGCAAGGGCGGCCTGGCGCATTATAAAGACCGCATCATCAATAGCATGCTCAAAAATGGCTACGAAGAAGCGTTCGCCAGTGGTATTTTTAATCAGATGCTGGGCTTTGGCGAGTATGGTTTTCCCGAAAGCCACTCTGCCAGTTTTGCGATTCTGGTCTATGCCAGTAGCTGGATCAAATGTCATGAACCTGCGGTCTTTTTGTGCACCCTGTTAAACTCTCAGCCCATGGGGTTTTATTCAGCATCACAACTGGTGCAAGATGCACGACGCCATCAGGTTGAGGTTCGGCCTATCGATATTGCGCATAGCCATTGGGATTCCACCCTGGAATTGGCAAAAAATCCCGGTACAGAGCAGCAAGCCGCCGTCCGGCTGGGGCTATCACTCTTGCGCGGCATGTCTTTTGCCGCGGTCCAACGGATACTGCAAGCACGTTCCTGCCTGGCGTTCTCCGATGTTACCGATCTGGCGCGACGCGCGCAGTTAACCCGTCACGACGTTGAGGCGCTGGCCGCCGGCAACGCACTCGCGACGCTATCAGGCAACCGGCGTCAAGCCTTGTGGCAAGCCGTTGCCGCCATACCCGACAAGGGTTTATTGCACCCGGTGACGATACAAGAGCAGCTGCCTCAGCTCACCCCGCCAACCGAAGCGCAAGAGATTATCGGTGATTATCACAGCACCGGACTCACACTGGGACGTCATCCTGTGGCCTTATTACGGCAACGCTTACTGGCGCTACGCTTTTTACCGGCAACATTGCTTAACACGTTTCAAAATGGCCAGTTTGCCCGTGGCTGCGGCATCGTCACGGTAAGGCAAAGACCTGGCACCGCACAAGGCGTTTTATTCATCACGATAGAAGATGAAACCGGCCCGGTGAATGTGATTATCTGGCCCTCTTTGGTAGAGCAACAGCGACGCGAAGTATTACATGCCCAACTGCTTGGCATCTACGGCATCTGGCAATGCGAAGGAGAAGTACGTCATCTGGTGGCCAAAAGGCTGGTCGACATGACGCATCTGCTAGGACAATTAGGCGAACTGACCAGCGTTAGCAGAAACTTCTGTTAACGCTGGCAGGTGAAATAGGCAAGGAACAAATGACGGGAGCCCCTCGGGAACCTGCCTTATTCCTCCATTTGTGGCAAAGCGATGGTTCTTAACTGAAAACGCCCATCGTTATTAAACAACCAGGTTTCGGTGATTTTTAACTTATCACTACGCAACAAATGCGAAGGTGGCTTGGGAAAAGGCGACGCATTACTCAAGCTCGCCAATGCTATTTTTTCGGTTGTTTTGTCATGATTAGTCCGGAGCACCTCGCTGTGCAGCAACTTGCCTTCGGCGTTAATCATAAAATTGAGCACGATGACCGAACGTAGCAAAGCTTGTGGTCTGTCGGTATACACCCTATTGGCATTCGCCTCTGAAATACGCAGTGCCAGTTCCTGTTGATAACCTGTGAGTGATGAACTGGCAGTCCTGAGCGGCACTTTCCCACTGGTCTTTTTATCCTCAAACCGTCTGGCCACTTCGTCTTTGTTTTTTTGACCATTCGGCACAGGTGCCGAACATCCGGCAATCAGGCAGGTCAGCATGAGCATTAGTCGTTTATTGGTCATAGCACATCCTTTCAAGAGCATGAATTATTCACATACCATGCATAGAGTAGCGCGCCCAGAGTTTCTAAAACCGCCTTTATTTGCTACTCACCGTCAACGTCATCCGGCTCTGGCAAGCTCAATCGACCGGTATGGTAATCATATTCGTAGACTTCGCCATAGCGTCCCCATTCCACGGCAATTTCCAGCACCCGCTTTGCCTCGTCCGCCTTTAGAAACTCTTCCAGTAATTCTAGCAAAGGTTGCTCCGGAATGCTGCCACTGGCCTCCTGCTCCAGATTGCGCCGGATATGCGCAGCCAGCGGAACCTGCATGAGTAGCTGTTGCCCAAACAATTCTTGTCTGGCAGCCTGATCTGCGCCGGCGTAATGTTTGCCCAGCGCCGTAAGAATAATATCGCCTTTTTCGAGCAATGCTAAGCCCAGCAAATTCAAGGCTTCATAGGTAGGGAATAACTCTTCATCAGTCAGTTCTGATTCTTCTGCCATCTGCGGCAAATCAGCACGACCATTAAACGGCGCATCGGCCAGTAAATCTAACACTCCTTCGATACGACTGACATCGGTTTCTGGCAAGCGATAACCCAGATGCCTGCTCATCGCCTCGCTGGCACTGGTTTCCTGGGCCGCGCGCATGGTCATCAAGCCATACACTTCATCAATCAAGGCACGCACTTCAAGCGAATCTGCATCGCGCGGGCGCGGTAATTCTATCTTGATTTCACAGCGAATCCGGCCCGGGTCACTAGACATGATGATGATACGGTCAGCCATCATGACGGCCTCTTCGATGTTATGCGACACAATCAGGATACCTTTTGTCGGAATCCGCTTCTTGTCCCATAATTCGAGCATATCGTTGCGCAGGGTTTCCCCTGTCAATACATCCAGCGCAGAGAACGCCTCGTCCATCAATAACACATCGGGATTAATCACCAGCGCGCGGGCGATCCCCACCCTTTGCTTCATGCCGCCAGACAACTCCCGTGGTAAAGCACCGCCAAAACCGGCCAGACCGATTAGTTCTAATACAGCATCGGCTCTGGATTTTCTCTCATCAGAAGCAACGCCTTGCGCTTCCAGCCCCAGTTCGACATTTTGTTGTACCGTAAGCCAGGGGAATAAGGCAAACGACTGAAACACCATCGCAATACCCGCTACCGGGCCATAAATCGATTGGTCACGGTAAGTCAGTTTGCCGCAATCAGCTGACAACAAGCCGGCCATAATGCGTAGCAGAGTCGATTTACCTGAACCGGATTTCCCCAGCAAGGCGACGATTTCTCCGTCTTTTAACTGAAAATCGAGTTTCTCCAGCACCATCCGTGCTTTTCCATCAGCGGCCTTGAACGATTTGGCAACCTGCTTGAGTTCTATCAAATATTGGTTCATCAATTTCTCCTGCATTTATTTTTATCGTATCCGGCACACACTGAGATCAACTACTGCGGTCTTCTGCCAGGGAATAGAGCCGGCGCCAAAAGAAACGATTCAGCAACATAACAAAAATACACATGACCGCAATGCCTAGTGCGATACGATGAAAGTCTCCGGCTTCCGTCATCTGTTTGATATAGCTACCGAGCCCGTCGGCAATCAGGGTGGTTTTACCCCAGGTGACATATTCGGCCACAATACTGGCGTTCCAGGAGCCGCCACTGGCCGTGATCGCACCGGTAATATAACTAGGAAACACCGCTGGCAGGTATACCCGTTTCCACTTAAGCCAGCCTTTTAAACCGAGATTGTCGGCCGCCAGGCGTAACTCGTTCGGAATAGCCGCAGCTCCGGCAACAACGTTAAACAGGATGTACCATTGCGTGCCAAACACCATTAAAGGACTGAGCCAGATATTCGGCGATAGCTTGAATGAAACAACGGCAAACACCACCAAGGGAAACATCAGGTTGACCGGAAATGCGGCCAGAAACTGTGCCACCGCCTGCACCCGTTGCGAGTATTGCGGACGCAAACCCACCCACACCGCAACCGGCACCCACACCAGCGATGCCAGAGCAATTAATAGCATGACGCGCAATAAGGTAATAAGCCCAAGCCCGAACACGTGGGCAACCTCGCCCCAGCCAACATCACTGTGGACAAAACGAATCACAATATAAACGGCCCATACCGATGCCAGCAGCAACAAAACATCCCAAATACGTGCCCAACGCGGACTCATGGTACGCACGACGGACTTGCTAGAGGTGCCATCGTAAGCCAGGCTAAACCAGCCTAGTGCCCGGCTTAACCTGGCCCATATAGCTTCAGACCAGGCGCGGAACCAGCGACTACTGCGCATCCAGTCGAGCAGCCATGATTGCTGCGCGGTATCCCCTTGCGACTCCTCAAAACGAAATTTATCTGCCCATGCCAGCAAAGGCCGGAAAAATAATTGGTCGTAGAGCAAAATACCGCTGAGCATCGCCGCGATTGCCCAGGCAATGGCGACGCCATTTTCCGCCTCAATCGCTACGGCAATATACGAGCCGATACCGGGCAATTTAATATCCTGGCCTGCAACAGAAATAGCTTCAGCTGCCACCAGAAAGAACCACCCGCCCGACATCGACATCATCATGTTCCACAACAATCCAGGCATGGCGAAAGGTAACTCCAGGCGCCAGAACCGCTGCCAGCCAGACAACCGGAAAATCCGTGCAGCTTCGCTCAGTTCAGGCGGTACGGTACGCATGGATTGATACAAACTAAACGCCATGTTCCATGCCTGAGAAGTAAAGATGGCAAAAATTGCAGCGCATTCCACCCCTAACAAATTCCCCGGGAACAGCGCAATAAACGGTGCAATGGCAATCGCCTGAAACCCCAGAATAGGTACTGACTGCAAGATATCCAGCGCAGGGATCATGACTTTTTCCGCCGCCGCATATTTCACGGCGATCGCGGCAAACAGCAGACTGAACAACAAGGAAAATCCCAGCGCCGTAAACATGCGCAAAATGGTGCGCAACAGATAGTAAGGAAGGTAGCCAGGGTCCAGTGAAATGGGCAAGTTTTCACCCACCGCAAACGGCCGGCTCATTTGCATGGCGGCAAATGCCAGCAACACCAACAAACCCAGCATTAAAGGCAGTAACGCCCAGTCCCAGCGATTCGGTCCCTTATCAGCTGACAAGTCTTCGCGTTTTTGCAAATTAAACAGTTCAAACATCTGCATTTCCCACACAGGAACGGCCACCGACGGCAGTGACTACGCTGATCAACAAAGAGAAAAATAACAAATTACCCCCTCGGCCAAGAGCGCTCAGCGCCAATGACTCCGATTAAAAAATTGACCGCTCACAACACATACGATTCCAGTGACGACGGAATCACATTGCACAGAAGACGATAATATTTGGATAAGCAGGAAGAAGCAGCCCGAATGAGCTTGCTGCACCACTACTTGCCATGTTTTGGCAAAGTAGTAGCAAAAATTTGCGATTACCTTGCCGGGATGCAGTCGATATAAGATCGACGACTATAACTATCCACGGATGGGACTCCATTAAGAAGAAGCGCGTACTTTACCACAAGCATTGTTGCCAGACGTAAGCTTTTCTGCGTAAATTTAAGACATCTCAAAAGAAAATAGACCTCACACCAATGTCTCTAGTCTGTCACTGTCAACGAACAGCTAAGTACGATGAATATCGTGCCGTTAGCGCGTTTGATTCTTCGATTGCGTCGACGACTGTAGATACTCTGCAATTTCTTTTTGTTCAAATTGCATCGCAAAATCAAGCGCCGTCATCCCCAACTCGTTCTTGGCGCGGATATCCGCACCCTCACTGAGTAATAGCTGAACGGCCGGAAGTTTTCCAGAGCGTACTGCCATCATCAGCGGCGTCGTTTTATTCGGCGACTGGGCATCAATATAGGCAGAATGTGCTAATAGCACGCTGATGATCTTACTATCACCATTGGCAGCAGCGTAGTGCAGCGCAGTCCATCCAGGGCGATTTAGCTCTGCACCGGCCGCGATTAATTGATTCACCGCAGCTAAATTCCCCATAAAACTGGCAATCATCAAAGCGGTATCGCCATTATTGGCGCGGGCTTCCAGCTTAATTTCGGGCTGCGCCAGCAATAGACTAAATACCTGCGTCGATTTTTCACGTAATGCGATCATCATGACCGTTTCTCCGCGCAGTGCCTCCACCGAATTAGGATCCATACCCTTGCGCAACTGCTTTTGCACCGACGATACGTCATTAAATTTGACCGACAACATAAAATCGTCATAGGCATCCGCAATGGCGAGAGTCGATAAACTCATCAATGCGCCGGCAATGACACAACGACTCAGATAAGCTTGCAAACCAGATAGCATCTTGTGCAGCGTCATCATCATCCCTATCATGCTTGCAGCTTAAACAAGTCAAAGAAATTTTTCGAAGTCGCTTGCTGCACTTGCGCGACCGGTAAATTTTTCAAGTCCGCCAAAAACTCGCCAACATGCCTGACAAATGCCGGTTCGTTCATTTTTCCCCGATGCGGCATCGGCGCCAGATAAGGCGAATCGGTCTCAATTAAAATTCGCTCCAGCGGCAAGGCTTTCGCCACGGCTTGCAGATCTTTGGCGCTTTTAAACGTCAAAATACCGGAAAACGAAATATAAAAGCCCATTTCTATCGCGGCTAATGCCACCTCCAATGACTCGGTAAAGCAATGCATGACCCCCGCCGCACCGCCCTTATCGGTGCCCGCGCCCTCCTCCCGCATAATCCGGATGGTATCTTCAGCGGCTGCCCGCGTATGGATGATCAAAGGCTTGCCGCTGATTCTGGAAGCACGTATATGCTGACGAAAACGCTCTCTCTGCCATTCCAGATCCCCCTTCAAGCGAAAGTAATCCAGACCGGTTTCACCAATCGCAATAATTTTAGGATGCTGAGAAAGGCGTACCAGTTGCTCTGCACTCGGCTCTTCTGTATCCGCATAATCGGGATGAACACCGACCGATGCATAAATATGCGGGTACTGTTCCGCCAGGGCTAGCACTTGCGGAAAATCCGGCAAATCAACCGACACGCACAAGGCGTGGGTTACCCCATTGTCGGCCATCGCTTGCATGATTTCAGGCAGGCGACTGACAAGCTCAGGGAAATTGATATGGCAATGAGAGTCAATATACATACAATAAATTAATGATGAAAACGATGGGCCGTCTGATGACGACTATACCTGCTGACTGCTCGGCTTATTATGCGGCTTATTATGCGACTTACTGCTGGCAATCAGTTCCATGACAGCCTGCGCGGAAACGCTTGCCGTATCCCGCAGTAAACTATGATGCATATCGGTAAAACGCTGACGTAACTGCTGCTGCAAAGGCTGATCGTTCAATTGACGCCACAAGGCATCTGCCAGTGCTTCCGGGGTCGCTGCAGCCTGTAAAAATTCGGGTACGACAAATTCACCTGCAAGAATATTGGGCAGACCTATCCAGGGTTGATACCCCATACGCTTCTGTATTTGCCACGTCGCCTCCATCATCTTATAGGCAATTACCATGGGCTTTTTAAACAACGCTACTTCCAGAGTTGCCGTTCCGGAGGCCACCAGCACCGCATCAGCGGCAGCAATCACCGTATGCGAGCGGCCATCAATTAGCAATATCGGCACACCATCAAGACGCGCCGCAACCACGAGTTTTATATACAGAGCGCGCTGCTTTTCGCCTGCCATAGGCACCAAAATCATCAGATTCGGATCGCGCTGACAGAGAATCTTGGCGGCGCCAATAAACGCTTCAGTATTGTTTTTAATTTCAGACAAACGACTGCCCGGTAATATAGCAACCACGGTGGCGCTATGCGGAATGCCCAGTTCATCTCTGGCAGCCGCAGTATCAGGCACCAGCGGGATGACTTGCGCCAGAGGATGTCCAACATAAGTGACCGGAATCCCTGCGGCCTGGTAGATCGCTTCCTCGAACGGAAAAACCACCAGCATGTGTGAGACCGCCTGGGCAATTTTTTTGATCCGGCCA
>JBBQNW010000091.1:0-10302 GCA_038330335.1 Burkholderiales bacterium | reverse complement strand
ATGGCCGAAAAATTTGGCCGTGAACTGAAGAATGGTGAATACCAGTTTGGTTTCGGAGTCGATTTCGAGATCGAATCCTATCTGCGTTATCAGGGCGATAAATTCTCCGACTACTTTGATGCCAATACCTACTTGCTGATCACCAAGGCGCTTGATTACTTTGATCCGGCGCGCGCCTTTGGCGGTGACCTGACCATGGCGCTGGCCAATACCAAGGCGGAGTTTTTTCTGGCCTCGTTTACCACCGACTGGCGTTTTTCACCTGAGCGCAGCCGCGAAATTGTGCAGGCGCTGGTCAATAACAAGCGCACCGTCAGCTATGCCGAAATCGATGCGCCGCATGGCCATGATGCCTTCTTGCTGGACGATGCGCGCTACCTCAATCTGGTCGCGGCTTATTACGCCCGTATCGCCAAGGAGCTGGTATGAACTTTACTGAACTCAATCAGCTGCGTCCTGATCTGGCCTTTATTGCGCACTGGATTGAGCCCGGCGCGCATGTGCTCGATGTCGGTTGCGGCGATGGCGTGATGCTCGATTACCTGCAAAGCGACAAGCATTGCAGCGGCTATGGCGTTGAAATTGCAGACGATAAGGTGCTCGCTTGCGTACAGCGCGGCGTCAACGTGATTCAGCAGGATATGGAAAACGGCCTGAGCATTTTTTCAGATAATGCCTTCGATACCGTGTTGTGCCTGTCCTCGCTGCAGATGATGAAGCATGTCGAACCGCTGCTGCGCGACATTGCCCGCATCGGCAAAGAAGCGATTGTGTCTTTCCCCAATTTTGGTTACTGGCCGCACCGTACTGCTTTATTGCGCGGCAAAATGCCGGTCTCGAAAGCCTTGCCGTACGAATGGTATGACACCCCCAATGTGCGCTGTGCCACGATTTATGATTTTGCCGATCTGGCCGACGATGTCGGGCTGGAAGTGATGGAATGTATGGCCTTGCATGAAGGCAAACCTATCCATTGGCTACCGAATTTACGTGGCAGCCTGGCGCTGTTTCGTCTCAGGAAAAAATAATCGCCGGGTGGCGTATGTAGTGCCAATGACAACCATAATGACAACCACAATGACAGCGATCGATCATAGTAATAACCCGCCGCCGGAGCCAGCCGCCAGCGGCTGGCGTAGTTATCTTAACTCACGCATGCTGACCCTGGTGTTTCTCGGTTTCAGTTCCGGCCTGCCACTGTTTATCCTGATCAATCTGGTCCAGGCCTGGCTTTCTAAGTCCGGCCTCAATATCAAGGCCATAGGCTTATTTACGCTGGTGATGTTTCCTTACCCATGGAAATTTCTCTGGTCGCCGTTAATGGACAGGTTCAGTTTCGGCAGCCTGGGGCGGCGACGTGGCTGGATGGCATTGACTCAGGGCGGGTTATTTTTTGCCATTGGCTGCATGGGGATGCTCGATCCCCTGAGCCAGTTACCGCTGATTATCGGGTGCGCCGTGACGGTAGCTTTTTTGTCTGCCAGCCAGGACATCGTGATCGACGCCTATGGCCGTGAAATTTTGGCCGATAACGAACAGGGCTTAGGTGCCGCCGTCAAGGTGAACGCCTATAAAATGGCTGGTCTGGTGCCCGGTGCGCTGTCACTGATTCTGGCCGACCTGATTTCCTGGCAATCGGTGTTTTGGATTACCGCGGCCTTCATGTTGCCGGGTTTTATCTGCACTTTGCTGGTGGCCGAACCGCGCAGCTATGGCGAGCCGCCGAAAACCCTGGAAGAAGCCGTGAAATTGCCGTTTCGCGAATTTATTACCCGTGATGGCTGGGCCAGCGCTTTCTGGATCCTGAGTTTTATTTTCCTGTACCGGCTTGGCGACAGCATGGCTGCCACCCTCGCCACTAAATTTTTCCTCGATCTGGGCTTTCAACTGACGCAAATCGGCGCGATTGCCAAACTGACCCTGTTCTGGGGCAGCATTGCCGGTGGCGTCGTCGGTGGTATCTGGATGATCAAATTGGGTATCAACCGAGCGCTCTGGATTTTCGGTGTGGCGCAGGCCCTCTCCATCTTGGGCTTTGCCTTGCTGGCGCAGGCCGGGCCTAATCTGGTCCTGCTCGGTGTAGTGTTGGGCGCCGAAGCGTTTGGCGTCGGTCTGGGCACCTCCGCCTTTGTGGCGTTTATTGCCAGAAGCACCGATCCGCGGTATACCGCCACCCAGTTCGCCTTGTTTACCAGTCTGGCGGCGGTGCCGCGCACGTTTACCACCTCGTTGATCGGTTTTATCGTGGTCGAAACCGGCTGGTTTAATTTTTTCCTGATTTGTTTTGCACTGGCGCTGCCAGGGATGTTGCTGCTATTGAAAGTGGCACCGTGGAATGAGAAAAAAACGACTTAACAATTTTTTGCCTCTTTATTTCTGCTCAAATGCTACCATTTTGGTTCTACTCTGGCGTCGTTGTTCAGTCTGAAATTATCGAGAAAATTGCTGCCAAATTATGATGAAACCGCTTGTTATTTCGCGTCTTATGACGCTTGTTATCATTAGCTTATTGACCGTCGGCCCCGGCGCGCTGGCGCAAGATGGCGTCAAGGTCGGTGAAATGTCGATTTTCCGCAAGCTCGCGCCATCCGGCTCTCTGGAAGGGCAAGCCGCGCAGCAATACGTGCAAACCATGCAGCAGGCGCAAGAAAAGCATGCGCTGGCGCCAGATAATCACCCGCAAGTGATACGTTTGCGTGCCATTGCGGCGAAATTGATTCCTTTTGCGCTACGCTGGAACGACAGAGCGCCGCAATGGAAATGGGAAGTCAATCTGCTGGGTTCCAAACAGATTAATGCGTATTGCATGCCCGGTGGCAAGATTGCGTTTTATACCGGCATTCTCGATACCCTCAAACTGACCGACGACGAAATCGCCATTGTCATGGGTCATGAAATCGCCCATGCCCTGCGCGAGCATGGTGCTGAGCGTGCCGGTAAATCGATGCTGGCTAATTTCGGCGTCAGGCTGGCAGAAGTGATTGCGGGTGCCAAAGGCTACGACCCGAATCTTGCCGGTTCTTTGGCCGGCGGTGCGGCGAAAGTCGGCATGTTGAAATTTTCCCGCGATGATGAGACCGAAGCCGATGTGGTTGGCCTCGATATCGCCGCGCGTGCCGGTTACGACCCGCGCGCCGGGGTCGCACTCTGGCAAAAAATGGGTATGGCGAGCAAAGGGGCGCCGCCCCAATGGCTCTCTACCCATCCGGCCGGCACTGACCGGATTGCCGAAATCCAGCGTCACTTGCCGGAAGTTATGCCTCTGTATGCGCATGCCAAAGGCCTTAGCCTCAATGGCCTGGCGCCATATCAGACCAATGTGAAAGCCATCGCCCCCGTTGCCTATTCGGGCAACTGAACCCAGCTTCCGATTTCCCGCGGGGCAGCCAAGGCTGACCCCGATTCCTTGCCTCTAAGCAGACCAGGCGCCAGTATTCACGCGGCGTTGTAGCGCCGCCGCACACTTATATTGCTTGTCATCATGCTTTCACAATTGAATGGCACACTTCATTTTGTCATTTTTTCTGTGATAGACTAATTTTTACATTGCTTTACATTAAGTTACATTCTGCCCTGCAAGCACTCTTTTATGCAGGGTAAATTTTTCCGCTAGCAGCCAGCTTTCATAGACGTCGTCAGATGATGGTCTATTTTTTTTGCGTAGAAATAGCAATCGTTTGCGCTGTAGGATATATTTTTTATTTAATAGCGCAATCGTTTGCGCAGCGAAAATTATTTTTTGAAAGTTGCTGATTGTAAGCATTAGCATCAAATTTGTCGTGAATTTGCAACGAATTTAGTCAGATAAAAATCTTTTTGACTAAAAACATTGTGTCTGGTCCAGCAAGCGTTGCCCGCAGTATTGGTTGATGACGCGGCAGTTTGGAAATTGACGAATCTATTTTTACTTAGTTGTTTTTATATATATTTTGAATTTTATTTGATCTGGGAGCAGTAAATGAAACAATCAAGAAAGTCGTCAGCATTTCCATCACGCCTGTCGTTATTGGCGATTGCTTGCCAATTGACCTGCCTTAGCATGTCATCTGCCTTTGCCCAAACAGCGGAGTCGACAGAACCGGTCGGTTCATCTCAAGTCACCATCACCGGCAAAAAAGTCGGTATGGGCTTGATGGTACAAGAGAATGCCCCTAAAGCACGTAGCACGATTACCGCGGAAGAACTGGCGAAACAACGCCCGACCGGTAATGCCTACGAGGCGTTGGAATTGATGCCCGCCGTGAATAGCTATAACTACGACGCTACGGGTTTGTTTGGCGGTGGTTTGACTTTACGCGGTTTTAATAGCGATCAAATCGGTGCGACGATTAATGGCGTGCCGGTGAACGACTCCGGTAATTTTGCCATCTACCCGCAAGAATTTGTGGATCAGGAAAATACCTGCACCCAGTTCGTGACTCAGGGTTCTACCGATGTTGATTCACCACAAATCGGTGCCACCGGTGGTAACTTCGGTATCACTACCTGTGATCCGGCCAAAGAAAAACGCATTCGTATCGCGCAGACGATCGGCGGTCTGAGTATGTCAAAAACGTATGTACGTTATGACACCGGTATGCTCGCTGACGGGCGCTCGCGCTTGTTCATTTCAGCATCGCATGCCCAGGCGGATAAATGGAAAGGCGAAGGTCAAGCCAAGCGTGATCACGTTGATGTGGGCTTCCGTACCGATTTTGATCGTTTTAATTCGATCAACGGAACGGTTTTGTATAATCGCGCGATCAACAACAATCTGAGCACCTTTAACCTGGCTGATCTAGCCAAAAATGGTTACTACTACGACTATTCCACCAAGTTTATCGGTCATGTTACGCCGACCAAGGGCAAGGCTGATAGCGATGCCAATCAGGCATTTGCTGACTCTTACTATAAGTTGTCGCAGAACCCATTTGAAAACGTGATTGCCTCGTTGACTGGCAAATTCCGCCTCGGTGAAAATACTGATATTAAAGTCTTGCCGTATTATTGGTTTGGCTATGGCACCGGTAGTAAGCAACAGCAGTTGGTGTCCGAAACAGGTTTTTTGAATACCGCTACCGGTAAAATTGGTGCGGCGGTCGATCTGAATGGCGATGGCGATACTCTGGATAAAGTGATCGTTGCCAACAGCAGCATGACACGTACAAATCGCCCTGGTATGACAGCCTCCCTGACACACACCATCGGCAATCATCAACTGCTCACGGGTTTCTGGTTTGAACGTGCCACGCACGAACAATTCGGTCCTATGGTGGCAGTCGATGCCAATGGCAATTCTGCCGATGTCTGGTTGAAAGACGGGCGTATTAACCGTCCAGACGGAACCCCATATCAGTCACGTGACTGGAAGACTATCAGTACCGGGTATCAGATTTTCTTGCAAGATACGATCAGCCTGATGAATGACAAATTGTCCGTCAATGTCGGTGTTCGTGCGCCAACTATGAAACGTGATGTCACCAACTTCGCCAGCGAAGGAGCGCCGATAGGCTATAACATCAGCCGTAGTTATTCTGAAGTGTTGCCACAACTCGGCGCGCGCTATCAGATTGATAATAACAATCAATTGTTTGCCAGTCTGGCCAAGAATATGAAAGCACCACCGAACTTCGTATTCTCCAACTTGAAAGTAGTGAATGGTGTTGCGATACTGCCGGTGGATGTGAAGGCAGAGACAGCTTACAACTTGGATCTCGGTTATCGTCTGCAAAGTGACAAGTTGACTGCCCAGGCAACCTTGTACAACGTTGATTTTCGTGATCGTCAGGCAACTGCGTATGATCCTATCTCTAACACCAGCAGTTTGTCTAATGTGGGTAAGGTCAATACCAAAGGTTTTGAACTTGAGCTCGGTAATACTCCTGTGAATGGCTGGTCTTTCTATGGCTCTGCGGGTTACGCCAAGAGTGAGATTAAGGACGATCTGATCATCAGTAAAACGGCGTCGTTACCAACCGCCGGCAAACAGATGGCGCTGACACCAGAGTGGAAATTTGGCCTGAGCGCTCAGTATGAAACCGGTGCCTGGTACACTCGTCTGAAAGCCAAATACACGAGCAGCCAACAAGCCACTTTGGTCAATGACGAACAAGTTCCCGCCTACACATTGGTCGGCTTTGATGCTGGTTATCAGTTTGAAAATTCCAGCTGGTTCAAGAAGCCGACGCTGCGTCTGAGTGTCAGCAACCTGTTTAATGAGCAATATCGCAATCCATCTTCCCAGTCAGTGACGAATGCCGCTAAAGGGGTGTTTTATTATATGGGCGCACCACGTCTGGCTTCGTTGACCTTGTCAGCGGATTTCTAAGCGGCGTTCTAGGTTAATTTCTATACTGCTGATGTCGTGACTGGAAAACCACTGCGAACACAGCGTAGTTACAGTGGCTTGACCACAAAACGGCTAATTGACGCCGGATAGCATTGAAGTCTGCAACAGCGCCAGTCGTTGTTGCAGATTTTTTATTTTGATCAGGGAAATCGCTATGTCTACAATAAAAAAGCTGTCGCTTGTGTTGCCTGTTTTATTTGCAGCTCTGGTAGGGGGCTGTTCAGCGCCTCAGATAAGCAAAAAATCAGCCACTACTGATATCACCATCTTCAGCTTTAATGATTTTCACGGCAATCTGCAAGCCGAGCAGCCGGTGCCTTACATGGCTCCCGTGTTGGCCGTGGCCGATGAACATGGCCACAGCCATGCGCCCGCTAGCACCGCAGCTGGTGGCTATGCCTATTTGGCTAGCATGCTTAAGCAACGCCGCGCTGCGGTCGGTGCCAGCATCCTGGTTGGCGCCGGTGATTTGATGGGGGCTTCACCGATCGCCTCGGCCATGTTGCGTGACGAGCCTGTGATCGCCGCCTTGAATCAACTCGGTTTGTCGGTCACCGCGCTGGGCAATCACGAATTCGATGCCGGTGGCCCCGCCTTGCAAGCCAAACTGGCCGGAGTATGCCCATCTAGTGGCTGTGCCTTTCCTGGCTTTAGTGGTGCCAAGTACGACTACATCGCCGCCAATGTCATCAAGAAATCGGATGGGCAGACATGGGTGAAACCTTATGTGATACGCCAGGTGGGTGAATTTAAAGTCGCATTTATCGGCGCGGTCACCTCGGATACCCCGAATTTGGTAGCTGGTGATGGCGTCAAGGATTTGTATTTTGAAGAAGAGGCAAACGCCATCAACCGCTATGTGCCCGAGATCCAGCGCCAGGGGGTGGCGGCCATCGTGCTCTTGATACATGAAGGTGCCAGTTATCCGGGCGCGGCGAATGACCCAAGTTATGCCTGTGATGGCTTGCAGGGGCCTATCATCGGTATCAGTAAAAAACTCGATAAGGCGATCAGTCTGGTGGTTTCCGGTCATACCCATCAAGGCTATACCTGCAAGATCGATGGCCGTCTGCTGGTGCAAGCGCGCAGCTATGGTGCTTACCTGACCGAGACTACCTTAAGCATAGACCGCAGCACTCAGCGAGTGATTCAGGCGGTGGCGAGTAATCATCTGATCGCACAAAACACGCTGAGCGCTGACCCTGAGGCGCAGCAATTGCTAGCGCAGGTCGCCAGCTTGACTGCCAAGGTACGCACCCGTCCGGTGACGCGTCTGAGCGTAGCGCTGACGCGCGCCAGTCAAGCCGGCCAATTTGATAGTAGTCTGGGCAATGTCATCGCCGACGCCCAATTGCAATTCGCGCTAGGCCATGCCGACTTCGCCTTGATGAACGCCGGAGGCATACGCAGCGATCTGGCCTTAGACAAGCAAGGACAGCCAGTCGAGATCAACTACGGCGACATTTATGCCGTCCAGCCTTTTGGCAACATGCTGATCAGCATGCGTTTGACGGGGGCGAATATTCTCGCCTTATTGCAGCAGCAATGGCAGGCAGGCAGCAAGGCCGCGCCGAAAAAGCTCTTTGTTTCGAATGGCTTTAGTTATGCTTGGCAGCCAGCCGCCGAGCCGGCAAACCGGCTGCAAAATGTACGCTTGCACGGCCAGCCTTTGGATCCACAGAAACAATATACGGTAGTGGTAAATAGTTTTCTGGCGGACGGTGGTGATGGCTTTACCGTCTTCAAACAAGGTACTGAGCGCAGAGTGTTAGGGCACGACTTGGAGGCGTTTGAGCAGTACATGCGCGCGCAGGGCGCACAGTTAACCGGACTGAAAACCGACCGAGTGCAGCGCCTAGAGTAAGCCCTTAAAGCGCTAGTGGGGGAGACTGAATAATCAGATACTCCCCCTTATTTTTTAAAGCGACTATGGCATTTACGAAATATCTGTATGCACAATAAAAAATTACTGGGAGCGTATCTATCACTGAGAGAAATGGAGGAGAACTAAGCGTACTTGATGATCAGCGGCGCATGGTCGCTAAAGCGCTGCTCTTTGTAAATGGCGGCGGAGAGCGCCGTGCCTGCAATGCCTTTAGTCGCGACATGGTAGTCAATCCGCCAGCCCACGTTATTCGCCCAGGCCTGGCCGCGGTTGCTCCACCAGGTATATGCCTCGCCGGTGGTTTCCGGATGCAGGTGGCGATACACATCGACCCAGCCCTGCTCATCAAACAAGGTCGTCATCCAGGCACGTTCTTCCGGTAAAAATCCGGAATTTTTCTGATTGCTTTTCCAGTTTTTCAGGTCGATTTCTTTATGGGCGATATTCCAGTCGCCGCAAATTACCAGTTCGCGCCCTTCGGCAATTAAGCCTGCCAGATGTGGCATAAACACCGCCATGAAACGGAACTTGGCTTCCTGTCGTTCCGGCGACGACGAGCCGGACGGGCAGTACAGAGAAATCACCGATAAGCTGCCAAAATCACAGCGCACATAGCGCCCCTCGGCATCAAATTCAGGGCAGCCAAAACCGATGTGCACCGCGTCTGGCCGGGTACGGCTATACACGCCGGTGCCGGAATAGCCTTTCTTTTCTGCGTAGTGGAAATTGCCGTAATAACCTTCAGGCGTCAAAAAATCCGGTGTCATATCGGCCGCTTGTGCCTTGAGTTCCTGTACACAGACAAAATCAGCAGCTTCTTTTTCTATCCATGCAAAAAAACCTTTTTTAGCTGCGGAGCGGATACCGTTCAGATTGGCAGAGATGATTTTTGTCATGGTAATGGTAAGAAGGTAGGTGAGTGCCAAAGGCAAATCGACATAGCCGTAATGGCCGTGGTCTGAGGGGGAACATTAAGGTGCTCATGTCGGTTCAGCGTTTGCCACCCTCGCAACGAGGGTGGCGGCTAGCGGCTACAGGGTGAATTTTAAGAGTTTTCGCAGCAGACGCAATTTACGCAAGAGCGCCGTAACGCTGGCGATACGCTGCCACCGCGGTTTTATATTGCGTCAATCGGGCATCCGTATCGGCGACTGATAAATAGTCAAACAAGTCGTTGAGGTTGCCGATGGAAACCACCGGCATCTGATACGTGTCGCTGATGTCTTGCACCGCTGAATGTGCTGACAGCGCCTCGTCTTTGCCAGAGCGCTCCATCCGGTCCAGCGCGATCAGCACGGCGCAGGGGGTGGCACCGGCTGCGCGTATCATTTCTACGGATTCGCGCACCGAGGTGCCGGCGGAAATTACATCGTCGATGATGACGACTTTGCCCTGCAATTTGGCGCCGACGATGGTGCCGCCTTCGCCATGGTCTTTGGCTTCTTTGCGGTTATACGCAAAAGGCACATTGCGGCCCTTTGCCGCCAAGGCGACTGCGGTGGCAGAGGCTAAGGTAATTCCTTTGTAGGCTGGGCCAAACAGCATATCGAATTCAACCCCGGAATCGATCAGGGTCTGGGCGTAAAAATCCGCCAGTTTGCCCAGGTTGGCGCCGTCGCTAAACAAGCCTGCGTTAAAAAAGCATGCGTTCAGCACGAACCACACGACCAATATGCCAATTGTGAAAAGCAGTTCTTTCATCATTTTTTACTCCTGTGTTGAACACTCGAACTAAGACTTCATTCTTCGCAGGGGATGACCTCTGCCTCTGTGCTAACAGGTAGCCCGGCTTCCTTCCACTCAGCGATGCCGCCGCTCATGTCAATCACCGCAACTCCAGCACGCTGAAGAATGCTGGCAGCGATTGCCGAACGGGCAGAACTTTGGCACTGCGTGACGAAAGGCTTTTCCTTACGGAGCGATGCCACTTCGTCGGACAAGCGACCCAGGAAATGATGCTCGGCGCACGGAATGTGACCAGCGTCCCATTCCGCGTTGGACCGTACATCGATCAGCGTGACTTCGCCCGACTTGATTCGCTGCCCCAGTTCCAATGGTGTACTGCGCTGGAAACGCTCGGTTGCCAATC
>JBBQNW010000090.1:0-10488 GCA_038330335.1 Burkholderiales bacterium | reverse complement strand
GGGCGTTCAGATCAGTCCTGGAATAACAATGATATGGATACTTACGCTGATGATCTGGCCGAACTCATCGAAACCTTAGATCTTAAAGGCGCGGTGCTGGTCGGGTTTTCCGCCGGTGGCGGGGAAGTGGCGCGCTATATCAGTCGTTACGGTAGCAAACGGCTGGCCAAGGCAGCGCTAATTTCGGCCGTTCCGCCTTTGATGCTCAAAACTGCGGCTAATCCTGAAGGTCTGCCGATGGCAATCTTTGACGAGATTCGCCGCAATTCCATTGCCGACCGTTCACAGTTCTATCAGGATCTCGCCAGTGGTCCCTTCTTTGGCGCCAACCGGTCCGGAGCCAAAGTATCACAAGGTATGATCGATTCTTTCTGGTTGCAGGGCATGCGGGCAGGTCACAAAAATACTCTTGATTGCATCAAGGCATTTTCTGAAACCGACTTCACCGAAGACTTGAAAAGTTTTGACATTCCGACCTTGATTTTGCATGGCGACGATGACCAGATGGTGCCAGTGGCTGCCTCTGCGCTGCATACAATGAAGCTGGTCAGCAATGCGACCCTGAAGATTTACCCGGGGGCCCCGCATGGTCTGATGGATACGCACAAAGACCAGCTCAATGCCGATCTGCTAGCGTTTATTCAGACTTAACACCAGATCTTTTCGAGCAGCAAGTGCTGCAATAGCTCTGAAACATGATCCGGTAGTTGCGCCTGCCGCATCGTTAAAACCCGTAGCGAACATATGGCTAGCCGGCACTGTCTGTTTTTCAGACCGTGCCTTTTTTTTGCCTTTGGCCTGAATCTGCTCACTTGGCATTTTTGTGTTTTTTCAATACCGACGTATTTCCGTCACTCGCTGAATTTTCCGAGACTTTTTTGAGCGTCTGGTCTATCTTAACGATGTGGCGCTGTCATTGAGACAAGTAGTGATGCCGGCGCCCTTGATCAAGGTAAAGAAAGGCGTGGATCGCCATTTTCCAAAATTGCGGTTCTGTCACAGCAGAAATTTAGTGTAATCAAATAAAATAAAATCAAATACAGTCAGCGAAACTTGCGCTTGGCGATGCTTCATTCGTTCAGAAAGGCAAGTGACTACCTACCGAGAGTGCAATATGAGAAACAGAACGAGAAATACTAATCCACAACAACGTATCTTACTGGGCGTTTTTATCCTGTTTATCGGGGTATTGTCTCTGGCGGATAACCTCAATATCTTTAGTACCCGTGAATTATTACAATTTTGGCCCGTGGTTTTCATCTTGCTGGGGGTGATGAAAATGCTACAGGCCAAGAGCCGCTCTGGTTCTCTGATCGGCGGCGCACTGATTTTGGCCGGCGTCATCATGATACTTAATCACCTGGGTCTGATCCACATTCGCATGCGTGAATGGTGGCCGCTATTGTTGATCGCCGGCGGTTTGCTAGTGATTTTTAAAGACCGCACGGTCGCGGCTATACCCGAGGCGTCTACCGGTACCGTGCCGCTAGTTGAGAGCGACAGCCGTTTGGATATCGTTGCTGTCATGAGTGGTCATCAGGGCCAAATTGCATCGAGAAATTTCCTCGGCGGCGAGATCACTGCCATTATGGGCGGCGTAGACCTTGATCTGAGCGCCGCCTCTATCCACAGCGAGGCGGTATTAAACGTCTTTGCTGTCTGGGGCAGTATTCATCTGAAGGTGCCCACAGACTGGACTGTCATCAATAACGGTATCGCCATTTTGGGCGGCATCGACGATAAAAGTGGGCCCGTCATGCTGGCCAGCAAACGCCTGGTCATTAACGGTTACGCCGTTATGGGCAGTGTCGAGATTGAAAATTAAGCGTCTCATTGTTGCCTGTTGCCTGCTGCCTGCTGCCTGCTGCTTGCTGCCTCGGTGTCGTCTTTGCAGTATCAGCGATGCCGATTCCTTATCGCCGCAGCTCGCTCACTTGCGGGTGCTTCTGGCTGATACTGTGACAAATCTGAAATCTGCTAAGTATGAGTCTAAGCCTAAGCCTAAGCCTGAGCCTGAGCCTGAGCCTGGTGGCGCCCAGGCCCGTCACTGATTTTTACTGATGCCACGGTGGCCAAAATTACCCTGAGAGACCGTGCAAGTTAGCTTACTCACACTAGTTTCAGGCGCGCACATCTTTCACCTTCTCGACCCGCCGCTGTAAGACAAAAATCGGTTGTGCCCATTCTGTGTCTTTTTTCTTTTTGCTGGTGATTAAGGTCAGTTCAGACGGGTCGTAGACGTCGGTGTTATGCGTCAGCGGGGTGGTCATCAGATATTGGGCGTCGGTGTTTTTCAGGAACTCGCCGACCAGCTGGATGTTGCGTATATCCAGATGGGCGAAGGGCTCGTCGATGAAGACGAAGCCGCCTGAACCGTCTTCTGATTTTAATAAGCCTATCAGCAAAATCAACGACTTCATGACCTGCTGGCCGCCCGAGGCCTCACCGTCGTTCATGCCGATGGGGCCTTTGCCATCGAACTTGAAACGCACGTGCAGGCCAGCTTGCGCCAGTTGCGTGTCATCGTTCTCCAGCTTGACCGGATCGGTATGCACTTCAATACCGGCCAGTTCGCCGAGTTGCCGGATGTTTTTACTGTACGACTTGATGGTGTAACGCAGTCTGTCCATATAGGCGGTACGGGCGTTGACGGTGGCTTCCATGGCGCGGTTATTTTGATAGCGGCGCTCGTCGGTTTCCGCCTGGCGCCCTTGTAGCAGCGCGTTCAGGCGCACATGCTGATCGACCACGGTGGCATCGGTTTCCCAGTCTTCACGCGCCAGATTATTTGCCAGGCTACGCAGACGCAATTCGATCTGATGGACGTTTTCATGTTCTGCCACCAGCTCTTTGCGATGGGTGCTACGCTTCCAGTTGTGTGGCAGGCTGTGCCAGGTCTCGCGCATGTGTCTGAGGGTCTCGAATTGGGTTTTCCTTTCCTCGACATGGCGTTTTTCCAGAGCACGTAACTGCGCTTCGGCCTCGGCAATCGCGGCCTTGGCCTGCTCCCATTTCAGGTGGGCAATCGAGCGCTGTTCGGTGGCCGCTTTCAGCAGTGGCGCCAGCTCGCCCAGACGGCCGCCGACTTCCATGCGCTGCTGTTTCAAGGGCTGGGTATTGCGCCCGGCCTCTTCAAATTCGGCATGTCTTGCGCTGAGTTCTTTTGCCGCATCGACGCCTGCCAGTCTGGCTTTGTAGGCACTGATTTCGCCCGCCAGCTTGCTGATTTTGATGGTCAGCTGGTCTTCCTGCGACTGCAGACGCGGCAGCGATTTTTGCAGGGCTTCCAGACGCTGGGTACGGCCCGCGCTACCGAAACGATAACGCGAGGCTTCGACAAATAGCGAGCGGCCGCCGCGTCTTTCAAAATGGTAGGCGTCCGGTGTGATCCATTCCTGCGCCTTCGATTGCTTCATGCCAACGTCGATCGATGCCACGGTATCAATCCGTTGCAATTGCTCTATCAGCCAGCCCGGCGCGGCGGCGCTGAAGTTTACCACCGACAGCAAGCTCTGGTCTTTGACTAGCGGTGCCTGGATACGGTCAGGGACGATGAAATGGCTGTAACGCTGCTTTTCGCCGACGCGGTAAGCGGCACTGGCGTCACTGGCTTTATCGAGCAAAATCACCGAGGTGTAAGCGCGCAAGACGCCTTCGACCGCGCCTTGCCATTTCGGCTCGGTCACTTCCACAATCTCGGGCAGCATGCTGTGCGCGATGTTGGCGTCGTTCAGTGCGCGCCGCATCAGGCGGACATTTTCCGGATCGGGCAGGGCGGTTTTGCCTTGCAGGGCGCTGATGGTTTCCAGCTCGGCGGCAATGCGGCTGCTGAGGGCATCGCGCTCTTGTTTGTGGCGCGAGAGTTCGGCTTCTTTTTTCTCTACATCGTCGGCGATAGTGGCGACGTCGGCGTCGGCTTCGGCGGCCAGTTTTTGCAGGCGGGCTTTTTGCTCCAGCAGGCTTTCTTGCGGTTTTAGCTTGGCATTAATCTGTTGCAGTTTTTCACGCAAGCCAGCTTCTTCGGTTTCCAGCGCCGCTTCGCCCTGTTGCGCTTCAGTCAGACCCTGAGCTTGCTGCGCCAGTTGCTGACGGCGGCCAGACAGGGCATCGTCCTGAGTCTTTAAGAAACGTTTGCTGCCGCGTAGTGCCTGGCTGGTGGCGCTGGCGCGCTCCAGTGCTTCATGGTATTGCAGGGTGGGTAAAATTTCTTCCTGCAAATCGCGTTTTTCTTTGTTCAGACCTTCCCACTGGTGGTAATTGGCGACGCGCAGGCGCAGTCCTTCAAGGTTAGTTTTGGCGCCTTCGAATTCGGTTTCAAAATGCTGCAATTCGGTTTCGGTGTCACGCTGATGGCGCTTGGCGTCATCGTAGGCATCTAACACTTCTTTGTCGCCAAAGACCTGGAACACCAGGTCGAGCAACTGGCGCGGTGCGTATTCGCACAATTTGTCGGTTTCACCTTGCTCTAAGGCTAGCACCTTACCCATGGCGCTGGACAAGCCGGCGTGCGACAGGCGTTTGCGGTAGTTTTCCACACCCAGCCAGTCATTGGCTTCTTGTATCTCTTCGATCTCGACTTTGCCGCCGCGCATCAGATATTGGCGCTTCCAGTCACCGCCGTTTTTCTCTATCTTACAAAACAGCGTGACGTCGTCATCGTATAAGCCCGACATGCGGAACGGCCGGTTGGAAATCTGCGGACCGACCGCGCTGTTATCGACCACCGCGCGTATCCACGAGGTTTGCTGGCCGGAATGGCGTGCATAGTGTTTGTAAGAGCGGCCCATCGAGCATTCCAGCCCGAACAGGGTACGCAGGGCGTCGAGCAGGGTGGTTTTGCCAGAACCGTTTTGACCGGCGATGGTAATAATTTTGGCATCCAGCGGAATATTCTTGATGCGCTGCCAGTAATCCCAGTGCACCAGTTCCAGCGATTTGATATGAAACATAAGTCTTATTCTTCTTCTTTAATGGGCGTGGTGACGGCAGCGTCGCTGGCCGTTGCTAACAGGGCGGGGGCACGGCTGGCGCTGGCCACTGCTACCGGGAAAATATCCGACAGGGCACCATTGATGATGCGCTCTTTCAGGGTGTCGGTATCCATCATCAGATCCAGCAGCGGGCCTTCCAGTAACAGATCGGCTTTACGCTCGATAAAGCCGAGGCGCGATAACTGGCCCAGATTCATGTCCATACGGGTTTTTTTCCCCAGCTTGTCGCCAAAATCGGCCAGCAGGGCGCGGTAAGAGACACCGATCGAGGTGTCTTCGGCCCGCGGCATGGGTTTTTCTTTGCCGAACATGTCGTTTTGCTCCTCTTCCGCCAGTTGATGCGCTTCCTGACGTTCGCGCTTGGGCAGGATAATCAGCGCCCACAGCACTACCAGCAAGGCCACGCCGTCACGTGCCAGGCCAAAATTATTGTTTTGCCAGGTTTCTTTGGTGCCGAACACCTTCGACTCGCTGTCGCGCGTCAAGGCTAACGTGACATGATCAGCGTAGACGTTATCTAAAAATTTCATGCCGCAGGCTTTTAAGCGCAGATCAACTTCAGCGCGAAATATCTCATCTGACAGGGCACGTTTCACCAGCTTATCTTCGCGGCGCAGGGTCTGATGCGCGAGCAGGCGCGCGATCAGGATTTGGGAATCTTCTGTCATGGTATGTCTCGGCTTATTTCTGTAGTTGTTTCTGCAGCTATTTCTGCAGCTATTTCTTCAGCTATTTCTTCAATTCGTTCTTTAATTTGCTCTTGGTTTGCTGCTGTGGCGGCGAGTACAGCCTTGCGGTCGCTGTCCTTGGCTGGCTGGCGGCTCAAGTTCTCGTTTATGTTCGTGCTCAGGCTCACGCTTAGGCTAAGGCTGGCAATGGACATCGCGGCCACGTGTTCGGCGTTCACTTTCTGCATCTTGTCTTTGGACTGAAATACCAGAGGCAATCTGGCCAGCGCGGCGGTAGCACCTTGCAAGGCCGATTCGTTCACGTCACCCAGCAGCGGTAACAGCGAGGCGCGGTAAGAGGCAATGGCAAAACTGGCGGGCAATAAGATGTCGTGCAGTGGCCAGCCTTTTTCGGGTATGTTGCTGGTGTTTCCGCTAACGCCGGCGTCAGCCGTGCCGCTCAGTAAGCCCAGCCAGTGATCCAGTTCCAGCAGCGCATCGCTGTCATCTTTGGCGATTTCCGGGGCGTTCTCACCGGCCGGTAAGGCGCCGCCGACGGCCGACACGCGGGTGGCAAGCAGTTCGCTTTCCGCCACATCGATCATTTCTGAGGGTGTGATAAACAGCGGCGTGACCGGATGCGCCAGTGCATTGTCGGCCAGTGCCGCCAGGTCTTCGCGCTGCAATAACCAGGTTTTGATATCGGTGGTGGACAAACCAGACTGGCCCAGATGCACGCGCTGGCGCTCGATCTGATTGAGTGCGCGCGAAAACATGCCCTGCATATTGAGTAAGGCGCTTTGGGCACGGCCAATCGCCTGAGCCGCCTTGTGGGTGGTGGCATCGGCCCGGCTGTCGTTGGTAATGGCGTGGATAATCTGCGAACCTTTTTCGACCCAGTCGCAAGCGGTATGCCATTTTTTTTGCGCAGCGCGCAGCTGAAATTCTGACCCCGACGCAATCGCATCGGAAAATTCTTCCGTCAGTTCAATCAGGCGCCCCAGCAAATGATGTAGCTGCTCGACCGAGACGCCGCCCACGGCTTGGGCACCGGCGACCTGGGTCAGCATATAACTCATTTCAGCCTGATCGCCTTGCTGTTCCACTTGCAGCAGCGATTCAATCGCCGCTAACACGTTGCGCGCAGTCGGCGTGATGCGATATACCGCCTGGCTGGCATCCCACACCAATAAGCCCGTCGAGCGCAGGCGCGACAGCACGGTTTCCAGGCTGTCGGCTTCCAGATAGCCGAGTTTGGCATTGATATCGGCGCGGCTCAGCGCCGGCGTCTCGACATCGGCCGTCAGTTCACGCAATACCAATAGGCGCAGCAGCACACCGTTAAAGCCGCCGTGAAACAGCGCGGTAAACGCCTGCAACACAGGCTGGGCGCGCTTGAGCGGGAATACGGCGGCAACATCATCGGGGGAAATGCCAGGTTTAAAATAGGTCTGCAGAGCGAGATCGTCATCGGTCTGGACAGGAGATTCGTCACTAAAATTTTGCATGCCGCATTTTACCCGCTTGACGGCGGATTGAGTATTGTCAGGGTTTTAACTAAGACGACTTCGCCATGGGTGAACCCGGGCTTAATCCGGGCGTAACCAGGGCGTAACCCGGGCGTAACCAGGGCGTAACCAAGGCGTAACCCGGGTGTTGTCAGGCGCGACCAGCAGCTTGCGCTGATTTGTAAGAAAATAGCCGGCATGCCCGACTAATTTTCATCACCAGCTGACAGGAAAATAAATGACAAACATAACAACAGCAACAACAGAAATCGCCAGCTTTGGCGGCGGTTGCTTTTGGTGCACAGAAGCGGTGTTCCAGCAAATACGCGGAGTGTTGGCGGTGGAATCGGGCTATGCTGGCGGCGCGATGCCCAATCCCAGCTATGAACAAATCTGTACCGGCAAGACCGGCCACGCCGAAGTGGTGCGGCTCAATTTTGATCCGACCGTGATCAGTTACCGCGAATTACTGGAAATTTTCTTTACGATTCACGATCCGACTACCCTGAACCGGCAAGGTAATGATGTCGGTAGCCAGTATCGTTCGGTGATTTATTTCCATAGTCCGGAGCAAAAAACCATGGCGCAACAGGTAATGGCTGACATGGCCGCCGTGTGGGACGATGCGTTGGTGACAGAACTGACCGAGGCGCCGGCATTTTATCTGGCAGAAGCCTACCACCAGAATTATTTCCGTCAGCATCCGCAGCAAGGCTATTGTTCGGTGGTGGTGGCACCCAAAGTGGCGAAGGCGCGTAAGCTGTTTGCCAGTAAATTGCTGGGGTGAGGCGGTTGCTGCAGCCTTGCGTTGTTGTGTTGTCCATCAATACCAACGCAAGACACTGCTTAGCTCCGGCATCGACTTAAGCCAACTTAAGTTGACTTGTAACAAAGTCAGGCGCAAGTGGCATGCGTCTTACTTTGGTCATAGCACTCATTTGCATCAATCCTATGCCTTCTTCGCTTCCTTCTTTTCCTCGTATTGCTCGATATAGTCTTTGCGTACCAAAGACTTAAATTGTTTGGGCAACCATGGCCGTGCCGCCAGCATGAAGCTCATGCGGTATTTTTCTTCGAAGGGGAGTGTGGCATCTTCCTGATGTTGTTCGGAAAATTCTCTGGCGACCTGTTTCAGACGATTGATCAGTGCCGCGACCGATTGCTTCGACAGCATGACGTTAATCAGACGCATCAGTTCATGGTCGCCGTCAAAATCGGATTCGAGATATTCGGCGTAAGCCTGATCACGGAAATTGGCTTGTATCGGGCCATTGGGAATCCAGCGGAAGGTGCGTGAGACCAGCAGCTTGACGCGGTTATTCGGCAATAGTTCTAAAAAGCCGATTTTATCCAGCCGTAGCAGATATTTGATGACTTCCACTTCGCTGATGTCGTAAATCTTGATCATCTGTTCTATCGAGAGCAAATTCAGCGCTGAAACGGCGACGACGAATTCTTTCGGGTCACTGATGATTTCTTTTTCCTGCTCCAGCGTCAGTTCAGAGATCAGCGATTCTTCACCGGAATTGAGCGCCAGGTCGCGCAGGCTGATTTCTGTCGCCTGCAGAATCTCGTCCAGACGTTGCAGCGTGAAATTTTTTTGTGAAAACATGCGCTTAACGCTGGCTTCCGACATGGCAATGCGGGTAGCCAGCTCGGCATAGGTGATTTTTCTGGCCTTGAGTTCGCGTTTCAGAGAGTCAACCAGCGTGGTAGCTTTAGGCATGATGTGTATATGATTGAAAAAGTATTAAAAAATGATACACGAAGCCAGGTTACCCGCCACTCTTTAAGTAATGTTAAGTAATATTAAGTAAGGATTGTTCAAATGCGATGAGCGTTTGATAATGAGTTGTTGTTGATGAAAATTGGCAGTGAAAAATTCGATACACGGCATCAAGCAGCAGATGTGAGGTGTTATGCCGGTGCCGATATCGGCTACATTGGTCGTCTGATCATTCATGTAATAGTACGGAGACAATCATGGCTTTAGAGATCGCAACGTTTGGTGGCGGCTGCTTCTGGTGCACAGAGGCGGTGTTTCAGCAAATTCGCCGCGTCAAGCTGGTGGAGCCAGGTTATTCCGGTGGCCACATCGACAATCCTAGTGTTGAGCAAATCAGCGAAGGCAGTACTGGCGATGCTGAAGTGGTCAGAATGATTTTTGACACGGCGGTGGTCAGTTATCGCTCATTATTAGAGCTGTTTTTTATTATTCATGATCCGACTACCTTGAATCGTCAGGGCGGCGATGTCGGAGTGCAGTACCGCTCGGCGATCTATTTTCATACGCCGCAACAAGCGGCGACGGCGCGCCAAGTGATGCAGCAGACTACCCATGTATGGGAGGCGCCACTGGTGACCGAGCTGGCGCCAGCGTCAGGCTTTTATATCGCCGAAGACTACCATCACAATTATTACAAAATGAATACTCAGCAAGAGTACTGCACTTTGGTGGTAGCGCCCAAGGTACATAAGGCGCGACAGTTTTTTGTGAAACGGCAGGTCGCTTAATCGCGTTAGACGAGGGCATCTTCGCTTGATGTATTGAGTTTTTCATCAACATAAAACACCACAGCCGCGCCCTGATAACAAGATGCGGCTGTGGTTGTCAGGCACACAGTTACGCAAACTATTGCGCTCGCGCGCCAGTCCTGCTGCTGTATGTTTTATGGTTGCAAGCGGCTGATAGCCCAGCTGCCGTCTGGCTGAAGGGAGTAGACAATCCGGTCATGCAAACGCGAACTGCGGCCCTGCCAGAATTCTAAACGTTCAGGCACCAGGCGATAACCACCCCAGTGCTCCGGGCGCGGCGGATGCTCGGGAAATTCACTGACCACCGCAGCGAGCTGCTGTTCGAGTAATGCACGGTTAGCAATCGGCTGGCTTTGTTGCGATGCACAGGCGCTGTGGCGGCTGCCTAAAGGGCGGCTGTGAAAATACAGATCGTTGTCTTCCTCAGAAATCTTTTCTATCCGTCCCTCTATGCGAACCTGACGCTCCAGCGCGCTCCAGAAAAACAATAGCGCTGCCTGCGGGTTGCTGGCCAGATCATGTCCTTTGCTACTGTCGTGATTGGTGAACCAGGTAAAACCGCGCTGATCAAATTCTTTGATCAGGACGATGCGGGAAGACGGTTGGCCTTGTGGATTGACGGTAGCCAGGCTCATCGCATTGGCTTCGGCGACATCGGCTTTTAAAGCTTGTTCAAACCAGAGGGAAAACTGAGTAAAAGGGTCGCCGGCGACATCGGTTTCAGACAGACTGGCGAGTTGATAATCTTTGCGTAAATCGGCGAGAGACATTTTTTTCCTTTGTGGC
>JBBQNW010000089.1:0-10560 GCA_038330335.1 Burkholderiales bacterium | reverse complement strand
CTGTTCCGCACAGCGCCCAGCGCCGCCAACAACAGCTTAATACGAAATCCAGGTAAAGCATGCCCTCATCGCAGCGACCAAACATCGGCAAAAATACCCGTATGACTCGGTACGGCAAGTTCCCATTCGGCGTACTGTCAGGGTTGGGACTCTGGTAAACTGCGGCGGCGTCATATTTACTTCACACCGGCACGCCGTAACGCCGATTTCACTTTTTTAAAAAAGCTGAATCGGGTCAGACGGCCTGAATGTAAGCACCGTGTGGCTGGTTTGAAGAACAAATAGACGACATGTACCGTTTCCAAGCGCTGCCAACAAGCAGGTCAGCAGAACATATAGAGGTGCGTCACGACTTGCCAGAATTAGCAGAGTCACCGGATCCGGTCGATTTTCTGTATTCGTGCAGTCGTGCTTGGCGTTTTCCACCAAAACTCTCATCTGTTTTCATGCTCACAGGCAGCGCCCTATTTTATTATTCTTAAAGGGATGCCATGTCTTATCTGCAAAAACTCGACGCCATCGTCAACGATACCATCGCACCGGCAGCGCCAACGACTGACCGCGATGCCATATTTCCACGCGCTGCCATCGCGGCTCTTGGCCAGGCCGGTCTGCTGGGTCTGATCAGCGCCAGCGATGTCGGCGGCATGGGGCTAGGCTTAGCCGAGGCCGCCCAGGTCATCGAGCGGATCGCCAAAGCTTGCCCGTCAACGGCGATGGTGGTGTGCATGCATTACGCTGCCACGACCGTACTGGAAAAATTTGGTAGCGAAACCGTGCGACGCGACATCGCTGCCGGGCGCCACCTGAGCACGCTGGCCTGGTCTGATACCGGCTCACGCAGCCACTTCTGGGCACCGCTCGGCACGGCACGTCAGGATGGCGACGCCGTCATCCTTAACGGTAGCAAAACCATGGTGACCTCTGCTGGCGAAGCGGATTCCTATATCTGGTCAAGCGGCCCGATGGCGGCGTCCGGCGTCAGCACCTTATGGCTGGTCGATAGCCAGAGCGCAGGGCTGAGTGAAGTCAAATTTTTCGACGGCATGGGGCTGCGCGGCAACCGTTCATCACCGCTGACGGCCACCTCGGTACGTCTGCCGGCATCGGCAATTCTGGGCGCCGACGGCGCTGCTTTTGACATTATGATCGGCGCCGTGTTGCCGGCATTTTCTACCATGATCGCCTCGTGCTCTATCGGTTTGATGGAAGCGGCGCTGGAAGCCGCCTGCACTCATGTCAGCGGCAGTAAGCTAGAACATCTGGGCAGTGCGCTAGCTGATCTACCGACCATTCGCGCCTATCTTGCCCGCGCCCGTATTCAGGCTGACATGGTGCGCACTTTGCGTGATGACACCTTGCACGCGCTGGCAACCGGCCGTGCCGATGCCATGCTGCGGGTGATGCAAGTGAAGGCCGCGGCAGCCGAAGCCGCACTGGAAGTGACAGACACGGCAATGCGTGTTTGCGGCGGCGCGGCTTTCCGCAAAGACCTGGGCGTGGAACGCTATTTCCGCGATGCGCGGGCGGCTTCGATCATGGCCCCGACCTCGGATGTGTTGTTTGATTTTATCGGTAAGGCCGTGTGCGGCATGCCGGTATTTGGGTAAGGTGCTCACGATGACAATGCCAACAACGATGCCAACAATCGCGCCGACAACCACGCCACTCATGATGGGTGCAGTCGCTTACGCACCTAAGGTCGTAACAATCTGGGAAGGCTTTAAGGAGTATTTCCGGCGTCACGATTTTGAATTCGACTATATTCTTTATTCCAATTATGAACGCCAGGTAGAAGCGCAGTTTGATGGCAGTATTGCACTGGCCTGGAATTCACCGCTGGCCTGGGTTCGTGCCGACCGCATGGCGCGCGCGCGCGGCCAGCAAGCGCATGCCGTGGCGATGCGAGACACCGACTGCGATCTGAGCTCGGTGCTGGTGGCGCGTGCTGATTCTGCACTCGGTGCCAGCGCAGCGCTGGCCGATCTGAAAGGAAAAACCATCGGTTTCGGTGCCATCGATTCACCGCAGGCACGCCTGATTCCGCTGGATCATTTACGCCAGAACGGCCTGATCGCGGGGCGCGATTACACGGCCAGGCGTTTCGATGTGCTAGGTGGCAAACATGGCGACCATATCGGCGGCGAACGCGATGCGGCGCTTGCCCTGATGGCAGGCGAAATTGACGCTGCCTGGATGATCGACGGTAATCACATGGCCTTCTCGCGCGAAGGCATTTTGCCGGCGGGTGCTACCCGCATTGTGGCGCGCACAGGTAACTTCGATCATTGCAATTTCACCGTCAGCCCCGGCGCACCGGAACAACAAATCGCCCGCTTCACCGAACTGTTACTGGCGATGAGCTGGGACGATCCGGCAGTGCGTCCCTTGCTCGAACTGGAAGGCCTAAAGACCTGGTTACCGGGCCGCACCAGCGGTTACGCTGCCCTGATACGCGCCACCGACGATGAACAGTTTTATGACCAGGAAGGACATATCCTTGCGACCGATTATCGATATTGACAGCCTGGGCTTCGATGCAGGAGCCCACCTGCTGGTCAAACACGGTTTGCTCGGCCTGCCCCCGGGCGGCGAACTAGACGTCACCGGCACTTGCCCCGGCTGGGAAGTCCAGTTATCTGCCTGGTGTCGCAGCCAGGGCCACCAGTGCACGGCATCCGCACTGGATGGCAATATCATAGCAACGGTAACCCGGGGCAATGCCGATGCTGGTCGCTGGCGCGGCGCCATGCACAGCGGGCACGCTGACCCGGCCTTGGCGGGGGCAGTGGCTGCGCAGGCACATGCACAATGGGGGCTGGCGGCTCGCGGCGCGACCGTCGAAGCCGGCTCGCCTGCCTTTTACTTCCGGCTAGATCAGAAAAGCGAAGTGTGGGCCAGTCGCGCTGCCGATCTGTATGCGCAAGCCGCGGCAGCGCAGTGGGACCCCGAGACCGCAATCGACTGGAACGTCCCGTTCGACCTGCCAGACAGTGTGGAAGATGCGGTGGTGCAGGTATTGACGTATATGATAGAAAACGAAGTGGCGGCGCTGGTGGTGCCGGCACGTTTTCTTGGCCAGTTGCATCCGCATTTTCGGGAGGTGCAGGCGGTGCTGGCGATACAAATTGCCGACGAGGCGCGCCATATCGAGGTGTTCACACGCCGTTTGCGCATGAAAGGGCGCGAACCGGCGCTGTCGACGGCTGGCGGGCAAAATTCTCTCAAAACCCTGCTCGACGAAGCGGATTTTTCAGTCGCAGAATTTTTGCTGTCGGTACTGGGAGAAGGGACTTTTGTCAGCCTGCTGCACTTTTTGCATGCCCATGCCCCAGACCCGGTGACACGGCAAATTGCCCGTCTGGCAGCACGCGACGAGGCACGTCATGTTGCCTTTGGTATGACACATCTGGCAGCGCGTCTGGAACAAGAACCCGAGTTCCGCACCCGCCTGGCCAATGCGGTGCAGTCGCGGAACGATGCACTGTCGGGCACCTCAGGGCTCAATGAAGAAGTATTCGATGCCCTGATCCTGCTGGCCGCAGGCGAGTTCACGCCCAAGGCCATTGCAGCCGGTTATTTGCGGGTGCAAGAACTGATACGGGATATGGCGGAAGGACAACAGTCGCGCCTGGAAAAGCTCGGTTTTCATAAAGAAGCGGCGCAACGTCTGTCTGCCCTTCATACACGTAATTTTATGTAACACCATGCAAGGGCAATGATTGTTGTCCCTTGCATTGTTTCAACGCGCATGAAACATGAACAAATTTCACCTTGAAAATTTTCCTGATGGCGCAGCGCAAAGCATGGCCAAAACCGAAAAAAATATCGCTAGCGCTGTACCAATAAAAAAGAAACGGGGATAAACAGCGCTGAACTATCGTCAATCGATAGAAACGGGCGGTTTGTATTTATTTCTGCGCTTGACAGGCTGGCAGTAAACGCTCGTACTCATGCCTCACCACTGCATAACACTCACATACCCGCTTTTCAATGTGCGGCCGGTTGACAACCTTGATACGTCCGCGACTACATTCAATCAAACCGTCTTTCTGTAACTCACTGGTGGTTTGGCTAATGCTTTCGCGCCGCACACCCAGTAATTTTGCAATGACTTGCTGGGTAATGACCAGTTCATCCGACTCTAACCGGTCCAGACTCATCAGTAACCAGCGGCAAAGCTGCTGATCCAATGAGTGATGCTGGTTACATACCGCCGTCTGTGATGTCTGGCAAATCAGCGCCTGTGTGTACAGCAGAGCCAGATGCTGCAATTGACCGTCGAGAGCAAATTCCTCCTTCATAACTTTCCGGCTCAGCCGGTAAGCGCCGCCAGCGCTTTGCACCTCGGTACTGGTTGGCATACTATCGCCGCCCATAAAAATGGAAATACCTACCATTCCCTCGTTACCGACCAATGCCACCTCGCTGGACGAGCCATTTTCCAAAGCGTAAATCAGCGAAATAATACCGGATGTCGGGAAGTACAAATAATGCTCATGGTCACCAGACTCTGATATCGTCCAGTTCAATGGCATGGCAATAAATTTCAGATCCGGCAACAGGCGCGCAAAATCGGCTTTGGGCAGCGCAGCAAGAATGCAGTTTTGTTTGGGGTCTTCCGGGGCGATGCCGACTTTCTTTGGCATGTTTAATTTCTTCATGATGATTTTTTCATTTTGAATTTCTCATTTTGATTTTCCAATTGCTGTTTTCTAATAGCAATAAGAAAATATTACGCAATCGATGCAATACTAATCTGCCAAACGACCTGTCCGGTTTTGCGTAGCTTGACGATATCTGGCTCATCATGTCCTGCAGCCAGCCACAAAGCAAGCGTATTTCCCCGTATAAATTTAGCTTGCATTCGGCCCGCGCCTATATCGTTGGCAAACTGGCAAACTGGCAGACTTTCTGCTGCAAATCGCGGTAGCTGACTTTGCGCACTTCGCCTCGTTCTATCCGCGGTCACATCCATGCTATGTCAACACATGACAAGTGCCGCAAAACAGAGCGATGCGCGTTAAATCAGCTCCGGAATTTCGCACCACCTTGATTCACCTGTAGTGGCTGAAAATGCCAGCGAGCAAGATTTATTGCGCCGGCAGTTGGATATGGCGATTCACTATAGCAAACTGGCCGATTCGGCCCGCTAGCCAGTGCGCCGACACTGGAATCCGGCACATCGTGGCCTAAACTAGTGTCGTTCTTGCTGATCGGATGAGTTGCTGAGTTACTGAATGGGAATAAAAAATCCTCGCTAACGTGAACTAAAGCGAGGATTTTTTCCTGAACTTAAGAATAAATTACAGAATTTGTCGGCCTATCCACCAGGCGATCGCTGCGACGAAAGCTGACGCCGGTATTGTCAAAAACCAGGCCCAGACGATATTACTGGCAACACCCCAACGCACTGCCGACATTTTTTGTGCAGAACCGACGCCAACAATAGCGCCAGTTACGGTATGTGTCGTCGACACCGGAATGCCCAATGCCGTGGCTAAAAACAACGTGATAGCACCACCGGTTTCAGCACAAAAACCACCAACAGGTTTGAGCTTGGTAATTTTTTGCCCCATCGTTTTAACGATACGCCAGCCGCCAAACAAGGTGCCCAAACCTATCGCGGTATAACAACAGAGTACCACCCACATTGGCGGCATCTTATCGGCCTGGCTGGAGTAGCCAGCAGAAATCAGCAACATCCAGATGATGCCCATGGTTTTTTGCGCATCATTGCCGCCATGCCCCAGACTGAACATAGACGCGGACACCAATTGCAGCCGGCGAAACCATTTATCCACTTTACGTGGCGTCGATTTCACGAACAGCCAGGACACCAGCAACATCATCAAAGAACCGAGGAAAAACCCCAGCAAAGGCGACACCACGATAAAAATAATCGTTTTATATAAACCAGCAGAAATCAGGGCACCGGTACCGGCTTTGGCAACTGCGGCACCGACCATCCCGCCAATCAGCGCATGTGATGAAGACGAAGGAATACCAAAATACCAGGTGACAAAATTCCAGAATATGGCGCCCACCAAAGCACCAAAAATCACGTAGTGATCTACCACAGTAGGGTCGATCGTTCCTTTTCCTATCGTCGTTGCCACCGTCAGAGGGAACACGACAATCGCCAGTACATTAAAAAATGCAGCCATAGCAACCGCTTGTTGCGGCTTGAGTACACCAGTGGAGACCACGGTGGCAATCGCATTTGCCGCGTCGTGGAAGCCATTCATAAAATCAAATAACAGAGCCAGTATCACCAAAAAACCGATGATGTAGATGCTCATATGGAAGGTTTGCATAGGGATCACTTAACTTTTAGACTCTCTCTGGCAGAGAGAGCCTGCACATATTAAAACTATCGTCTAAGAATAAAGCATGGCTTACGGGTGCACCGGCCGCGCCAGCATCCTTAACGCACTTTATGCATTTTCGACGATGATGCCTTCAATGATGTTCGCCACATCTTCGCAACGGTCAGTCACCGTTTCCAGAATTTCGTAGATGGCTTTTAATTTGATCAGGTTGCGTACATCCGGTTCATCCCTGAACAGCTTAGACATCGCGGCACGCATGACGTGATCGGCATCCGATTCAAGGCGGTCAATTTCTTCACAAATCGACAGAATCTCGCGCGAATTATCCATATTGTGCAACAAGCCAACAGCGGCTTTGACTTTTTCAGAACAAGCCAGGCACAACTCGGCAAGTCGCTTGGCTTCCGGCGTAATTTCCCGGATGTCATACAGTGAAATAGTCTGCGCCGCATCTTCCAATAAATCGAGAATGTCATCCATGCGGGTAATCAGCTTATGGATATCATCACGGTCCAAAGGCGTGATGAAGGTTTTGTGCAACAGTTCTATCGTATTGTAAGTGACGGTGTCAGCCTGTTTTTCTATCCCTTCAATCGCATGGACACGTAATTCCAAGTCATCAAAATTGGTCATCAAGGCAACCATTTCTTTTGATCCTTTCACACACAATTCTGCGTGCTGATTGAATAGGTCAAAAAATTTACCCTCGGTGGGCATGAATCGTCCAAACATTTTTTTCTCACTGAAAATAGAAAATTTCTAGAATTGACCCGCAAGGCACAAGGATCGCCTGGCATTGCGGACCTTGCTACAAGATCTTGTTTGTTACTTATTATTTATTATTTATTACTTATTGCTTATTACTTATTGCTTATTGCTGACTATTAATGGTTTGTCATTTACTGATTAGCAATTATGGCTAGCGGAAAATCAGACCTATTCGTTGTCGCCATAGATGGACAATGAACCGGTGTAATTATCAAACTTGGTGTACTCGCCGAGGAAGGTTAAGCGTACGCTCCCGATAGGGCCATTGCGCTGTTTACCGATAATGATTTCGGCCGTGCCTTTATCGGGGGAATCGGGGTTGTAGACCTGATCACGATAAATAAACAAGATCACGTCAGCATCTTGTTCGATCGCACCAGATTCACGTAGATCCGACATCACCGGGCGTTTGTTCGGACGTTGCTCCAAAGCGCGGTTAAGCTGTGACAGGGCGATTACCGGACACTGCAATTCTTTTGCCAGACCTTTTAAACTCCGGGAGATTTCTGAAATTTCGGTGGCACGGTTTTCACCCTGAGTATTTCCCGACATCAGCTGCAAGTAATCGATCACGATCAGGCCCAACTTGCCGCATTGGCGCGACAGCCGCCTGGCACGGGCGCGTAGCTCGATAGAACTCAGCGCGGGGGTTTCGTCGATATACAATTGCGCATCGTTCATCTTCTGAATCGCATGCGTCAGGCGTGGCCAGTCTTCATCGATCAGACGTCCGGTACGCAGGCGATGCTGATCCAGCCGCCCGACAGAACCGAGCATACGCATGGCTAACTGGGCACCGCCCATCTCCATCGAGAACACGGCAACAGGCAAACCACTTTCAATCGCGACATTTTCACCAATATTGATAGAAAACGCGGTCTTACCCATAGAAGGGCGACCCGCTACGATAATCAAATCGCCTGGCTGCAAGCCAGAAGTCATTTTATCCAGATCGGTAAAACCAGTTGGTACGCCGGTAATATCGCTGGTATGGTCCCGGTTATACAACTCATCAATGCGTTCCACCACCTGGGTCAGCAAAGGTTGAATCGCATGGAAACCCTGGGCGCCGCGGGAACCTTCTTCGGCAATCGCAAAAATCTTGGATTCGGCCTCATCAAGCATCTGCTTAACTTCTTTACCTTGCGGATTAAAGGCCTGGCCGGAAATTTCGTCGGCAACAGTAATCAGTTTACGCAGCACACCACGATCACGCACGATCTCGGCGTAGCGCCGTATATTGGCAGCCGACGGCGTATTCTGGGCTAAGGCATTGAGATAAGTGAGTCCACCAGCATCTTCTGCCTTATTAATCGCAGTGAGTGCATCAAACACGGTAATGACATCGGCCGGTCTGGAACTATTAATCAGCTTAACGATACATTGAAAAATAATGCGATGATCATAGCGATAAAAATCGCCTTCATTAATAAAATCAGCAATCCTATCCCAAGCAGCATTATCCAATAGCAAGCCGCCCAAGACAGACTGCTCCGCTTCGATAGAATGCGGTGGAACACGGATGGAATCAAGTTGAGGGTCGGAAGGAGCTTTCATGGCGCGCATTATACCTTTTTATTTAGCCTCAAAAACAAATCAAAGTGCGCCCAATTAACGTCACTTAAGGGAGTGTAGAAAATGCATAGAAGCAAGAATTTATGCAATACCTCATTGACAAATTTTCGTGTAAATTAACATTTTTTTTGCCAGACACAGGTCATGCCAGCACTCACGATAATCGTTCGCACATAAAAAAAGCCGGGATAACCCGGCTTTTTTTGGTAATGCGAGGTATTAAGCGTGTTCGCCTAATACAGCAACAATCACATCAATCACAACGTCAGTATGCAAAGCCACTGAAACAGCGTGATCACCAGTCGTCTTCAACGGGCCTAATGGCAAGCGGACTTGCGCTTTTTCAACCGCAAAACCTTGCTTAACCAGTGCATCAGCGATGTCTGAATTGGTAACAGAACCAAACAAACGACCATCAACGCCAGATTTTTGCGAGATCTGTACAGTCAAACCACTCAATTTTTCGCCTTGAGCTTGAGCCACAGCCAATTTAGCTGCAGCAGCTTTTTCCAACTCAGCGCGTTTTGCTTCAAACTCTGCGATTGCAGCAGCAGTAGCGCGACGAGCCATACGTTGAGGAATCAAAAAGTTACGTGCATAACCATCTTTTACACGAACTACATCACCCAGATTGCCGAGATTAACGACTTTATCCATCAGAATAACTTGCATATTTTTCTCCTAATACCTTGTCGTCAATTACGCTGTGTGCAGATCAGTGTACGGCAGCAACGCGAGGTAGCGTGCGCGTTTGATCGCTGTGTCAACTTGACGCTGGTACAGTGCTTTAGTACCTGTCAAACGTGCTGGCATGATTTTGCCGTTTTCTTGCACGAAGTCTTTTAATGTATCAATGTCTTTGTAATCGACTTGGGCTACATGCGCAGCTGTAAAGCGGCAAAACTTCTTACGCTTAAACAAAGGGTTTTGTTGCTGACGCTTTTGCTTCAGTTTGCTTTTATCAAATTTTTTACCGAATGCCATTTTAGGCTCCTAATCTAGTAAAGGTGTCCCGAGATCATTTTCCTGAAAATCAGTGATATGAAAAACGAGACTTTTGCTGTTGCGATTTTTACGCGCTAAAAAACCTGTGAAGATCATGGAAGTACCCAATTGAATCTCCAGAAATCTTTTTGAAATAACACCTGCAGCAATTGCAGCAATTTCAAATTCGACCTGGCGTTGAGTACCTGCCTGTTCTTGCTGTGAGCCGTGCATTAACACTGCAGTTGCTATCGGAATTCCGGCTGGCGTATAACGCAGCGCCGATTTTTCTGCAATGCTTGCAACAACTTTAAGCTGGTTCACAAATAATTACGCGTCCTTCGTCAAAAAAATTAAGCTGCAGGCGCTTCAACGCGTTGCGTCTTAGCTGCATCTTCTTTCTGAACTGCTTTCATCATTGGAGATGGAGTAGTTTCAGCTTTTTTCAGTTTGACTGTGAGGTGGCGCAGAACCGCATCATTAAATTTGAATGCTGTTTCCAACTCAAGCAAAGTTTCAGCATCGCACTCAATGTTCATACAAACATAGTGTGCTTTAGCCAATTTTTGAACGATGTAGGCAAGTTGACGACGGCCCCAATCTTCAACGCGGTGAACTTGGCCACCACGTGTAGTTACGCTAGCTTTGTAGCGTTCGATCATTGCAGGCACTTGCTCGCTTTGATCAGGGTGTACGATAAATACTATTTCATAATGACGCATATATTCTCCTTAGGGACAATAAAAATATGCCCGCCTCGGCGTCAAGACGAGTGCGCCCTCTCACGATGGTTTTGAACCAGTGGCCATTACAGACACATAGCTTTCAACACGGCCTGTTCGGAAGGGCTATTGTTGATGCGGTTGAAGCCGAGAGGGAGCAGGAGTGGATCGGGTGCATG
>JBBQNW010000088.1:0-10614 GCA_038330335.1 Burkholderiales bacterium | reverse complement strand
TAGCGTCACCGTCATTGCCGCAACAGGTTTGCAGGCAGACGGTATATCGACTGGGATGATGGTACTGGGCCCAGAGAAATCATTGACGCTGGCCGCCACGTCAGACGCTGTCGACGTGCTGCCGGTCGCCAGTGGCGTCTGCCGGGCTAAGCACCGCGGCATATGGGCAGCACATTCACACGGCACGGCGCTCTAGGAGCTCGTGCGCGCCTTAACAAACCAGGCCAGACCATCTTCGGTGCGTCCACGCGGACGGTATTCGCAACCGACCCAGCCTTGATAGCCGAGTTCATCCAGCAGGCGAAACAGGTAGGGGTAATTCACTTCGCCATCGTCCGGCTCATTGCGGCTGGGCACGCTGGCAATCTGCACATGCCCGATGCCGTCAAAATACTTGATAAAGGTTGTGGCCAGATCCCCCTCGACGATCTGCGCATGATAAAAATCCATTTGCACTTGAACGTTGGATTCACCTGATTCTGCGCGCAAGGCATGCGCCTGCGCCTGGGAATTGAGGAAGTAGTCTGGCATATCGCGCCCGTTTATCGGCTCAATTAACAGGGTGATGCCATGTTGACCCACTTCACGCGCCGCGTAACGCAGATTATCGAGGTAAGTTTGGCGGTGCAGCGCCAGATCTGCCCCGGCCGGGATCAAGCCCGCCATCATGTGCAAACGCGGCGTCCCCAGCTTGACGGCGTAATTGATCGCGCGCGCGACACCGGTACGAAACTCGTCCTCACGACCGGGCAAGGCGGCAAGGCCGCGCTCTCCGGCGGCCCAGTCGCCGGGCGGCAGGTTGAACAGGACATTTTCCAGCTGGCTGTCTTTCAGCCATCGCGCCACGTCTTGCGCTGTATGCTGGTAAGGAAAAAGGAATTCCACCGCCTTAAAACCAGCCGCCGCCGCCGCCGCAAAGCGCTGCGGGAACGGGACTTCATTGAACATCATGGTCAGATTGGCAGCAAATTTTGGCATAGTGCACCTTGGTGGTAAAGGTCGCGCCCGAAGGCGATGTGAGTTCATCCATCTGCACGGCGACGGGTAGCCAGATTGGTTCGTCGCACAGCTGCAAAAACAGTGTAGCGCGCTCTTGCAGCACGACCGGTTCTTTAAACCAATTGTAATCTGCCTGATACGTTTTGCGTTTGCTACCTGGTCGGCATTTGCTTGACTAACAAAAATTCGAAACTACCCGGAGGAGCACAAATGAAATAATTGATCCTCATCTCAGCAGCCGTATCAGCCATATTGGGCGCAGCACAATCAGCACACGCGGCCAACCTGAAAGCCGGCGACTGGACTGTCTGTAACGGCGGCGGTCAATGCCTGCTACACCCGGATTTCCTGCCCGGGCGATGCCGTCTGCGGTCGGCGGTCGGCGGTCTGGCAGTGGGCGGTGAAGCGCTCGGGTGCGGCGGCAAACGAACCACACTACGATCGGTAACGGCTTACTACCCAGTGACAGCGCAATTGGCAACAGCAGCCGCGTCGATGTATGCCAGCGCCACTTTACGCTTGCTAAGGCAGATATGAGCACGGTCAAACTCGGGCCCGATTTTGGTCGGTTCGGCGCCAATGCCATTCTGAGCCGCACGAACCTGATCGGTTCGGGCGCACCGCTGCGTGCCACTCAGGCCAATCGCGTCATGCTGGGCCATATCGGTGCCGCTAATGACGCCAGATCCAGCCCGCAGCTAGCTTACGCCAATTTGCCGGCGACTTCCACAATCCGCTGGCCGAACAAGTTAGCGGTTGCCAGGTCGCCTGGTAACGGGCCTTCTTCTGGTGAGGAATCCGACGGCGATTGTGTCATCAGGCCGGCAAAACTGCCGACATAGTTAATGTCATTACGCTGTGCTGCCTTGCTGTTTGATGGCATCATGCCGGTGCCGACCCAGATCATGGAGTGCTGTTGCGACAAGGTAAACAGGTAATGCAAAGTCGACAGTTTGTCGCCATTCATGGTGGCAGAATTGGTAAAACCGGCTGCAATTTTATCTTTCCAGATCTGGGAATACCACGGTTTAGAGGACGCATCGGCAAATTTCTTAAACTGCCAGGAAACCGTGCCCATATAAGTCGGCGAACCAAATACGATGGCGTCGGCCGCCGCCAGGCTGGCCCATTGGGCTTCAGTAATATTGCCTTCCGCATCGATGCGGATTAATTCAGCCGCGCCACCGGCAGCCGTTGCGCCGGCCTGCACGGCTTCTGCCGCTTTTGTGGTGTGACCATAACCTGAATGGTAAACAATGGCGATTTTCTTCATAATGATTTCCTTGATTGACAATCGGGGAGATTCCCGTGCACCGCTTTCACGACGCTTAATTTTTTACCAATTTGCTCAACTTATTTGCTGAACTTATTTGTGCAACTTAGTTTGCTAACTTAGTTTGCTAACTTAGTTTGCTAACTTATTTGTGCAACTTAGTTTGGCAACTTAGTTTGGTAAATCAAATACCAGCACTTCTGCCTGCACGCCACTTACCAGACTCAACAGCTCTTCTTCCCGTAACATCAGCGCATCACCTGCCCTCAACACCACGCCATTGACTGTCAACAGGCCACGTGCCAGATGGACGTAGGTGAGCCGGCTTTTTACCAGAGGCAAACTCAGTGTCTGGTCGCCATCAAACAAGCCCACATGCAACTTGGCATCTTGATGAATTTTGACTGAACCATCTTCGGCATCGCCCGACGCTACCAGTCGCAAACGTCCTTGCTTTTCTTCCTGGCTAAAGTTTTTTTCTTCGTAGCCCGGGGTAATTCCTTCTGCGGCAGGTTGTATCCAGATTTGCAGCAGATGCGTTTTATGCTCGGATGAAGGATTAAATTCGGAATGCCGCACGCCGGTGCCCGCACTCATGCGCTGCACATCGCCGGGGCGTATCGTGCTGCCATTGCCCATGCTGTCTTGGTGGGCAATTTCGCCTTCCAGTACATAGGTAATAATTTCCATATCGCGGTGGCCATGCGTACCGAAACCCATGTCGGCCGCTATCCAGTCATCATTAATCACGCGCAAGGGGCCAAAGCCCATGTGCGCCGCATCGTGATAATCGGCAAAAGAAAAACTATGGTAAGACTCCAGCCAACCATGACTGGCATAACCCCGCTCTTCAGATTTGCGTACGGTAAGCATATTGATTCCTTATTCAAAATATTGGTATGACGTTTCCTACTATATACAAGGCGAACGGCGAAGATAAGGGTAAAATTTCAGATAAGTTATTCAGTTTTTTTGAATAAAAAATATCTTGCTGTCAGGGGCATACAGAAACAGCGCCACAAGCCTGCCTCAGGACTCAGGATTAATCAAAATTTTCACCATGAACATCACGCTTGAAGCACTGCAAACTTTAGACGCTATCGACCGCCACGGCAGCTTTGCCGCCGCTGCTATGGCGATGGACAAAGTGCCTTCGGCTCTCACTTACACCATACGAAAACTGGAAGAAGATCTCGATCTGCTACTGTATGACCGCCGCGGCCACCGAGCCAAACTGACCGATGCCGGGCAAGAATTACTGACCCAGGGCAGATATTTACTGCAGGCAGCCCAGGAACTGGAACAACGAGTGAAACGCGCCGCCACCGGTTGGGAAGTGGAATTGCGCATCGTCATTGATGGCGTGATTGAATTTGACAGTTTGCTGCCGTTGATCCAGGAATTTGAACATGAGGCTGGCGGCACGCGTTTGCGTATTTCGCAGGAAGTGTTATCCGGGGTCTGGGAAGCCCTGGTGCTGGGGCGCGCCGATCTGGCTATCGGCGCCGCCTATGACGGCCCCGACATCATCCGTATGCAAGGGGATTACCAGACCCGTGCCCTCGGTCAGATTGACTGGGTGTTTGCGGTGGCACCAGATCATCCCCTGGCGCTGACAACCGGGCCATTGACCGCGGCAATGATGCAAGCGCACAGAGCCGTTGCCGTCGGCGATACCGGACCCAATCTGCCGAGTATCACTGCGGGTCTATTGAGCGGCCAGGATACACTCACCGTGCCCTCCATGCATGCCAAGCTCCGCGCGCAATTAGCCGGCCTGGGCTGTGGTCATTTACCGCGCCGCATGGCACACAAGTATTTACAAAGCGGCGCCCTGATAGAAAAGTTGACCTTAGAAACCCGCCCAGGTGGCAATAATCGTTATGCCTGGCGCAGCACTGACAAGGGCAAAGCTTTGCAATGGTTTTTACAAAAACTAGGCGATCCTGTGGTGCAACGCATGCTGATGGGTAATTGAGCGGAAATTTTGCAGGAAGGGACAATATCGGTGGGCAGAAACAAAAAACCCGTCATCAGCGCTGAGGCTGATGACGGGTTTTTTTATTGCTTTGTCCCGGACTAAAATAGCTTGTCAGTAAGATGACTTATTTGACAACACCACCAAGTAAAAAAGCCTTTTTTTGCGGTTTACCGGCAACGCTGGACTGTGCTGCCGTGCTGGCGGTTGTGACCAGTGAAGACGCGCTAGGCTCATACGGCTTACTAAACCACGGATCGACCTTTTCGCGCGCTGGACTATAGCTGCGCGCCGGACGTTCATAAGGCTTATCAGCAGCTTTTTCTGTCGCTCTTTCCGCACTTTTTTCTGCATTTTTCTCAGCATAAGAAGCCCGCGGCGGACGCGCAGCTGGCAACAATGAGGTAGCGACAAAACCCGCCAGTTGTAAGCGCACGATTTTTTGTTTGATCAGCTTTTCGATATCGAGCAGCAAGCGCTCGTCCTTATCGGTATGCAGAGAGATCGCATCGCCCTTAGCACCGGCACGACCGGTACGACCGATGCGGTGGACATAATCTTCGGCGTTGTAGGGCAAATCGAAGTTAATCACGCAAGGCATCTCGGAAATATCCAAGCCACGGGCAGCGACGTCGGTAGCGACCAGCACTTCCACTTCGCCACGTTTAAAGGCCTCCAGCGCGCCCATACGTTCCGCTTGTGACTTGTCGCCGTGAATCGCCGAGGCTTTAACGCCCTGTTTCACCAGATGCAAAGCCAGACGTGAAGCGCCGATCTTGGTATTAGAAAAAACGATGACTTGCTTCAGACCGCGCTCGCGAATGATGAACGAGACTGCATCGCGTTTTTCATCCTCTTGCACCTTGTACAAAATTTGTGTCACGTTTTCGGCGGTGGCATTGCTGCGCGCCACTTCGATCGTGACCGGATCGGTCAAAAAGCTGGCCGCCAGCCTTTTAATCTCGGTAGAAAAAGTCGCTGAGAACATCAGATTTTGGCGCTTCTTAGGCAACAAATTAATGATGCGTTGCAGATCCGGTAAAAACCCCATATCCAGCATACGATCAGCTTCGTCCATCACCAAAATCTGGGTCTGCGACAAATTGATCGTTTTTTGCTGCACGTGATCGAGCAAACGACCCGGGGTAGCAATAACGATTTCTATCCCGGAACGCAAGGCCGCCGTCTGTGGTGCCATATCAATACCGCCAAACACCACGGTCGCGCGCAAAGGCGTATGACGGGAATAGGCTTTCACATTTTCAGCAACCTGATCAGCTAATTCGCGGGTCGGCGTCAGAATCAAGGCGCGCACAGGGTGGCGGGCCGGCGAGGCACTAGTGTTGGCATGCGCCAGCAACAGCTGAATAATCGGCAGAGAAAAACCGGCAGTCTTGCCAGTGCCCGTTTGCGCAGCGCCCATCACATCACGGCCTTGCAATATGATAGGTATCGCCTCCGCCTGAATCGGCGTCGGGTGCACATAGCCCTGATCGTTTAAAGCGCGCAGGATATCCGGCGACAGGCCGAAAGAATCAAAACGGACAGTGTCAGGAATTTGCTCAGAAATTTGCTCGGGATGCGGCGTGGTATCGGTCATGGTATGCAGGGTGAGCCTTGCCTGGGTCGGACATGACAAAAATGTATGGCATTAATGCTATGTCGCGAGAGGTAAAGGCGTGGGTGTAATACTGTAGCGCAGGATTATACCACCACACGACGACGACTCCGCAAACACAGCCAAAAAGTCCTTAAAATAAGCCACTGATGAATAATTAAAAGACACATTTAGCGCTGCGCGACGCCAATACGTGAACCGGCAAGCAATCTTTGTCGCATTATCCGGCACTCAAAATATTTTCCGGAAATACCGGAAGCCTGAAAACAAAAATGCTTACGAGCTGGAGCGTGTAAGCATCTGATTTTAAATCGTATTCTTGGTGGGCCTGCCGTGAGTCAAACACGGCACCAACGGATCACGAGTTTGCCGCTGAAACCGTAGGCTTAGGGAAACCAACGTAAAGTAGGCATAGGTCATGAATGCACACCCGGCACACCCGGCAAACACAGAAAAACGAATAAGTGATTGACCCCTATACATGCAAAACATGCAAAAAAATGCCCGGTTCAGGCATTTTTCAGAGTGTCTAGTATAGGGACATCAATTGAACACATTAGCCAGCCGCTGCGCAAACAGACTAACCTTGCTGCGATAACCGCTACTCTTCACAATCAGCAATCAGCAATCAGCAATCAACAATAAACAATGAGCAGCTACTCTGGCGATGCTTCTTCATGGCGTCGCTGCCGTCAGAACCGATACGCCAGATTTACCCACACTCTGGGCCGGGGATCACTACTGGTATCGGCTTGCGGTGCACCGCCCTGATCGCGCCAGGCCAAAGTGGCATCCGCACTCCAGGCATTGCGCTGATAACGCACGCCCACGCCACCGCCACTTACACGGCGCGCATTACTGGTTGCGGTAGCGACCGGTTTGGCATTGGTCCTGATGGAACCGCCATCCCAAAATACAAATGGTGCATAAGTACCCGCGCTGTAGCGCAATTCCAGCTGGGCCAACGTGCCTTCATCGCCGCTGGCCTCGCCTGAAGGATAGGCACGTACACCGCCGCTGCCGCCCAGGCTCATCTTTTCGGACGAGTCCAGATTCTTGCTAGCCGTCTGAATGCTGATGCGCCCCATCAGGCTGAAAGCTCCCGGCAAGGATTGAAGTCGCACCACATCCAGGTTGAATTTATCAAAACTGCCACGCGTATTGTTGGCATCCAAGCCGGTCAACGCCGCATCCAGCGAAAGTTTGCCCGGCGTCCACCCAACGCTGCCGTAAGTGATGCCACCGCCGCCTGCGCTATCGCGGTAGTCAAACTGCAAGGCAATCGGCAGAGACTCGCTGGACTTGCTCTCGCGGGTGCTGGTGCTGTCTTTGTTGTCGTGCAGGTCTTTGGATTGGTAAGTAGCGCTGAGCGCGAGGTTGGTGTTTTGCGAACGAACCAGCGAGTAACTTAGCCCGGCGCTGGCCACTTTGGCGGTGCCGTTGGCTTGCAGACTGGCAAACTCTTTCGCCAGCGAATAGCTGGTGTAAGAGTAGCCCACATTGCCCCGCAGACCCGAGGAGCCCACAGGCAAGCTGTAGCCCAGCGCACCCAGCCACAGCTGCGCTTCGCTCACGACGCTATGGATGCTGATCTGATCGCCCAGCATAAAAGGACTGTTAAGATTGAAGTTGGCGCGGGCGCGGGTCTGGCCGGTGTAACGGCTGCCCGCATTGTCCAGTCCCACGTCGCCAGTCAGGCGTTGGTCACGGCGTACTTGCACCACCAGATCACCCGTGCCGGCTTGCGCGCCGGGGCGGATCACCGGCGTGGTTTTAATCCCCGGCAGGTCGTCCAGCAAAAGGGACGCGCGCTCCAGGGACACGTTATCAATCACGGCACCGGGCTTCAATCCACCGAGAAATGGCGTCGCCTGCGTTGCCAGGGCGGCGTCCTTGCTTTCTTCTGTTTGGGCTTGCACCAGACCGTAGCGCCCCTCAATGATCTCCATGCGCAAAACACCTTGTTGCAAGTCTTGCGGTGGCAATACGGCACGCGCAAACGGGAAACCACTGGCGTGGTAGAAGTCGCTGATGCGCTCAGCCAGACCACGCAGACCGGCCAGGTCAAACGACTTGCCGGCCACATCGCCCAGTGCGGCTTGCAGTGCGTCCTGGCTGATGACGGTATTACCCGCAAAGCTGACCGACTGCACCCCCACCACGGCGCCACCGGGCAAGACCAAGCCAGACGGCGGCGGGGCTTGAATGCTCAAAGGCGCGCGCGCGCGCGGGGCCGCAACGGGCGGCTGAAGCTGTTGCAGGATGGTTCCGGCATCGGGGGCAATTTGCGCTTGAACCGGAGTAGTCAAGGGTGCCACCGCCAAGAAGGTCAGTGTTAAGCTAAGCGCATGGCGCTGGGGAATTAGTTGTTTTTTCATATTCTGATTGTTAATTAGTAGCAACAGCCTTATCGCGTCAGGTTGTCAGATGATCGGGCCAGGTTGATTCCGCCGTTGATGACAATGACACGCACAAAGCCCGAGGTGTCGGGGCCACCGGAGGCAGGCAACGCAGCCGGCGCTGCACCCGCAGCCGTAGTCCCGGTTGCCTTGGATGCCTCATCGGCCACTTGAATAAAGGCCAGTCCACCGCTGACGTTGACGTTGGCCGTCATGGCGCTAGTGGGCTGCGAACTGATGGGGCTCAAACCTGCCCTCTGTAGTGTGCCTGGCATGGTGTAGCCAGAGGTTGCAGCGGCCGGGCCGGCAGCCACAGTGTTAGTCCCGTTAGAAGCTTGAAGCTGCGCGGACCGTACCGCGTTATCCACCACCAGATTCTTTTCAATCGCTAAAACGCCGTTGCTGGCGGTAATCAGGTAGTTGCCGTTGGCCAAGGCGCTGGCATCAATGCTGTAGCTACCCACGTTTTCACCCACGCCGCGCGTGAGTGCGCCCGTGAGGCTGTCGCCGCTGACCAGATTACCGCTAGTGACTTGGTAAGTCAGGCTCGGGTCGGTATTGCCGTAGACCTTGGTCTTGGCGTCCGCCGTCACCGTGACCGGGCGTTGACTGATGGCCAAAGCACCGTTGGCCGCAGTAAAGTCGTAGTTGGCAGCGCTCAGACCGGTGGTGTTGCCGGCGATGACTTGCGTGCCCACGCCGGTGCTGATGGTAGCTATAGTCGTGCCGCTGGCGGTGCCACTGACTACGCTGGCGTTCTCGCTATTGACAAAGCCGCTGATGGTCTCGCTCAAAGCCGGGTTGGCTGCGCCATACAGACGGCTTTGGTTGTCGGCCGTCACCGTCAGATGCGCCTTGTTGATGCTGCCCACGCTCCCGCCGATGCTGGTCGGCAAGGTGTAATTGCCCAGATTGGTCGAGCCGGTGGCGTTGTAGTCGCCATTGTTCAGCGACACCGTCACCGTCTTGTTGCTGCCTGCGTTGGCATTGTCATAGGTGCCGGCGGTCTTGGTGACCGTGGCACCATCACTACTGACCCAGCCGCTTAGCAGGTAGTTGCCCGCTTTCAGCTCGGCCACGTTGGTGCCGTCGTAAGTCTTGGTGACGTTGCCGGTCAGGCTGCCGACAATCGCCGTCAGCGCGGCTTGGGTGATATCGGCGCTGGTGATGGCGGTCAACGGAGTGCTGCCTTGGAGCAGGTTACTGACCTGGGCTGCGTTGTAGCCGCTGATCCCGAAGGCGTTGCTGGTGACGCTTTTGCCGCTACCGGCATTCGCGTCGGCAAAGCTGCCCGCCGTGGGATTGAGCACCGCGAGGTTGCTGCCGCTTTGCAGGGCCAGGCCACTCACGCGGGCCGCGCTGAGGGTGGCTGCGCTGTTGCCGTCGTAGGTTTTGTTGTTGGCCGTGGCGCTGGCGGTCAAGCCGTTCGACGCCACCGACACACTGGCGGCAGTAATGCTGGCCAGCGTCACCGCGCCAGAGGTGTTGTTGCTTAGCCCCGCCCCGTCCTTGAGGTTGACACTCACACTGCCGCTTCCTGTGTCTATGGTGGTGCCCGCCGCCTGGGTGATTTGGGCAGCACCGGCATCGCGGTAGGAATCGATCACGCCATTGGCTGCCGTTTCATTGGCGATTAACGTGAGGTTGCCGTTGTCAGTGCTGAGGTTGGCGTTGAGCAGAATGGAGCGACCCGCCTGCAGCGTCAGTGCCCCGCCGTTGCCGCTCGGATTGTTGACGGTGACCGCCGTGGACAGGCTGATGTCGTTGCTGGCTTGCAGCGTCACATTGGTGCCGGCATTGAGCTGCGCCAACAAGGTGCTCGCGCTCAGGCTGCTGCTGGCACTGGCATCGGTGTTAAATCTCAGCGGCAGGCTGGCACTGCTGGGAAGCGAGATGATGTCCACCCGTCCGGCACCAGTCAGGATTGATGGCGTGATCTGACTCCATTTCGGGGACTTCACCAAGGCCCGGCCATCGGACAGGGCGGTCACTCCGCCGCTGCCCACTCGGTCGTTCGCAGTGCTGCCGACCAGCGAGTTGCTGCTTGAGACCGCCCCGCTGACGCCGATGCTGCCGTTGCCCCAGGTCACAGCGCCAGCATAAGTAGCAGTGCCGTTGTCCCAGTTGTTCGAGCGCACCACGTAGTTGCCGTTGCTTAAAGCGGTGATGCCGTACTTGCCAACGTAGTCGTTTGCCGTGCTGCCGACCAGCGAGTTGCTGCTTGAGACCACGCCGCTGACCCCGCCGCTGCCGTTGCCCCAGGTCACAGCGCCGACATTAGCAACAGTGCCGTTGTCCCAGTCGCTCGAGCGCACCACGTAGTTGCCGTTGCTTAAAGCGGTGATGC